>CAZXTJ010000084.1:0-17972 GCA_964643655.1 uncultured bacterium
GTGTCTACCAATTTCACCACCTCGGCATGCCTTGGGAGCGCACCAATTATATGCATGGTGCCAAATCCTGTCAAATCATTTTCTCGCGTTGTGCCAGTCTCTGACCGCCTTGACGGCTTCACCCGCTCTAAAACAAGCTACGAGATGTTTCTCGTCACCTTCGAAAGGCTGGAGAATAGGGCTTTCTAGTCGACATTTCTCATTGGCTGCAGGGCAACGAGGATGAAGATGACATCCTTGGGGCGGATGAAGTGGAGATGGTGGTTCACCAGGCAAAATGACTCGCCGAGACTTTTCTCGTGGTGATGGTTGGGGAACTGCGGAAATGAGCGAATATGTATAAGGGTGACAAGGATTGTCGAGCAGCTGCTCTCCTTCTGAGACTTCCACTACTCGTCCCATATACATTACCGCCATACGGTTGGCAATGTGATGGACGACGGAAATGTCATGAGCAATAAAGAGCATTGTAAGCCCCATGTCTTCTGCCAAATCTTGCAGGAAATTGATTACCTGAGCTTGTATGGATACGTCCAATGCTGAAACGGGTTCGTCAGCGATGACCAGCTCTGGTTCGAGGATGAGGGACCGAGCAATGGCTATACGTTGCCGTTGACCACCAGAAAACTCGTGGGGAAATCTGTGCAGGTGTTTTGTCGTCAAACCGACACGTTCTACCCATTGTTCCACTTTTTTCTGTCGAGTCCCTTTGTCTCCAAGTCCGTGAACGATGAGCGGTTCCTCCAAAATGCGCCCTACAGACATTCGTGGATCCAAAGAGCCATAGGGATCTTGAAAAATCATCTGCATACGTTGGCGTAGAGGTTGGAATGCTTGCTCAGACAACTGTGTTAACTCTATATCGTCAAACTTGACGGAGCCTGCAGTTACATTAGTCAATCCAAGGATTGCCCGTCCTGTAGTTGTTTTTCCACAGCCGCTTTCGCCAACAAGACCAAGAACTTCGCCCTTTTTAAGCTGAAGAGATAGGCCATCGACAGCGCGGACTGTGCCCACTTGTCGGGAAAAGAAACCACCGTACACAGGGATGTGTACCTTGAGATTGCTTATCGAAAGTAGTGGTTTGTTCACATTGCTTGCCACGGCCAAGCAGTATACCATTAAGTACGTTGGAGTTTTACGTGGTAATAATCAAACGACTCGATAAATACATCTTTTCAGAGCTGGTCTGGCCCTTTGTTGGTGGCTTGGCTGGGGCATTTATCATTACCTCTTTTGGGCCAATGCTCAGAGCCATCAAATTGCTCACAAGAGGCAAGGTGCCACCTGAGGTTATATTTGAATGGTTCATTTTCCGTATTCCCGAAGATATGCAATACATCTTCCCCGTTGCCATCATGCTCGCAACACTTCTGACCTTTGGCAATTTGTCGAAGAATTCTGAGATAACTGCAATGCGTGCTGCAGGCATCAGTCTCGGTCGCCTCCTTTATCCTGTTGCAGTCTTTGGTTTGCTCGTAACTTTCGGAGTTTTTCTCTTCCTCGACAAAGTGGTGCCACCGTCCATGTATCGTTCGCAAAGGATTTGGGAGCGAGAGATTCGTAAAGAGACGGAGTCGAAGTACAAAGAGAACATTCTTTTGCGGTCGAAAAATGGTGGTCTTCTTTACATAGGCCGCCTCGATTTGAAAACGAACAAAGTCGAAAGAATGCTCATTCGTGAATATTTGCGTGAAGATGAGCCAGGTCCTGCTAGTCATCGTGAGCGAGTGAAAATTGAGACGGCAGCTAAAAGCGCTCGTTGGGTCAAAAAAGAGAGCAATGACAACATTTGGTCTTTGAGCGGAGTGCGTTTTCGCGATTACAGACTGGACAATAGTGTTGGTGCAGGTCGATTCGATAAGTTGGAAGCTCACCGCATTCCAGAAGGTCTCGAAGATCTAACGAAAGCTCGGGTTGAAATTGGCCGAGAGTCAATTTTTGCACAAGAGCGTTCTTTCTCTGAGCTCATGGAAGAGATCAGATATCTCGACGAGAGGGGACTGGCTGACACCGCTCCCTTGAAGGTAGAGCTCTACCTAAAAACCTCCTTCCCCTTTTGCATTTTGATCTTTGCTCTCATTGGAGCAACGATGGGTATTTCTTCTCATCGTTCAGGTGGTTTCATTGGCTTTGGTATTAGCCTCGTCGTGACTTTTCTCTATTACATTGCTCTCAGCCTCTCTTCTTCTGTGGGCAAGACTGGTATGGTCGATCCAATGCTTGCCGCATGGTTTCACAACATCATCTTCTTCATCTTTGCCCTCGTCAACGTAATACGGGTCCAATCCCGCTAACCAAGCTATGGTATAATCGCCCTTTGGAGGGACCCCTATGTCGAAGAACATCGTCTTTGTTGGTGGAGCTGCTCTCGCTGCTCTTTTGCTGGCCATGTTCGTTCCCTCCTTTTTTGGTGTAACAGCCACTTGGGCAAGCCGCTTTGGCTGGGGAGTAGTTGTCGCTCTGCCTGTAGCCCTTCTTTCCTTTCTTGGCCTTCATTTTGAGAATAAAGATGGCAAAGCAGCCACTGAAGCCGTCAAGCAAGATTTTGGACGCTTGAAGCGTGACTATGTGAAATTGAAGGACTCTGTCGAAGAGTCTAGGAACAAAGTTGTTCAAGTCACATCTTTGATTAACACCCTCTCTGGTATTGCCAAAGCAACGAACCAGTCTTTGGAAACCAAAAAGGTCATAACCTTCATAATGGACATTCTGCAGCGCCAGTTGGGAGCAAAAAAAGCATCTCTCTGGTTGGTCGATCCAGAAACGGGAAAGATTGATTTCGAAGATGGTATTGGTTGGAAAGATGATGAGAAGGCTGAAGCCGAAGTGACCATGGGGCGTGGTGTCATTGGTCACTCTATTGCCAACGGTCTTTATCTGGACAGAGTCATCATTCGCCAAGATCCCACATTGGCAGCCCTGAAAAAGGATACAGGTGTCCCCTCAATTCTATGTTCACCTCTTTTACACAACAATGAGGCCATTGGAGCTCTCAATATCGAAGATGTGGATAGACGTCGTCATGCTGATTCCAAAGATGATTCGAGATTAATGGTTTTTGTCTCTTCTTTGGCAGCCATGGCTATCAAAAACGCACGTATGTTTGGTGAAACACGGGATAGAGCAAATACTGACGGTTTGACGAAACTTTATACACATCGCTACTTTCAGGATGCCTTTGATGCAGAGTTGCGTCGTGCAGACCGTTATGGCGATTTTGTTTCCATCATTTTGACTGATATTGATCACTTCAAAAAATTCAACGACACTTATGGCCACCAAATTGGTGACCTTGTTCTCAAAGAGACAGCTGACGTATTCAAACAGGCTGTGCGCGAGATGGACATCGTTGCCCGTTATGGTGGTGAAGAGTTCACCATCGTTTTGCCTCAGACGAACAAAACTGGTGCCGTCAAATTGGCCGACCGACTGCGACAAGCCGTAGAGAAGCGCGAGTACCAGACAGAAAAGGGCGTCTTACACGTCACCATCAGTCTTGGTGTCTCAACCTTCCCCGTCGACGCTCGCGACAAGACCGAACTAATCAAACTAGCAGACCAGGCGCTCTACGGAGCCAAAGAGGGCGGTCGTAACTGTGTTAGGTTTCACCGACCGCAGGCCTAGGTCTTACGATAGGGAGTACACGTGAAAAGGCCCGTGGTAAAGGGTTATATCCTTGGTGCAGCATTCATTTTCATTCTTTTAATGATGGTTTCTCTTTTATTTGTTCTTCCCAGATTGCAATTCGAGAAGATGGACAAAAAAGTTCTCGTCGTTGTCGATGGGCGAGAATTGACAAGAGCAGTAAAAGCTACGGGTGTCTCTTGGAATGAAGTTGCCTCTCGTTTGGCAGCTGTAGGTGTAAATGGTATAGGCATCTCTCGTCTCACTATCAACGAGTTGGACAAAGAGGGCGTAGTCCAGATTTTGCCCGGTCCTGCAGGTACTCCCTTTGCTGGTTCCAATGAAGAAGCACTTTTCGTTCGTTTGCGCAGTAGATCAAAAGAGTTCAAGGTCAAATGGACTCTCGAACAGTTGGTGACTGTAGAACAAAGACAGGACGTTTTAAAGATATTTGCTCGTGGAGCTTTTATCCGAACGGCACGTTTGTTTTGGGATAGAAAAGTTGCCATGACTCTTGCTGCGCACAATCTGCAGGGAGTCCATAGGTTTTACAACCATCTCTTTTCTGGCAGAGAGTTACAGCCAACCTTGCTCGATGATGTTGAAGCTGGCGGCTTAGTTCTATTTGATGAAAAACACGCTTTGGGTTGGCCCAGTCAACTCAAAGAGACAGCCAAACTTTTCAATTCTCGTTCTCTAGCGGTGGGTCTCGTTGAGTTTGCCGGTCAAATTGGTGTGAAAGAGCTGATTATGAGTGGACCGACGAAGGCAATCATTGTCCACTCAATATCGGACAAAGAGATGGCCAAATATTCCATTAGTCGCTTTATTCCCAGGTGGGTCAGGGCAGTACGGGAAAGGCGGGTGCGAGCCATCTATTTGAGACTCTTCCCTCCTGAAAATCCGCCACCAGGGAAGGGAAACATACTCGACAGGAACCTTGCATATTTCGACCGTGTAATCAAAGCCATTGGTGCCAGAGGTTTTAAACCAGGTGTGCCATTGGATCCTCGCGAAGCAAGGTTGGGTCCTGCTGATGAGAAGACCAGCAAGTTGGCCAAAACCGTTCTTGTTGTGTCTTTGGCTCTAGCAAGTGGACTCTTCCTTTATCTGGCCAATATTTTGCCTCTCTCTTTGGCTGTATTTCTCAAGGCAATTGGCATAGTCCTCTTTTCTGCACTCATGTGGATGAGAAAAAGCACCTTAGTCCTCAAAATCTCCGCTCTCGCCCTAGGAGTCATGGCTCCTGCGATTGCTGTCTTGCTTTTTTATCGCTTGTTGGAAGGTAGTGAAAACTACTCAATGGGCCAATTCATTTTGGCTTTGTTGGGGGGACTCGTTCTCGTCACCACTTTTTGCGTATCAGCTGGTTTGGGCATTCATGGATTGCTCTGTTCTAGCGATTTTTTGCTCAAACTGAACCAGTTTTCGGGAGTGAAGTTGGTCTATTTGGCTCCTTTGGTGCTCGTAACCTGGGTTTTACTCATGGACCTACGTTTTCGGCCTGAAAAAAGAGCTGTTAGTTGGTTACACGTCGTTTTGGGAGTGGCCATTTTGGGGGTTGGTGCCATTTACATTCTCCGCTCTGGAAATTTTTCGCCCATTCCGACCTCAGCTGCTGAACATAGTGTGCGCGACAAAATGGACATGCGTCTGCCCGTGAGGCCGAGAACTAAAGAGTTCCTTGTTGGTTATCCCGCTCTTCTTCTGTTGGCTTTTGCTCTCAGGCGCAAGCAGCAAGCTTGGTCCTTTTTATTGGCCATTGGTGGAACGGTGGCCTGCGTTTCGACTGTCAATTCATTCTGCCACCTCACCTGCGCCCCTGATGTGAATGTTGCTCGCTCATTCATTGGTCTTGTGTTTGGCTTGCCCATTGGTTTGCTCCTTTTGCCTATTCTGTGGGTAATCCGCTTCTTGCCTGGTAGTTCTGTTTTGGTCGTTGGTTATTATGGTTATGACAATGCAGGCGACGAAATTCTCCTCTCGCGCTTAGTACCCCACTTGAAGGAACAGCTCGAAGAGGATATGGAAATAGTCGTTCTAGCCAGAAGTTCAGCTTGCGAGAATATTGCAGCGAAATTAGGCGTCAAGGCCATTGGTCGTTATGACATAACAGCTATAGTGCCCGAGTTGTTACGCTGTCGCTGGCTCGTATATGGCGGTGGTTCAATATTCCAAGATAGAACGGGCTGGTTCTCTCTACCTTATTATTCTTTCTTTGCTATTGCCGCTCAGCTAGTTGCCGTTGAACGCAGACTGTTCGTAGCACAAGGCGTAGGACCTGTGACAAAAACATTCATGCCAGCCCTTACAACGCATGTAGTTAATAATTGTGATTTCATCCAAGTGCGTGACGAAAACTCAGCCTCTTTGTTGAAGAGCTGGGGAGTGGAGAATGTTTTACTAGGAGCCGATTTAGCCCTGTGGCGACGACCAGAAGAAGAAGGACCCTTTCCTGACAGGAAAGCTCGTTTGGGAGTAGCATTGCGACCAGACAAGCGCCTAACAGATGGTAAACTGAAACTTCTGGCTGAAGTCGTAGGCAAAGCTGCCAAAAAGAGGAGGGAAAGAGTCCAGCTCCTGGCTTTCCATCCCGAATTCGACAAACCTCTCCTCAAGAGGTTTGCCAGCATGTTGCCAAAAGATGTGAACAGCGAATTCAGCGAAGTAACAGCAGACAACATGTTAGAAGTGACTGCTTCATGTCGTCTCGTTATTTGCATGCGTTACCATGCAGCTTTGGCAGCCCTCGTTACTCTCACTCCCTTTGTTGGTATTTCATATGATCCCAAGACAGAAACGCTATATGAAGAGTGTGGTTGGTCTCATTGGCTCACTTTTGATGATTTTTCTGGCGAAACCATCAGTGAACACTTAGATGCCATCAAAGCTGAGGGAAATCAAGCTTCCAAGCGCGTCAAAGAGGCTAGAGCCCCACTTTTGCGCCGTGGACGTCTTGCCAGGGAGAGTTTCACGGAATATTTCCTTATATAGGGGGTTTCGTAAATCGAAACCTTTCTGCATAATTTTCGTAGTAATACATGACCGAAGTTTGGTCATGTACGAATAATGGCAGAAATGCACTTATACACGGGAGTGTAATGATGAGACGAATAGTCTTCTCCCTCTTGGTCTGTACTGTTTTATTGGCCTCTGCGCCTCGCGTAGAAGCTGGTGTCTTCGATTCAATCAAAGGTTTTTTTGGTAAAGCCTCAGACACAGTCAAAGGCTGGTTTTCTGGTGGCGGAACCAAAGAATTCGAAGAACTGCTGCAAAAAGTAGTTGCTTCCCAAGAGGTGGTGAACGAAAAGCAGAATGCTATGTTCGACATGTTCACCCACCGTGTGCCCAATCCCAAGGATCCTGAATATCAGAAGAAAATGAATGAAGTTGCTGAAGCTTCTCGCTCAAACGAACAGCTTTACGTCAAACTTCTCAATGTGCGCCAAGAGCTCGTTGATAAAAAGCGTGACGTCAGCAAGTATGACGAACACCTCAAGCGCATTCAAGAGACGCAGCACAATCTCGAAGAAGGTTACCAGGCCATTCAAAAACAGAGTAAAAACATTGGTGCCTTTAAACCACCCGCCCAAGTTGCAAAAGAAAAAGCCACTGGCGGCGACAATATTTGGGCAAATGCTGATGCACAGCAATACATCGACGAATGGCTCGCAGCCAATGGTCTAAACCAATTTGGTGTCCTCGAGGGCGGAGTCGTTGTTACCAGTGCCGATCCAGACTTTGAAGGTACTCGCCATCAGTACGTGTGGGCACAGCTCGCCAAGCAGCGTGGCCGTGTGACTGGCACGACTCTAGAACAATACGTCAAAAATCGCCTCGAAGGCGGAACAGCTGCTCCTCCAGCTGGTGGCATGGAAACAGCCAGTGCTTCCACAGGTGGCGGTACTTCAGGTGGAGAAATGGAAAAAGGCAGTGGCACCACTTCAGTGGGCACTACTTCTCAAGGAGCAACACAGGTCTCCGATGGTTCTCTTGCCGGGACAGAAGAACAGCTCAAAGCTGCTATGAAGTCCTACGAAGATCTGGCAGCCAAAGGTCAGGGTAACAGCGAAGAGGGTAAACGCCTCGTTCAAACTATCCAGACTCTGAAGTCACAACGCGACGAGATGATTCGCCAGAAAACAGCTGCCAACAACTAACTCTGTTTTCTTCGCTGCAAAATCACTTGTAAGCGATTACTGAAGTTCGAGATGGCATCGAATAGATGGCGTGCATGGTCACTGGCGCCGTTGCCAATGGTCAGGTCATCAAGACTCTCGCGCAGAACCTTTAGGGCTACCTCGAGATCCTCATACATATCTTTGCTCCACAGTTGCTCCAGAATGCCAATCATTCGCAGGACTGCCTTGTGGAAGATGTAATTATCCAGGCTAGAAGCAACGACCAACTCATCTGCCAGGCTACTGCTGGCTTTCTCACTCCACCCGTCATTCATTCGTAGTTGTGTGAGATTTTGCAGAGCCGTATAGAGACTTTCTAGCTTGTTTGCATTACGAAAGTCTTCACAGGTCTCTATCAATAGCTCCTCAGCTCTATCAAACTCGCCCATGTCTTGAGCCAGCAAAGCTAAGTCGTGACGGAAGAGTGTGACACGATCATGGGAGCCTTCCAACTCAGCTAGTCGCAGTCCTTCTTCGAGAAGCAACTGGGCGGCTTCGCATTCTCCACGCATTCTCAACGCCTGTGCTTTGATGCCGATAAAAGCAAGTCTCATTTCTGCGTTGTCCAACTCACAAGCTCTCCGTAGACCTGCATCTGCTTGTGCTGCTGCAGTATGAGCATTCCCAGTCATCAGCGAGAGATTGGCCAAATCAGCGTAAAAGACTACTTCACGTTCAAGGGCACAGCTCTCTTGAGCCAGCTGTAAACCTGTCAGCATATGATCTAGCGCTTTTTCGTAGTTTTCCATCCGGCGCTGAAGTTGACCAAGAAGCCCATGAAAAGCCATTTCGGCTATACGATGGTTGATCAGCCGGCAAGCATCCAAACCCTTGTAGGCAACTTCACGAGCTATGCTCCAGGCGCCCATGTCTAGGCGTGCTGAAGCCAATTCAAAGAGAGTTGTCGTCTCTCGACCAAGGTCACCTTGTCGCCGAGTGAGATCCAAGACAGTTTCGAGCAGACTTGCTGCCTCATTGGCATTTCCGTTGTCTCTTTCACAACGTGCATGTTCCAAGAGTTCGTCAATTGTATCTAGAGGTGCAAATGTGTTCATTGTCTCGTCCTTTCGGGTTACCGACCTAGAAGCAAATGCAAGGCCAACAGAAAGGCGAGTAGTTGGGTCGGCTTTAGGAAAGGAACACAGAATGTAGGGTTACTCTTTCACCCTAACCTTATGGTGTGGTCACCATGGTTTTGGGGCCCAAAGTCAGGGACGCTCCAGAACGACGAACATATAACGCTTTTCTTTATAAAACGTCTCAGGATCGATGACTTTGAATGACTCAGTGAGAGAAGTCTCAACGCGATTGACCACATCCTCGAGAACGAAGTGGGCAGCAGGGCGCTTGCGATGGAATTTCTTCTCTGCATAGTGGAAGAGTGGCAAGATGATACGTTCACACCACATATGTGCAAATGAGAGTCCTGGAAGGACGTTTTTAGTGATGTCTCGTTCTATGAGGACCTTCCAGCCATCTTTTTCACAACGGGCAGTAAAGTCCTCCCATAAATGGCCAGACTTTTCGAAGGCTTCGCCACGTCTGAAATAATCACACAGAATCCAACGTCCTTTGGGTTTTACCAAGGCCGCTATGGCTTTGAAAGCATTGTCAAACTTGAGGTATTGGAAAGACTCAGAGGTGATGACTGCACCAAACTCCCCTTTGTGCTCTTCATAGGGATACTCCTCGAATTTGCCTTCAAAAAGAGGGATCTTTGGATATTTCTCTTTGATATGTTTGATTTGTGCTTCATCAGGTGTCAGTCCAGTGGCAGAGATTTTCCTTTTCTGCATCAAACCCAATAGGCCACCGAGACCACAACCTACATCCAATACTTTGGCTGACTCGTCTTTTACCTCGTCAACGAGGAGGCGGCCGTAAGCGTCTTGAGCTTCGAATACATCATTGAGGCTTACGTCTTCTGGTTCTTTGTCAGCTTGAGCAAAATAGCCGTAATGAAGGTAATCACCAGGCAATATCTTTGAATATAATTCTAGCTGTTCATCTCCTTTTGAGCGATGAAACTCTGGTCCTGAGCGCATTAACCCCAAGAGCTGCCAGAAGTTGCGTGGAAAGAATACCTTGCGTGCTATTTGGGATAGTGCCCATTTTGTCGAAATCTTACTCACATCAACTCCTCATTAAAAGACGGTACCAGTGGAGAGATAAAACCTATCTTCTCCTAGGGCACCCGTACCATGGGCAAACCCTATGCGTAACACTAGCGGACGCCACTTCGTGAGATGGCTTTGAGCGCGTAGCTCTAATCCATAACCGCTTTCTATATTATCCAAGTTGAAAGAATTTGGCGTCGCTGCTCCTGCATCGGCAAAAAAAGCCAGATAAACAGTATTGAAGAAAAACAGAGGACGAAGAAGTGGATCTCGCAGGAGTCCGACTTTTTCCTCAGCTTCCTGCCGTGTGAAGAGTCGTTTTCTATACTCGAGGTTCAGAGCAGCAAAGCGTGTCCCTTCGAGAGCTCCGTCGCGAATACCTCGTAAGGTATCATCGCCACCAAGGCTAAACTGCACGGGATAGGGGCTGTCTCCCTTTTTCTTACGAAATCCACCCAACAGTCGAATTGCTATGACATCACGGTCATTCTTGCCGGTGTTCAAATATTCGCGCCAGTCGAGGATTGCCTCTTTGTAACGAAGCTGACTGTCAAGGAAAGTTGGACTATCAGCCCACGACAGTTCAACTAGTCTATGACCGAAAGGATTTACTTCGCTATCAGCGCTATCTTCTCTGAGGTCCCAACGATAACGAATCCGGTAGAGATGGTTTGAAGCTGTTAAATCGGTAGGGACTGGATTGGTGCCGAAGAACTCTGGAAGATATTCGTTCTCTTTGAACTCAAAAGCAAAGCTGAGTACTTCGCGGGCAGTAAGTATGTGGGTCAGACCAAGGCTACCACCTCGAAAGAAAGCATCATTCGTAAATCGAGAGAGAGGGAAGAGGCGCAAAATATCATCTTTGGTTGTATCAAAAAGACCGACAAACCAGCCGGGATGATGAGAGTCTTTGGAGTATCGAACCTGCCAATTCATACGCTCGAAGTCGCGGTCATACCAGAGAGCCATCTCTGCTTTTTTCTGGTGCATTACATCGCGCCACACACCAGCTACGCTTTGGATATCGTCCTCGAAAATCAATTTAGTTCGCAGTTTGAGCCATTTGGGTTTCAACTGTCGAGTCTTAAAATTCTCGTTTGCTTCATCAATGGTTGTGGCTGGAAGGACAAAGTCAGTTTCTTTTTTCTCCTTTGTTGAAAGCCTTGCAACGTTGTGGCGGGGGCGCAAAGGGATACCACGGCGAAGTATGCGATATCGGCCCTCTTCATAATCAATGTAATAAATCTGTCGACCAGCTTCAAAGGCTGAAAAGCGGAAACAGCTGCGTGGAATGACACAGAGTGTGATGGCATTGTCACTCTTTCGCTTCACATTCAAAGAACGCAGTGAAATACCTCTGTCTTCTGACCAGGGAACAGAGAAGAGTATGTTTCCTTGACCATCAGAGGATAGATCATAAACAGTGCAGTTCAGAGACTTGAGTACCTCTTTGTCTTCTTTCTCTACAATGAGTTTGACGAGCTGGCTAGTGCCGCGAGCAGAACGAACATAGACGAGTGATTGCTCGTCCACCCATGTCATATCTACACCATTGATTTTTAGAGATTTCCAGAATGAGAGTTTTGGTCTGCCTCTGGCACTATCAATTTTGTATAGCTTGAGCTCACCACCTGATGGGCGTTGTGACAAGAGGGCCAACAATTTATTGTCTGGCGATAGGGCAACTTCACTAAAACGAGTTCCTCGCAAGACGACCTGAAAACCCAAACCACGGCGTACTACAGTCCTGCCCAAAGGTCGTGTACAAGGGGCCCAACAGAGCTGTGAGAAGCGTTTTCCTCCGTAGGTATGAACATTCCGCAGGAAAAAGAGGCCTTCAGAAGGCTGGTGCCAGGCCATACTTTCCAGTACATCTCGGACAGCGAAGGTAACTCGCGAGCCATCAGGTTTGCAGAGAAAAAGATCTCGTTGTTCGCTGTGTGGGCGAAGATGGTTGGAAGTGAAAGCCAACAATCTTCCTGATGGATCTGGAATTGGTTTACTGAGCTGGCCATGCTCAGAGAATACTAGATCAGGTTCTGTAGGTGTGTTCAAATCAAGGGCCAAATATTTGAGCATGTCTGTCAGGAATAGCTGATGGGCTTCACTTCCAGTCATTCCCGTTATTTTGCGGAAACTTGACCAGAAACTGGTGGGTTTGGCTGTATATGCCTCCATTAGTGAGATGACTCGTTTTTTACCCACAAGCTCGATGAGCCACTGGCAGAAAGCTTGTGACTCTTGTATAGATCGGTATTTCTCAATAGTAGTAAAAGACTTTAGGTAGGTATACTGAGTGAGATTGATCAGGGAGTTGTTTTTTACACCATCGAGCAAGACAGCCATCTTTTCTGGTGTCCAAGGTTCAGACTCGATTGCGGCCAAGCCCAAAGGCAACCAGTTTGGAAATTTGCCACGAGCGAAGAAACGTTTGATGGCTCTCGTTCGTTTTTTCATCCGCCTATAGAGTGATATCTGTACTAGCTGTTTTCTCGTTAACCTGCGTGCCCATTCGTCAGCACCAATACGGGCTATATCCCTTGGGTCATCATAGACGGATATGTTTTCGATGATGGGCAGAATACGTCTGTTGTTCAGATAAGCGTCGTAACGAACCTGCATGCCTCCAGCAAGTAGTCCCTTTGGGATGGGATAGTCTTTCGCAAGCTCTAATCTCTGTTCTCTTAAACTACGAGCTAGCGTTGCAGCCAACGCAATGTTTCCCTGTAGGTCAGTGACAGATTCTTTGTCCGCTTTATCGTATTCAATGGTGAAATAAAAATCATCACTCTGATAGAGGTGGCGGCGAAAGAGCGGGCGATGGTAACAAGTTCCGCGGGCCACCAAACAAGTGGGCAATAGCAGGGTGAGCAGTAACAAACCCGCCAACGAGCGTCTCATCACGACAATGGTCCCCCAGAAGGTTCCATCCTGATTTTGAAGGATTCCCTGTGGAAGGGTAGATTGTCCTTAACGGCCAGGGTGTTGATCATGTTGTAAACGTGCTCCACCTGTCTCTTCGTGTAGTGAACGACAGAAGTCTTTTTCAAGAAGTCATAAACATCGAGAGGTGAGCTAAAACGACAACAGCGGCCCGAAGGAATGAGATTGCTCGAAGAAGCAAAATAGTTTTCCATTCCTGCCGGTGAATAATCGCCCAAATATAGAACTCCAGCGTCGCGCACACGAGCCAAGAGCTCCAGCGGATGTTTGACGAAAAGACTGAGGTATTTTGGGGGATAACGGCCAACTAATTTGAGAGCTTCATCGACGTCTTTTGTCAAAACAATGGCACCAGATGTAGAGAGCAACTCTTTGATGTGCTGTGAATTAGGTGACATTTTCAATTGGCGTGTAATCTCAGCAGAGATCTCTGTGGCTTTGACTGTCGATGTGGTCAAAATGGTGACTCTATGAAGGTTTGGATCCTCTGCTGCTGCAAAAATGTCTGCAACGACAAAAGATTCATTGCCAGTTTCGTCACAGATGATGACTGTTTCATTGCGGTCAGGTAACACTTTCACACCAACTGAGGTAGAAACGATAGCAGCTGCTGATTGGACGTCGATTGAGCCTGCACCTACAAGTTTGTCAACACGTGGTATGCGCTGTGTACCAAGAGCAAAAGCAAAGACTGCTGGAATCTCTGGCAAACGGAAGATTTGACTAATGCCAAGCTTTTTACAGATCCACAAAAAGAGTGAATCGCCCCTAGCACACTCACCTTCGCCTGGACGGGTAGGAGGCAAGTTGATGTAGAGCTCTTTTACACCAGCAATGATTGCAGGAATGATGGACATCATCAGTGTGATAGGAGCAAATTGCCAGGTTCTGGGCATCAGAACTGCTACACGTTCGATGGGATTGAATTTCTGACCAATGAGTTCGTCGTGTTCGCCTGTAACGAACCAGGACTGGATTTTCTCATGTTGGTAGAAATTGATGATACGTGTGATGGCCTGTTCCACTGCTGCAAGGTATTCTTCATCCATACCATCGGGGAGTTCGTCTTCATCGTCCTCTTCTGAGCGATGATTGACGGGAATCATGATGTCTTCGAGGGATAGACCTTCCATAGCCAAATATTCAGCAAGGGCGGTGTCTCCATAACGTCGAATATTGTTGTAATACTCGGCAAGGCGGGGGAATTCTCCCACGAGATGGCCTGTTGGATCCTCGTCTGGAAAGAGATCCTCTATTTGGTCGAGCCGCCACGCTTCGATGAGTTTCATGCTGACCTTCCACTTCCCCTAGCTCGGGACTGTTCACGTTGGGGCGGTATGGCCCTAATCTTTACTGAAGAATCGCCGAGAAGACTTTCGAGTGCTTCTACGAAACTCTTCTCAGGCGTAATCTTGTAGTTTTTGCCTAACTTAAGGGTTACTTTCTGGTTTTCTATATTCACGACAACATAAACCGAATGTCTTCCTCTATGTGCTAGGAAGATGTTTCGCAATCGGCCTACATCAGCGTGGGACATATTTGCTTCGGAAATGTTGATTGTTACTTCGATTTTCCACGTTTTGCTATTTGGCAATGTAGGCAACTCAATGATGTCGTCTACACTGACCCTTTTTTCTCCACCACGCAAGTTCGTACGCCCATTGAAGATGACAACATTGTCTTCTTCCAAAATGGCCCTGCGCTCAGAGAAGATGGGATCAAAGAGGAGAAATTCGTAACTGCCTTTCAAATCTTCAATGGTGACGATAGCAAATTCTTTATTTGTGTTCTTTGACTGGCGTTTTTTCACAGCCTTGATCAAACCACCTGCAATGAAGCCTGACTCTACGGGCAGTTCATCAATGCCAAAGAGATCTACGGTGCGCACCTTGTCAAAGAGCCAAGTATGCTGGAAAAGCGGGTGGCCAGAAAGGTAGAGACCAAGCGTTTCTTTTTCAAAGTTCAAAAGTTCGCGCTCGAGGAACTCTGGGATTTCTGGGAAAGCAATCTTTGAGCCTTCGAACTCTATGTTCTGGGAAGAACAGAAATCCATCAGCGTCGATTGACCCATTTCAATGTTTTTCTGAGCACCCTGTCCCAAGCTGATAGCTTGGTCAACGACTGCCAACAATTGGGCACGGTTCATTCCCGTAGCGTCGAAAGCACCACATTTAATCAAACTCTCGATTGATTTTTTGTTGGCCGTTTTAGTGGACACTCGCTTGGTAAAGTCGTCTAATCCTTGGAAGGCGCCACCACGATCTCGTGCTTCAATGATGGCGTCGACAGCAGCACAACCTAGTCCTTTGATTGCTTCCAAGCCGAAACGGATCTTTTTGCCAACGACAGTAAAGTCTTTGTCAGACTCATTTACGTCAGGTGGCAAGATCTCAATGCGCATTCGCCGACACTCTTCGATGAGGAAAGAGATTTTGTCGGTGTCATCTTTCTCGTTTGTCAGTGTGGCAGCCATGAACTCTTGGGGAAAATTCGCTTTCAAGAAGGCTGTCTGATAGGAAACGAGAGCATAAGCTGCAGAGTGAGATTTGTTGAAACCGTATTTGGCGAACTCTTGCATCAAAGAGAAAATTGACTCTGCTTTCTCTTTGGAACAAGGTGGCGAGAGTTCTTTATTGGCAGCTGAGTTTTCGACGAAGAGTTTGCGTTGTCTCTCCATCTCGGCCAAGTCTTTTTTACCCATGGCGCGACGGAGTTGGTCCGCTTGGCCAAGAGTGAAGTTACCCAAAATGTTGGCAACTTTCATAACCTGTTCTTGGTAGAGAATGACGCCGTAAGTCTCTTCTAGCAGCTCTTTTAGTGCTGGGTGGGGGTAGGTTATTTCTTTACGCCCATGTTTGCCTTCAATGAAATCCTTATCCATACCTGAGCCCAGCGGACCAGGACGGTAGAGAGCAATAACAGCGACGAGGTCTTCAAAACGTGTGGGATGGAGACGTCTGATCAAGTCCGTGAAGCCAGAGGACTCAAACTGGAATACACCGGCTGTTTCGCCATTGCTGAGGAGTTTATAAGTCCTCTTGTCGTCTCTCGGAATCTTTTCGATGTCGAGGAGTTTCCTGCGGTTCTTACGCACATTTTCCACGGCATTACGAATGACAGTCAGTGTCTTCAAGCCGAGGAAGTCCATTTTCAGGAGGCCCAGCTTTTCCACGAGCTTCATGGTGTACTGCGTGGTTACCTCTTTGTCCCTCGTTGCCAGAGGAATGAACTTGTGCAAGATGTCTGGCGCTATAACAACACCAGCAGCGTGTTTACCCGTTCCGCGGACAACACCTTCAACAGTCTTGGCAATCTCAAAAAGACGGGGGTATTTGTCAGCAAAATTGCGAAGATCTGAAGATTTCTCGAGGGCGTCCATGAGTTTGATGCCGATTTCATCAGGCACGGCTTTGGTGATGGCATTGGATTCGCCATAAGGAATGTTCAATACACGAGCTACGTCTTTTAGGGCTGCTTTACAAGAGAGAGTACCGAAAGTGATGATTTGGCAGACGTTTTCTTTGCCATATTTGCGGACAACATAATCGATGACTTCACTGCGTCGTTCGAAGCAGAAGTCGATGTCGATATCGGGCATGGATACACGTTCGGGATTGAGAAATCGCTCGAAGTAGAGGCCATACCGCAGTGGATCTATGTTAGTAATCTTGAGCAGATAAGCAACGATGGAGCCGGCAGCAGAACCACGACCAGGACCAACGGCAATACCCTGTGAACGGGCAAAGGCGATGAAGTCACCAACGATGAGGAAATAAGAAGAGAAACCCATCTTTTTGATGATTTCAAGCTCTGTTACTAGTCGCTCTTCTATCTCTTCTGTGATGACGTCGTATCGTTCGGCCAATGCTTCGCGACAGAGTCTCTCGAGCATTGCCTCTTCGCCGCTGTCTTGGGGATCTATGTCAAAAATGGGCAGGTGGTAGTCACCAAAGCTGAGCTCGAGGTTACAGGCCTGGGCTATCTTGACTGTATTGGAATATGCCTCAGGTACTTCGGGGAAGAGGCTTTTCATCTCGCCAGGCGATTTGAAATAGAACTCTTTGGACTCAAAGGCAAAACGGTCTTTCTCATCGAGAGTAGCGCCCGTTTGTATACAAACGAGCACATCCTGAGCCACAGCGTCTTGTTTGCGAATGTAGTGACTATCATTCGTCACAACGAGAGGAGCATTTTCCTGTTTGGCCAATTTGATGAGCGAAGGATTGACTATCTTCTGCTCATCGAGCCCATGGTCTTGCAGCTCAATGTAGAAATAGTCGTCACCAAAGACAGAACGATAGAAATTTAAAGCTTCAACAGCTTTTTCGTAAGAGCCATGAAGCAAGGCTTGTGGGATTTCGCCACCCAAACAGGCACTCATTCCAATCAGTCCACCGCTATTGGCCTTCAGCAACTCACGATCAATACGAGGTTTGCGATAAAAACCCTCTTTATAGGCCAAGCTGACCAATTTCATGAGGTTTTGATAACCTGTCAAATCGCGAGCTAACAGAACGAGGTGGTATGGCTTGGCGTTGGGTTGTTTGTCAAAACGAGAGGCAGGCGCAACGTACACCTCACTGCCGACTATGGGTTTGACTCCTTTGCTGCGAGCTTTGTTGTAAAACTCAACAGCGCCGAACATGTTGCCGTGGTCCGTTATGGCCAGGGCAGGCATTTTCATTTCCTGAGCAGCACCGACGAGTGACTCGACCTTGGCTGCTCCGTCGAGCAAACTATAGTGACTGTGAACGTGCAGATGTACGAAGTCGCTATGATGCATTATTGCCTATGACGACCTCTCCTTTTTTCATGACGAAATTTACGTGGTTAACGCCAAAGTGATAAGGAATGTATTTGTAGTCGGGAATGGCCATGGCGATGATATCAGCCTGTTTGCCTTCTTCGATTGAACCCACTTTATCGGCCACTCCTATTGCGTGGGCAGCATTGAGAGTACAAGCAGTAATAGCTTCCGCAGCCAACATACCCATCTGTGTACAAGCAATTGAGATGACTATCTGCAGAGACTCTGTATAACAAGAGCCTGGATTACAGTCAGTGGCCAGTGCTACAGCCACACCTTTGTCTATCATCGTTCTTG
>CAZXTJ010000085.1:0-17951 GCA_964643655.1 uncultured bacterium
GCTTTGGCCCTGCCTGGCAAGGACTCACCTTCATCATTGAGTTGAACACTGAGGAAACCCTTCTCAGTACTTGCGCCTTCTGTAATGGCACCAGTGAGCCCAACAGTGACAGTTTTGATACCATCTTTGTTCGTTTGCACTGGGGGCAGGGGCCTCGAGGTTCTTACAGTGAGACGATAACTCTTATCAAAGCGAGTTTCCAAATCGACGATGAGATGTCCATCCTTCAAACGCCACTTCTGAATATTGGAACCACTGACCTGCAGCACATCATTCTCAGGTGGCAACTTGATGTTGAGGGACTGCAGCTTGCCCCGTTTGATTGTGTAGTTGAAGTAAGTATCTTGGGCCAACCAAGATTCGTTGATAGAAGCTTTTGTACGTACATTGGAGTCGAACAACAAAGGCTCTTCAACAACCTCTTCTGGCAAATCTTCTTCTACTGGACGTTCTATACGACGTGACCAACGAGCAAAGATGCCACTGTGGAATGGCAATCCAGCTTTTACCTTCGTTGATTTGTCATCTGATGAAAGGACCTGCAAACCAGTAGCCGGAACAACCTCAACGTCTGCTTTTCCTTCGTCGACGAGAAGCTCTAATTCACCCATGGCAACACGTGGCGTGGCCAACGACAAAGAAGCCGTTTCACCAAATCGGCTGACAGGTGCCAAGAAAGTAAGCTGCACAGTGTGGAAACCTTCACCTGAGATGGGAATAATGGGAGCGCCAAAATTCTCCCTCGTCAAGGAAGCTTGCGTCGCCAAAGTAAGGTCCACAGCTTTGCCATCAATTCTTGCTTCGATAGGAGCCAATTCATCAGTGGGAGGCTGAAACTTGATGGGACCCTTTTCGAAGAGAACAATCTCAAAAGTAGCGTCGAAACGAACGGATTCACCCTTTACAGAACCAACATATCGCGCTGCTCGAACTATATAAGGAGCAGGCGGTGTAATGGTTGGTTCTTTCTCTTCTTTTTTCGGTTCGAGGGCAGCCAGTGTGTCTCGTAGAGACGAACCTTTCAACATTTCACGAGTCCCCATTTTGTTTAATAGTGGGGGAATTTTATTCTCTTCCACAAAAACGAAGACGGGTTCTACTGCTTGTACGATATTGGCAAGAGCGAGAATTAATAGAAGGCTCAAGAATGACTTATTCGTTCTATTCATTTCGCCTCACCCCCCTTCGCGGCAACAGCTTCTTGTTCTAGATATTCCTCCAGTCCTAGGTCTGGATTTGCACTGGCGTGAAACCAGCGTAAGAGACCAAACCAGACAATAAAGAGGAATGGAGAGAGGAACATACCAGCAACAACTGGTTTGCGGATACCTGGATAAGTCAACTCTAGTAGGGCCAACAAAGCCAAGGAACCAACAGTCAATGCTGGTTGTTTCATTGAATACCAGGGGCGTCTTGCGCAAGCCAGCATTAACATACAGTTCGTGAAAAATACCAAAGAGAGCAAGAAACCAAAGAAGAGGAAAACTAGGGACGAATTCTCAGATTGAATGTCCAAATCAACACGAAGTGCATTGGCCGTTCTTTCATCGAAACCACTTGGCCAACCTTGCAAGAAGGTTCGCCTCAGTGAAATCCGCCTATCAGGTTCTGTATCAAACAATTTGAAAGGTCTATTTATCAGATGTCTGCTCGGTCTGAATTGGCCATCAAGATAACGAATGACCTGTTTTCTCGATGCTTTGATGGTCCAAGTCAAACCATTACCGGCGATTGGTAGATCCAAGCGAGGTAGGTATAGAGCAATAGACCTTCCTGAGATATCTTTACTCTTCAATGGACTATTCGTTCTTGGATCGACGGCAGCATGTTTGAAGGTGAAAGTGATACGCATTGCGTTCTTGGCGTAATCTTTCTTTTCAGAAGGTTTCTCGAGGGCAATCCTCAACATCTTCTGTTTCTTCAAAGTCATATAGGTCACCTCTTCGTTGTCCAAACGAAGGGCTTTTATCTTGCCAACACCTGGAGCAAGCTCGACGTGCAAGAAACTCTGGCCAAAGTTTCTCACTCTCAAGTCAACATCCGTAGAACCTTGACCCTTTCTGTTGAGTCTCGTTGTGAAGGTGGCCGTGTCTATGGAGGCTGTGTATCCAACGACAACAGGGTGCTCACGAACCTTCAGCTGCAAAGACCAAGGATGTTTTCTGTAACGGTAAATGAGCCAAGCATCGAGAGGTAGATAAGATTGATAAGCTTTGGGTAGGCGTTCTCTTTCTGTCTTTTCCAAACCTGGTGCTTCACCAACTTGGAAAATCTCTAGATTGCCAGTCCGTTTGATACCAACTGTTCCACTTTCGATTTTCGTATCAAGAGATTTGAAATTGGGGAAAGTGAGTTCTACGTCTCGCGTTTTGTCAACGACAGCGCTTTCTGCATTGAGTGCGAACTTGAACTCAAAACCGGTGAAAATGTTTCCTTTCGTCTTGCGTTTCAGCAAAATAGCCAGGATTTTCGTATCGCTTTTTTCCTTGCTGAGTACAGAGAAATCCTTGTGGCGGTTTCCAACAATCTTGGTGATAGTGATGTTGGCTGGAATCTCTACCTGTACCAGCTCTAAACCTTGTCGTTCGACTTTGTATTCAATGAATACAGTTCCTTTGAGATGTGTTTCATCTAAAGTTGCACTGGTAGTCAAACGAGCTATGACCAAAGGTTTCAGTTCAGGATCTCTTTTTACTTTTGCATTGGCCTTGAGTGGTGCAGGTGCAAGAGCACTTCTCGCTGTTCCCATCTCTCTGCGGCGGGGAGCTGCAACACGCTTGCGCACGACTTTTTCGAACCATTTGACTGTGATTTGTCTACGTCCCGACAAAAGTGCATTGACTTGAGTTTTGCCCCCTCTTGGAGTCACTTTTAATGAGTGAGCGCCAGGGACGTTCACCTTAATGCCACTTTTGGCTACGTCTAAAGAGAGAGAACGTTCTTGGTAGGCAGGCAATTCAAAAGACAGCCCGCGCCAGCTATTACCCAAATCCTTCACATCCATCTCGATGTTGACGACCAACTCATGTTCGCCAGCACCTTTTACTGGAACGAAGAACCGAACGGGATTATCTTTACGTTCTACTCTGTTTGTCTCTTTTTGCAAAGATTGGAAAATCAAATCGTTTTGCGCACGTTCGTTCGAGTAATAACTCCTGTCTTCAACCACAGAGACAGCAACACGTTTTGTGTCCAGGCGCGCTTTTTTGACAGTGCCAAAAGCCTTGATGACAGGAACCTTGTTCCATCCCTTGCCATAAGTAGTAAAGGAACAGAAAATCTCCAAATTGGCTACACCATCAGCAGAAATAGAACCTTGAATGGCTGCTGAACGAAGAGCCAAATCCGTTGGTGGTTTTGATGGAGGTTTGGGTTTCTCGGAAGTCTTCGAGTCTTTTGCCTCTTCAATGACTTTCGTTTCGACAAAACCACGGTTTTCGTAGTTTCGCAGTCCTTGCTCCAATCTCTCTTTCTCAAAAGGCACTACTACAGTGATTGGTCGTTGTGCTGCCAACAAAGGTGAGGCACAAAGAGTGAGCAAGAGAGCTGCAGCCACTGCAGTATTTGCACCAGTCACAATTCTGCGTACAGGAGTGAAACAGGCATAAACAAAGGCCATGGCCAATCCCAGGAAAATACCTTGGAAGAGTGCCTCTATGCCCGTGTCGAACTGCAATTTGATGAAACCCGTGAAAACTAGAACAGCTGCAAGAGTACTGAGCGGTAGTTTGACAGCTTGTTTTCCAATGGCTCGCAGTATGAGCAGAAGCAGAGAAAAACCAGTGACGATGATGACAATACCCTGCATTTTGTCTACATAATCGTTTTTCACGAAGGAGAGTTTGAGCCAAGGAAGCTCGTTTTCAGAGTCCACATCGCCACCTTTGAAGCTTTTTTGGTTCTTGGTTTCAGGCAGTGAAATTCGGACAGGATAAGCGCCTTCTGCTGAACGTTTGCCTCTCATCATATTGTCCAACTCTTCACCAGAAACAGGGGCACTCCAGGCTTGTGTCCTCATGTTTACTACGTTACTTGCCAAGTCAAACGACTGCACTTCCGAGTAATCAACTTGCGCTGATCTCGTCAAAATCGAGGACCGTTCATCTTCTTCCAAAGAACCATCAACGCGAGTGAATTGCAGATGTTGTGGGCAGTGTACTGACCAATCAAGATTGTTGATGGTTTCATCTGTACCGAGAGCCTCAATTGTTATCTCACCGACGCTGCCCAGCTTGGAAACAGGCGTCGTATAAACGAGTTCCACTGGGAAAGGTTGCCAGGTGCGATTATTGAGTACACTTTTGTTCAAAGGAACGAGTAGGTTTTCTTTGTCTTTGGGATCTCTCAGTCCTGCTTTTGCAGGAGAGCCAGCTACAAAGAGACTTTGGAACTTGGAACCTTTGGGCAAACGCACATGGAGGAACTGCTTTTTACTGTTCACCACTGTAAAGACTGCTTTTGTTTGGCTCTCTTTTTCTGTCGTCAAAACAGTGACAACACGAGCTGCAGTGATAGAGAAATCATCAGGTGAGCTTGCCTTCTCTTCTGTGACGAAAACTCTCGGGCCATCTGTAGGTGCCTCACGCAAGCCTTTGAAACAGGTATATCCTTTTCGTTCTCTTTTCTGCACATAAGATGGCAAGTCTTGAGGAGTAACGGATGTGAATTGATTGCTTTCACCATAGTCAGCCTGCAAGGTCTTTCCGAGTTTTAGACCAATGAAACAGTTGGAAGTGTTGCAGTTGAGCACAGTGGCAAAAGGTAGCTGGATGTTGACTGACTTTGTTGTTCCTTCAGTTTGGATATCCTTCAACATACAGTTTTGCGCGTTCAGTTTCAGTCTTACTTTTCCTTGGCGCTGCGACTGTAGATAGATAGTTATCTCATCTTTTTCCAAGCGGAAGGTTTTTAAGGGTTTTCCATCAGGACCTTCTATGCCGAGGAGAGTCATGAACTCAGGCAATTTGACTTTGAAAGAATCTACAGGTGCCTGACTGACTTCAAAGAGCAGATGTGCACGAAGTTTGAGCAAACCTTCAACAAAGGTTACGGCATTATAAACAGAGCCAGAAATTACAGGTCGTTTTTCTTCTTCTTTGATCTCTCTCTCTTCACCGGCACCCAAGGTGGGAAGGCCGCTCAGAGCACGTCTTGCCGTTTCTTTGTACCATCTCACGATGACTTCATTACTTGGTTTGAGCTGACACTTGCGTTTTGACCGTCCAGCCCTTGATTGGACCTTTTCCAAGGCAGAAGCTGGATTTACATCGATGTGAAGATTGTCACCTGGCAATTCCAAAGTCAGGGCTGACATTGCCATTTTGGGTACGTTGAAACGAAGATTACCTTCACCATCTCTCGTTGTTGCAGGAATGTGTGCATTGAATGAAATGGCATGTTTCCCTTTGCCAACGAGCAACATTCTGACGTTGTTTCGGTCAGTGAAGGCATTGTAGGTAGCAGTAGCTGCCTGTACAGGTTTTCCGTTGACCGTCAATGTTCCTAGGGCAGTGGAAGAGTTGACAGGCAAAGGCAAAACCACATAACCATCAGCCAGAACCTCGACAGTCAAAGTTCCCGATAACTCGGCTGTCTGTGCACCTTCGACAACGACGTAATAAGCACCATCGAGGATATTGTAAGGCTGCGGTGCTTTGACCTCTTTTTCTTTCTTTGGTTTGCTTTCTTTGCGAAGTTTATTGAGTGCCGATTTGGGCAACAGAACCATTGAATCTGCTTTTGACTCAGCCAACTCCTTAATCGTTTCGATTTTTTCGTAGGGAATGAAGATGGGCAAGTCATAGGACACTCGTCGTTGAATGGGTTTTCGCGGACGATGTTGCACTCGACTAACTGGTTTGGGCGCAAGCGGTCGTTTTGTGGCTGCTTTGGATTGGTCTTGTACCGTTCTTGCTTGGTTGGTCCTCAACTGCTTGAGTAGACGGTCCTTAGAGCGTTTTTCACGCTTCTTGAAGATTGATGTGAGAGAAGGAAGTATTCCTTTGCTGCGGCCATAACTTATACCACCAGCAATCAAAGTAGGTGAAGTGAGTAAAAATGCGAATAACAAAGATACTGTCGAAAGTTTACGCATTGTCACCACCCCCTTCCACCTCAGGAGCAACCCGGGCAATATTAGTCTCCACTGCTGTCAAATTCCGAGAGTAAGGTTGCAAAAACCTCTCACGAACTTTTCCACCAGCAAGGAAGGCTGTGTACAAGAGCAGCAAAACTACATAAAGGAACATACCTGTTCCAGCAGCTGGTGTATAACTTTCCAATTGATCGGAAAATAAAATGAGCACGACCAATATGACCAACAAGGCAGAGAGGTAAAACTTGGTCTGTTCTCCACCCAATAAGGTAACGAGACAGGCATGGACAAAAAAGAGTCCGCCAGCGAGGAAGATGAGCCAAGGAAGCCATTGCACAGTACGGCGTACATAATGGGATTGGACTGACAGAGTCTTCTTCATAGGAAGCAATGCACGGCTCAACTCATACCTTCGATAACCATGGTTGCTTATCCTCATTGGCACGTTTGAACCACCTCTGCGGACAGTGCTGTGGTTACCTTCAAAACCAAACAAGGACCTGTCCTCAGGAACTACCCAAGTCCAGTCCAGCTCTTTGATTGTGGCACCGAGGATGGGCAAAGATAGAGCAATATTCCCTGAAAAAACTAAGGGACTAGTTTTGTGACTAAAAACAATGATCATCTCTTTGGCCTCGTCTGCTGAATTGACCAAGTCTGACAGAGAAATCTCTATGCCCCCATCTTTGCGATGAGATAGAGAAGCAGGTTTGCCATCGAGCAACACTTCACTCATCTTTGCTTCTTTGCAGGGGCTCAAATTGATTTCGAGAGGATCGCGAGTCCGAGAGCGAATCTTTAAATTCATTTTTGTTAGACAGTTCCCATCTTGAGCAATGAGAGTCGAAGCTGCGACTTCATCAATCATGGTGGTCAAAACTGCCACGTCTTTATACCGTGTCACCTTCAACTCGAGCTCGTAAGGACTCTCTAAATAACGATAGACGAGCAGCGCTTTCTGAACCTCAGGAGTGCGATACCTTGAAGGAATGGAGGTAAGAGGCACAGCCTCGAGATTTTTAGTCGGTTTCGTTTGAGTTATGGAAACATTGGTCCGTCGTCGGACAGCCAAAAAGCCATTCTCTCTATCGATACCCTTCACGTGGAAACCAGGTACTTGGCGAGTGAAACTAGACTGTCCCTTAGTATCAGTGTAATAACGGAAAAAGAGGCGAACACTGCCCTCTTCGTTACGTTTGAAATCAACTTTCAAGAGACCCTTGGTTTTGTCTGCTTTCCAGTTCCTGACCAAATCGCCTTGTTCCAAGAGTTCGAGATGTTCGAGCACATTCTCTGGCCCTTTGATTGATACAGAGTTGATGGCTTTTCGGTGGATGGTCAGATCAACAGTGACAGTACCTTCGAGACGCCCTTCACCAATGGCTATGTCTTGAAACAGTTGGGCTTCTACAAAACTCGGAAGATCTGACACAGGCACAACAGGTGCTTCTACACTCGGTTTGTCTTCATCGTCTGACTGAGTTTTCTTTCTTCGACTGAGAGCGCTTCTGGAAAGTCTGAACCATTGAACATCAACTCTGCTCGTTGGGCGCAAATTACACTTCATAGTCGTTCGGGAACTTGCTTCATTTTTACCAATGCCCAAACCCTGGTCAACGGTCACATCTAGCTCAGTGCCATCTATCTGAAGTTCCAAAGTCCCTTTGGGAACAGGGAGCGCACCGAAACTAGACTTTCGATAATATTCGATAGTCTTGATGGGAGCGAGAAAGTCCAGATTGATAGTGTGAACTCGCGATTTGTCTTTGAATGGATGGTAGAGGAGGAGGAAAAATGGAGCCCTAGAATCAACAAAAGGAGGATTGGGTGCAACGTTAGCCATCTGGAAGTCCATTTGTTGAGCTAGACCCTGCCCATTATCATTGAGAGGCACATTTTCCACGACCAATTTGGCTTCACTGCCATCTACCCGTGCTGAAGCGAGGGCAATGTCCCCTTGCAGCAGTGGAATAGAGTGCCAACCACGCTTATTCAATCGCAATCTGTATTTGGCACTAATACGGAATTGATCCTTCTCTTGCTTCCCTTTGAAAGAAGCTTCGAGAGCTACCCAAGTCCTTTGGGGCTTTTGCTCTTGCCTTTCTTTGTTCTTCTTCGCTTCGGCCAAACGAACGCGTAAATCCTCTTCAACGAGTTTCCGTGCCTCGGCAAGGGGTAACATCCTCACTTCCTGGCCATGAGTGCTTTGCATAAAGGATGCAAAGTCCTTGGCAGGAATGTAGATTCGGTGAATCTTGAAAGGACGAATGTTGCTGTTCGTGGCTGCTAGAGCCAATGAAGGCAAGATTGAAAGAACTAAAACCAATATTATTAAATTACGCCCGCTCACAATGACCTCCCCGTTTGCAGGTCCAAGTATCTTATGGTTACAGCTTAGATCAGTTTGGGGGTCAGAGGGGGGTTAACGAGTGCCAAAAGCGCTCGTAGCGTGAACAGTTGCTGCCACTTCACGAATCTGATTGAGGGAGACCTTGGAGAACTTTTCGAAGAGAGCTTGAGCACCAATGGGACCAGCAGCTCTGAACTCGTCGAGGGCAGTGTGGAGTGCCCTCTTGCAAGGAGCCAGAGAGTTATCTAAATGGCCTAAGCTTGCGCAAGATTTTGCCGCAGCAAGCTCGTCTTTGCTGACCAAAGAGGCTGCCAAACGCATGACCATCCGCTTGAAAGCAGTTTTTACTCTAGACTTCTGGCCCTTGGCCGGTTGGAGGACAACGTAGAAAAGACCTTGGTGCTCCATGGGGTGGTAATGGACTTTGACATCACGCAATTGGCCAGTTTGCTCAACAAGACTTGCTTGTAAGCGTTTGGTCAAAATGGAGGAATAACAATGAGCAGCAGCTTCAAGTTCATTCCCTCGAGCAGGCCCTGTAGCGACAAGGGCGAGGAAACCCTTCTTCAACTTGTCTGGGCGTACAGGATTCGTATTGGACTTGAGTTTGTCATCGTGGCCATTGGCCTTTTTTCCCTCAAAGACAGAATCGACAGTTTTCCGACAAAGATCTGGATCAACAGAACCCACGATAGAGACGATGAGATGGCGCGGAGAAAGAGCACCTCGCAAGAAAGACTTTCTCAGAGCCAGTGCCAATGCACGAAGTATCTGATCAAGAGTCTCTAAAAAGGTCATCGTATTGCAGAGAAAACCAATACGCACACAATCAGGCGGTTCAGCTGGACCACGAGGCATGAGTTGCAGACTCGTCAATTCAGGAGGAGTCACATGGCGTAAAGGGCGTTTACGGCCTTCAACGAGCTCAATCTTGAGCAAACGACGTAGTTGAGATAGAGCGTGGCTCGACAACGGTCCCGTCGTCAATGCACTGAGGGGCAAGACAATCTGACAAGCGGCCAAACCCGCAGCAGGAGCAGGAGAAAAGAGCAAACGTACACCACTAGGAGAAATGGTGCGATGATATGCCGCCAAGACAGAACCAGCTGAAATAGGAGTTCTTTCTGGGATGATCAATCGCTCTTGCGCTGCCATAGAAGAGGCACTTTCAGAAAGATAATCTCGGACCACACGTTCCAGAGAATCCAAAGTCACATTCTCAATGAGCTCAATAGCATTGTATAAAGACACCTTGTGATCGAGAATTGCCCAATGGCCCATCTCCTGGGCCTCACCACTGGGGGGCATGAACCTCTGTCGTAACATCGTCTGTAAACGGACTTTGGCTCTTGCCAATTCAGCCAATCTCACACCACCAGAACCAGCACGAGACAAAACTGCCGACAAACGAGTTCTCAATTCATCAGGATCCAGGGAACCACCTTCAGCAGTGACAATGAACAAACCAGGTTCTCTTCTGAGACGAACCTCAACATTGACTGTAGAACCTTCAGGAAGCTGGTCGAGTAACTCACGCCTAATCTCTGAACGAGAAGGAGGTCCCAGAAGCTCAGCAAACAACAACAAAGGATAAAGTTCAGCTGAACGAGCTGGTGGAATCATATAACCCAGAGCTACTCGCTCTCTCTTGTAAGAGCCACGATCAATATAAGACCTAGGCGCTACCATCTTGGGTTCAATGATAAAAGGTCTAGAACTTTCAGTTCTAATGTGAAGCTCTTCAAAAGACTGTTCTGCTGCGATGAGCACCTCATTTGTATCCATTCCACCAGCAATAGACAAAATAAGATTCTTCGGTCTCAATCTTCTCTGGGCTTCAGCAAGCAACTTGGGCTGAGTAAGAGTATCGATAGTGTCCAAAGCATCCAAAGGGTGGTGACGGTAAGGATGCATAGTATAAGCAAGGTGAACGAGCCGTTGAGCGAGCTTCGTACTTTCAGAACCCTGAAGCTCTAACAACTCACTTTTTTCCAGCTCTCTGGCAGCACCCAGTTCCCTATTAGTGAAATGAGGATTTTTGGCGAGCCGAGCCAAAGTCTGAACCATCTCAGGCGCATAAGAAGCAGGACCCGACAACTTCACACAAATAGAATCATCAAAACAGGCTGAAGAAGCCGAAACACCCTTAGTATCAAGGCCAGGAACAGACTCCTTCAATCGCCGACGAATAACAGGCCCGCCTAGCAATCTAGAAAGCAGAGCAGCAGAACCACGTAAACCAGGAGGATCTTCAGTACGGCCTGCCCTAATCCATAACTGTACAGAACAAAGTGGGACGGCTCTTTTGGCAGCGACCAAAACCCGTACGTTATTGGACAACGTACGGTCTTCGGGCCCCCTCATCGCGGCGGCACTCAGTCCGCTCGTGATGAGTACAATTACCAAGAAGCCCCACAGAGCCCTTTTAGAAGCGGCCCATCGAGCTGATTTCACAATATGGCCTCCTAGGCCATGTGTATTCGTTGCATGAAAAGTGCAGGCAGTATATATCGCATGGCTTCAACCGTCAATTGAGTGCTTTGTCGTGGTAATCTACAAAAGAAGGAGTTTTATGGATTTGTCTATTCTCAAGCGCAATCGCTGGCTGCTTCCATGCGTACTGGCCATAATCGCTTACTCCAACAGTCTCAATAACGGTTGGCACTTTGATGATCGACATTCGATTCTGTACAACAAGTCCATCCGCACCTTGGACAATAGCCTTCGTTTTTTTACTGACGCAGGAACCTTTTCTGGCAAAGACGTTAGGAAAGTCGTTTACAGACCACTTCTACTGCTAGGCTACGCATTGACCTATGCTGCCGGTGGATATTATCTGCCACTGTGGCATAGCGTACAAATCATTCTTCACTGCATCTGTGTATATCTCATCTACTGCTTCATCCTCAGATTAACAAAAGACGAAAACATCACATTTTGGGCAACGACCTTTTATGCCGTACACCCAATACATACACATGCCGTCAACTACCTATGTTCACGATCAGAGATACAAGCTTCTATCTTCATGGTCGCCACCCTTCTTGCTGCAATGCGCAGCTGTGAAGGGGAAAAGAAGAGATTCTGGCAAATCATCTCTTATCTCTGTATGACTGCGGCTCTACTGACAAAAGCTATCGCAGTAACCACACCATTCATCTTCATGCTTTGGGATCTCTGGCTGGGACCTGCAAGTAAAGAAGAGAAGGGACTGAAGAAGGCCATATGGCGTGCATTGCCATTGGTAGCTCTCGTGTGTGGATACATGATTATCCGGAAGTTGTTACTTGAAGCCCTTGTTTTGCCCATTGCTGAGGATGCAACGAAGCCAGGGTTGCGGTTGGTAATGGATCATCCTGTTGAAACTGCCAGATCGGCTATTGGAGGCCGTTCTATCTTTACAAATTTGTTGGCGCAGGCAACTGTTCTCTGGACTTACATATACCTACTTTTTTGGCCACCAGCTCTGACACCCATTCACAATATCTCACCAAGTCCAACATTTCTCTCGTGGCCAACAGTCATAACCGTTCCCGCCGTCTGGATAGTCCTAGGACTGCTCTTTTACTGGCGAAAAAAATTCCCACTTCACTCATTTTGTGGGCTCTTTTTCTTTTTCTGCGTAGCACCAACGACCCTATTGCCACTGAACTTGCTTGCCAATGAACATCGCGTCTACTTGGGCTCTGCTGGTCTCTTTCTCATTCTTTCCAGATTGTTTCTTCATCTAACGGTCAAAGTAAAATGGCGTGCTACAATTGGTACAGTTTTGGTCGTCGTCTTGATCTTGAGCACTCTACATCGCAATACCTTTTGGCGCTCTTCAGCAGCTCTGTGGGCCGATGCGAGAGCAAAAGCACCAACGGCAAGGTATGTTCATCATCAATATGCAGTTGCTTTGCTAAAAGCTGGCTTCACCGAGGAAGCTCTTTGGCAGATGGAAATGTCATTCAAACTTTATCCTTTCAAAGAACCAATACAGTGGATTGTTGTTGGAGCAAATCACGCAACGCTAGGCAATGTATTGCTTGCAAAAACCTATGTTGAAGCAGGTTTAAAAGAGCTGCCAGAAGACAAGAAAGCCCTGATGTCTTGGGCTATTGTGCTTGTAGCAGCTAAAAGGCCATTTGCGGCCATTCGTCAACTGAGAAGTATTCGAAAGAAATATCCAAATCTGGAGGCGGCAAAGGTCTATCTTGAACAAGTCGAGCAAAAAGCAAAGGCTACTGCCCTTCAGATAAAACAATTGAACAAAGCCTTGGCCAAGAATCCAACTGTTCCAGGGCTCATTAATTTATCCACTCTGTTACTGGAATTGGGCGAGCAAGAAAAAGCGCTGTTGATGATAAACAAAGCGCTAGCAGCCGATCCAAAAAACAATAGAGCGCAGCTAGTCAAAGGTGAGATTTATCTACATGGCGAACGTTTTCTTCCTGCCATTGAACCTCTGCAAAAAGCTGCTACTGAATACCCAAAACTAGCTTTGGGTAAGCTGGCTATTGCTCTTGGTGCTGAAGATCGCATTGACGAGGCAAGAGCAGCCGCAAAAAAGATGCTGGAACAAGGGTGGGACATTTCTTTGGAGACTAGATATTTTGCAAAGCTTCCGCCCTATGACAAAGGGCCTGCTGGTTGGCAAGAGATAAACGACTAATGCTCTTACCAGTTGGAGAATTCCGTTCCATCCAAACCTTTACCAAAGCTGCCAGACCGAACGTCGAGAATACCAGTCTCACTGGAGGTATCAGTAAGTGGTGGAACAGACCACCATACAAAGTGGCGTGTAATGGTAATCGTGGCCCAAGTAGTTGCTGCTGGTTGACCAGGGTTTTTATTCATTGGATCTCGGGGGATGGTGGCCACATATCCACGTGTTTCTAAGTCCGTTAGATTTTGGGGATAATTGGGTGCTCCATCTTCGTCGACGCTGCCATCGCGGTCGTCGTCGTGGACACCATCACCATCAGGATCACCTGCAGGATCTTCACCAGCAACACCATCACCGTCTTGGTCGTGAAGATCCTCGTTCCAAGCATAAGTATTGAGTGCCCATCGCAAACGGGTAAGAGTGTCACGGAGAGCCATTTCTAGTTCGCGGTCTTTGGCTGATTGAGCATAGGGCACACCCATTAAAGCCAACATAGACAAAATAGCAACAGCAGCAAGCATTTCGACGAGAGAAAAACCCTTGCGACTTGGGCGAAACATTTCAATCCTCACCATTCACTATAAGAAGTCTGGTTGAGCCCCTTGGCTGAATTCATACTTCTTACATCGAGCATGTCTGGTGCATCTTCGTCAATTTGACCATCACCATCATCATCAATGCGATTACGTGGATCTTCATCTGTCAATGGAACCAGTGTATCACCGTCTGCAAGGTTGGATCCCGGATCAGTCAATATCTTGTCAGTTCCCACGCTATAAATATTGTCCGTTGAAACGACAATGGGGTCTACACCATTAACAAACCCAGGTACACCAACGTCTTCATACCAATCAAAATCATTGTTGGCCAAATAGACACCACCGGGAACGTCTTTTTCCAATAAGACAGTGTGCCAACTGGCAACACGTAAAGTGGGATCAATGGGGATGGCTTTGTGGAGCAGCGGTACTTTCATGGTCAAGTCGTTGAGATCGGAAGGAAAGGCCTCTTCATCGGCACAGCCATCTTCATCATCATCGCGGCGTACGTTCCAATCGTAGAGCATATTAAATCCGCCAGCGTCAAAAGGTGTGCGGCTCAACCAGTCTTCATCTTCACGCATATCACCATCGTCGTCAATGTTACGTATGCCTGGAAAACCATCGTGATTGGCGTCACCTCGTGAATCTTCGTCTATCTCACCATCTGCATCATCATCAAAGAGATTTTGGTCAAAACGGGCAATGGCTTTCCGAAGAGTTAGCAAGTTCTCTCTAAGAACCATTTCGCGGTGTCTTTGAAATAGGGAAGAGGCTACAGGAGCTGCTGCAGTGGTAATGATACCAATGAGTGCAACAACAGTGACGAGTTCAATGAATGAAAATCCGCTCGTATTGCTCATCTTCCCTCTCACTAACACAAGTTATTGTAACAATAGATTTAGTACATGCTGAAGAGAGTAGCAACTAGTAACAAAAAGAGCCCACAAAGGTGGGCTCTTCTCGTTAACAGCTTTGTGTCAGATCAGTAACGTTCGATCTTAACACCACGGTTTTCACCCTGATATCTAGGAATACGCTCTGGAGAGAGCTGATAAGTGGAACGAGCACCAGCACCGAAGATTGCCTCATCTAGAGGACCGCCCTGGAGCCAAGCTTCAACGATACCGAACTCTGTAAGAGAAGCACCATCAGAAGCTTCGTCAAAGTTGATTGCCATTGTTGGTGTAATGGGCTGTCCACCTGTCAAGACTGTCTCTGTATTGCCATAAGAAACGATACCATCGGCAGGTTTGTTGTAACCAGCACCCGCTGTTGCTGTTCTCCATTCACTGGACTGAGAACCTCCACCGAAGGCAGTGTCTAGTTCCTGCAGTGAGAGAGGGTTACCATCTGTGAAGTCACGAGTGTTCGTCAAAATACAAAGATCGGCACGCAATTCTCCAGGACCTGCGGCGCCGTTCCAACGGAAAGGCTTTGTCATAGTTACGATGACTTTGTTGTTGGGTTTGGGCAAACCCCAAGGACCATCATACTGACAGCGCTGAATTCTGAGAGCTGGTTTATAACGTGCTTTTTGATCTTGGTCGCCGCCAGTACCTTCAGCCTGAGCGTCTGCGCCGAAGGAGATGACGAGACCACAGTTGGCGTCGAGCAGGTATGGGTTGCCCCAAGGATCTTTTGGTAGTTCTTGCAGATATCGACCTAGCAGAGGCTGCAAATCTGTACCAACCAAAGGTCGGTTCTGCGCATCGTGCAAGTTGATAGCGTTTCGAATGACATCCAAGTCTTGCTTGGCTTTGGTAATCTGTGCTTCTTGCAAGTTGTCTTGGAAGAATGGCACAGCCACACCGACGAGAGCAGCAATGATCGCAACAACGATCAGGAGCTCGATGAGAGAGAAACCTTTTCTTTTCATGACTCTTGGGACCTCCCTAAAACGTTCCCTTTCCCCCTGGATTTTACCTAGCGGCCTCCGACAGCCCGCACCCTCCTTACTTACTGTCAGAAACGATAACTTACCTCTGAGACCAAAGTCAAACATGCCCTTGGCCATTCCCCTCTACACAAATGGTTCTAGGAAGGTTCAATTTATTTTGATTTTTTTTGAATAAAAAAGTCCCCTCCGACTTTTGTCGAAGGGGACTCGTCAAAGTCTATCTAGACGCCCTTTGTAGAGCCTAAGATGTTGTCCAGCCTGTCTAGTAGCTGGTTCCAGTTTTTCTCTCCCGGTTTAGCCCCGCCAGTAGCCGGTGTGATAGGTACTGTTGGTTGTGGAGTTGTTGGTACCATTATCGTCGGTGCTGGGGCAGCTATTGCAGTTGGCAATGGTGTTGGTGCGACCGTTGGTGTTGGGGCAACAGGAACTGGTGGTTGCAAAGGTTGCTGCATCAACGCTCGGAATTGTTCTGGTGTCATTCTTTGTCTTGTTGAAGGTGTTGTCGTTACGCCAGGTGTTGTTGTCTCCGTAGTCACTGGTTTGAGAGCGCCTTCTATAGGCATGTTGACTCCCATTGGGTCTGCTGCTTTTTCAGCTTCAGTCCGCAAGTCCACTGCACTTCCAATTGGTTTGCCAGTGGCTTTGGACCAGGTCTGGCGGTATATTACGTTACCTTCAGCGTCCATGATGAGTTTTGTTTTAGTGTTGTTGTCTTCCAGCCAGCGAGTTGTTGAGCTCTTGATTGAGGTGTCAGCAAAACTTTCTGTGTAGTCTTTGCGCATTTGACCAATGGTTTTTGGTTTGTATTGTGAGCTGGCGTCTTTTTCGAAATCCAAAATGTAAGGAGTGATGAGGAAGACTAGCTCTGAGTCGATTTTTGTTCGGCGACCTGCACGGAACAGACGACCAATGAGGGGCAATTGACCAAGGATAGGAATGGGTGTTTTGTCGTAATCGCGGTTCTGACTGATGAAGCCACCCATAATGACTGTCTCGCCATCTTTGATACGCAGTTTGGTAGTTGAGTTTCTTGTTGTACGGTCAACACCGAAGTCTTGAATGTTCAAGACGGCCTCATCGGAAATCGAGAGGTCAAGAGTAACTGTACCGTCATTATGAACCTCAGGTTTGACGTTCAGCTGAACACCAATGGGAACCTCTTGAGTGTTGAAAGTAGTTTGCTGTGAAGCGCCACCTGTGTTTGAGGCAAACTCTGTGGACTGCACACGAATGTTTCTGATCTCACCAATGTTGATGTCAGCAGTTTCGCCATCGAGACAACGTACCTTCGGACTGGCTAGTGCCCGACCACCGCTCTGCTGAAGCAGATAAGAGATGGATGTCTGTGACGGATTTATATTGTTCGTGTTGAGGGTCCGTGACAGTCGCGAGAGGCTGAAGAGTTTGTCCAAACTGTCCACTGTGAACGATGTAGTTCCCAGCTTCATGCCAATCTCTCGAGAGAAGTTGCTCGAAACCTCCATGAGGGCAATATCGATGAGAACCTGCTTCGGTGGAATGTCGATAATGGACACGAGTTTACGAAGCAATTCTACTGTCGTCGGATCGTCGTAAACCAAGATGGCACGACCAGCTTTGGAATAAACCCATCTTTCTGTATCAATGGCAGAAGCAATGTCTTCAGGCAGCATTTCTGTCAGTGCTGAAGTAAGGTCTGAAAACTCCATATTGGAAAGAGGGATACGAGCGTGGATTTTGTCAGGCTTTCGATCCAACAAATCAACGATGTAATCCATGAGCACCAAGTCGTCTGCAGAGCCTACGACCAACATGTTTCTCTGTACGTCGTTTGGAATGATAGTGGTCTTTTCCAGTTGTTTCGTGAGGAACTCGTCGTTTTCAATGAACTCTTTGAGCTTTTGGGGCATAAAATAAGTCAGTTTGTAAGTTTTCCGCTTTTTCACTCCATAGCTGTTTTTGTCATCTGCACTGACAATGATGAGTGTCTTTTCATTAAAACGCATGGCCCGCAAACCATTGAGTTGCAGAATGAGGTTAAAGAGCTCACCTACGGTAATGTCAGTCAAATCGACATCAAAAGGCCTATCTAGGTTCGGACTGTCCGTAGCAACGACCATATTCATGTCGAGAAATGGCGGTCGGCTGAGCAAACGGAAAAACTTGCCTACTGGCATTCCTGAAATTCGCAAAGTGGAATCAAAAGGCCTTGCAGCCTTGTCTGGAGGCAGAATGGGAAGATTACTGACCAGCGTATTGATGTTGTTGGAGATTTGCTGGTATTTGCTTATCTTCTTGTCATCTTTCTCAGCGGCTTCGGCTTCAGGAGACATCAATGCAGCAGGGGCAATCAGGGCTACAATGAGTGTTGCAATGAAGGTCAGAAAAATTCGTCTCGTCTTGGTAGTGCTAGCTGCAGCTTTCATAAAAAACCTGCTCCT
>CAZXTJ010000086.1:0-17827 GCA_964643655.1 uncultured bacterium
GACTGGCCAACACCCTGAAAGGTTCCTCGACTATCCTGTTGCGTAACGTATATAGAACCAGTGTTGTCGTAGCAACGAAAGGAAAAGCCAAGACAGGTAAACCTAGTGGTTCTAGAACAGTCAGTGAGGCAGCGGTAATGAGCGCACAGAGCAGGCCGCCAATTGCTGCCAATACTGTGGAATCAAATCCTGGTACAACCCAGGTACCACCAATGGCAATGGCTGTCAGTGCATAATTGAAACCGAGCCATCCACCATCAAGGTGATAAAATCCTCTGCCCAACAACGCTTGAACCGACGCACCAGCTGCAATTCCAATAATGGAAAGCATTAGTGCATGGCGAGAAAACAACATCAAGCCCAAGAAGATGAGAATACCAGCTGGAATGTTGAATTGGAAAAAAGCTGCTGCCAAGGTGCGAAAACAGTACTCGAAACTCTGTGGCAAGACTCCAACGAGCGTCTCGACTTCATAGGGAGCAACAGTATAGAGCAAACCAGGGAAACGACGCCCAGCAGTCAATGCAAGCCAGCTAGCAAGAACAAAAGGTGCACTCAAAGGCGGTGTCCCGAGATAACGCAACATTAAAGAATGTAATGTGGCAGCAATGGGAACGGTGAGTGCTATTGCACCAATGAATATCACTGCAAAGGCCCAATCGACTCGATAGGTCAGGGCCAGAGCAAGTCCCACGAGCATTCCATTGTATGCAAAATACCCTTCGTCTATTAACTCAGAAGGTAGGTGCAGCATTCTGGCAAAAAAGTCTGCCAACAGTAGTCCCATCAAGCCAGCTAAACCTTGAGCTGGAATAATGAAGGTTGCAATGAGAAAGAGCAGTCCCACATACCAATCTTTTGAAAAGTATATTTGGGCATAACCGCTCAATACGCTTTTGATGTTCATGCCAACCACTCCGGCATATGCTCGTGCGATTTGACGGCATCGATAGTCTCTGCATCCCTGACTTTACACACTTTCCCATCTTCACCAATGAGGACTATGGCAGGACGCATTCTAATAAACTGCATCCACTGAGTTACGTTGTATGCACCAACAGGGTGAATGACGACAGCATCACCGGGACTCAATGGTGGCAGGAGTACTGAGGGACGCAAGACGTCGATGTTCATACACAAAGGTCCGTAAAGAACAGTCTCTTCCAGGGTTCCGCGATAATCATCGACTGGTGTAACCTTGTGTTTGTACCAGAAAGAGGTAAACATTACGTTTACTCCTGCGTCGACGACAGTAGTCTTCAGACCTGATGGTAATCGTTTGTTCGCCACGCAACTCGTAGCCAAAAAGCCGCATTCATCTACGAGAGCCCGTCCCGTTTCTAGTACTAGTGTTGGAGGATTGTCTCCTGGGAAATTGGCATCTAGAAGAGCACTCGTCACCATTTCGGCATAGTCATCAAAAGTTGGATTGGCTTCGTCACCAGGTGCATATTGTTCGTGCAATGTGTTTTTAGAGGCAAATCCACCACCGACGTCTATATATTCAACTTCGAAATCTAGCTCAGCAGCCTTTTTGGCAAAGTCTGCCAATTTTTCGACTGCCCGCCTGTACACTGTGGGATCAAGGATGAAGGTACCTAAGTGTGAATGAATGCCCTTAACTTTGAGCTTCCCGCCCATCTTGATACGTTGCAATGCACCCCAAGCTTCTCCATTGTCGAGATTAAAGCCAAATCTAGACCAAGCGGGATATGTGCCCGTATCCATATTTAGTCGCATACCTACTTCGACAACTCTACCAAGCTCTTCGGCTACTTGCTCACAAACGTACATCTCGTCGTGGCTGTCGAGATGAATGGTCGCGCCTTCCGAGATAGCCTTTCGCAGAGCTTCTCGCGACTTATAAGGGCCGTTGAAAATTATATGCTCGCCAGGAATATTCAAGCGACGAGCCATCTCATATTCATATTCGCTTACTACCTCTGCCCAGGAGCCTTCATCGTGGAAAATCCTGCAAATGGCATCGAGATAATTCGTTTTATATGACCAGGCAAATCGAACTTTTGGGTAACGAACTTCAAAGGCCCTGCGAGCTTCACGAATTGTTCTTCTCAGAGTTCTCTCGCTAAAGATAAAAAGAGGAGAACCGTACTCTGCCATCAATGCTTTTACATTTACGCCGTCAATCTCAGGCATAAAGTTGTGATTGTGACTTCTTCCGAATTTGTTTGCCAAACCTGGAAGGTGGCTAATGATTGTTGGACTATCGTAGGCTTCACGCATGACATTCGCTTCTTTCTTTGTGTACTTCTCCGAGTGTGGTCATTGCTTCGTACATTTCGAGGGGATAAACCATGTCAATGGAGTGACGTAAAAACATGATCCCCGTCTTGTAATCTGTTACTGCTTCTATATCTTGCCCCAAAGCCAATTGAGCTACATACCAAGGCAAATTCTGACCGGCTGCACCAGATAGAAAACACCAGGCAGGAAAACGTGGATTCAATTCAATGAGGTAATAGGAGCCATCTTTGGTGGATTTGATTGTTTCCAACTCGCAGGGACCTCGCCATTTGAGCCGAGCCATAGTTTCACGAACAAACTCGGTCAACTTGGGGTCACTGATGGTTACACCACCCCAAGCTTTGCCTTTGTCAGTGAGCTGCATCTTTCGCATTGGAACAGCGCCAAGTAAACCACCTTTGCCGTCCCCCAAAGCGACGACATCATACTCTTCACCAGGTAAAAACTCTTGGACTATGATTGGCAATCCCCACTTGGCTGCCAATCGTCGAAAGCTACGTTCTGCTTCAATGGCTGAATAGACTACATCTGCTTCGTAGAAACGGCCTTTGATGACCATAGGATATGTGAATTCTTTACCTAGTCGATAAAGACTGGGGATATCAGTTATACATTTTCCTCTAGGAACTGCCACGCCATCTTCTGCTAGATTAGTCAGCATAGCCTTGGAACACATTTTAATGCTGTCTGCTGTAGGCAAAAATAGCCCAATGCCTAGTGTCTGTAGTTCGGCCTCTATAGCAATGAAAGCAGGCAGCTCCGCATCTAAGGTTGGAATTATTGCATCTAATGGAGTTTGTTCATGTATCTCCACTATTCGCCGAAGCAATACCTTACTGCCTTGCGATGGATAGGGGATCAAATATGCAGAATCGCATACACCATTTATGTAAATACCTGTATCCAAAGGGTCATAAGACATTCCAACTATCTTGCCTTTGAACTCTTGAGCGGAGCGGATAGATCTAATGACTGCCACACCAGGTCCAGGACTCTCAGACGCATTGAGTCCTGTGACAGCGATTGTTGCATTACACATTTTCATTACACTTGCCCTCCCTTTTTCATCAGACCCAATGAAACGAGACGAGCAATAAAACGTTCGATATCTCGCATTGCTATCTCGGGTGAAACGACGTACCTCTGAGTCGTCGCTCGGGCGACCTCTTCTGGTGCGTTACCTTCGATGAGGTTTTTGAGGATGAACGTTGCAGTCTTGTTTAATGTGTAGGTGTGACCCGTCGTAACATCAAAGAGAAAGCCACTGTCGCTGAGGGCCAAATTGGCCAGGTTTCGTCCGTTGATGGGACACCGTCCTTTCGTAGAGAGCGCCATTCGGCTGCCCGACGATCCGACGAAACCAAAGACCGTGCCAATTTGATCGCAAAGTCAGACTCAGCTCCTAGTGAGACATTCACAAACTAGGCATACAAAATTCACTTTTTACCTGGAACAAAGTTCACACCAAAGCTTCCCCATGTGAACAATGTTCACAGTGACAGCGTTAACAAACGTTAAATTATTGTTAAGAGATTGGCCGCTAAATGCGGCCACAGAAGGAATGTTCGCTAGATCATATAGCCACGCACAATCATGGCATTAAAACTGCTAAATTGTTGTGCAGGAGGATACTTGTCTAAAAAAACAAAAGACTGGAAAAAGAAATATCGCGGCCCCATTATTGGCGCTGTGATTACTGTCTTTGTTCTTACTCTTTGGTCAATGGAACGTCTCAATCGGATGCACGATAGAGCAAGAGATCCCCTGAGACGTTACGCCCATGGCGTAGTCAATACAATTGATGGAACGCTCTTCAACGAAAAGAACGAGCTCAGTTTCAACAAAAATGATACTGGTCAGTACTTTCAACGACTAGTAAGTCAAACGCCACATTTGCAGTGTCTCTACTTGATCAAAAATGGACGGATCATTTGCTCTGCCGGAGAATTGCCAAATGATACACAAATTTGGCGGTCTTATGGACAAAGGGAAGAAGGTCCTTATCTCATATTATGGAAAAGAGTTGGCGATTATTTTCTTCCTCCCGAAAAGCATCAAGGAGGTCCAGGCGTCCAGAGCCCTCAAGGCTTGGGTTTTGGCTCAGCCCACCCTCCGCGACCTGGTGGAGGCCATCCCCCTCTTCGCCCTCCAAAACCTTATGAATGGGGTACTGCAGATGGCCCTGAGGATTTGCTTTCAAGCGACATAGTTCTTGTTTTAGCAATGTCGCTACGCCACGGAAGGTTCTTCGCGGAAGCGAGACCGGACAATTCTTTGGCCATCTTTCTCGTCGTTGCACTTATGGCGACAGGTATTTTGGGAGCTTGGGCTCAATCCATTCGCTCAAGTACACTTGCTTCGGAACTGGAAAAAGAACGAACAGAGCGTGAACACCTAGAGGAGTTGGGTCTTACTGCTGCAGGTTTGGCTCATGAGACCAAAAACCCAATAGGTATCATGCTTGGTTTGGCACAAAGAATTGCCAAACATCCAGACGATTCTGACGTTGTTAGAAACATGGCTGAACAAATACAAGATGCCGCAGACAGAGCCTCTGGTCGATTGGGCGAGTTTTTGGAATACTCCCGCCTCCGTGAACCCAAATTTGAAATGTACAAAGCTGATGACGTTATCGAACGAATAGCAATGGCCTTAAGCACTGATTTCAACACTATGGGGGTAACACTCACATCCCAAGTGGAAAAAGCTAAACTCCGTTGTGACAAAGATATGATAGGGCAGGTTCTAGTCAACCTTCTGCTCAACAGTCTCCATGCTTCGAGTGAAGGAGGAGAAGTGAAAGTTGACTTCAGCACTGATGGCAATAAAGGAGAAATCATTGTCGAAGACAATGGTTGTGGTATTAGTGAAAAACTTCGTGGTGATGTATTCAAGCCATATGTGACTGGAAAAAGTAACGGACACGGATTAGGCTTGGCTATCACAAAAAGGATTATAGAGTTGCACGATTGGACCATATCCCTCGAAACCGAAGAAGGGCGTGGCACCAAATTCACTTTGGGTAACATCGAAGTAACTCCAATGGAGGAGGGTCAATGAAACCTCTCATACTGATAGTAGATGACGAAAGCTCATTTCGCGATTTATATAAAATGACACTGGAAGAGTGTGGCTTCGCGACTGTAACAGCTGACTGCGCAGAAAAAGCCCTGCAAGAACTAGAAAAAAACGAAATTGCTCTCGTAGTCAGCGATGTAAGAATGCCCGGAGAGAGCGGCATCGAGCTTTTACAGAAGGCGCGCGAAAAGTACGGAGAACTGCCTTTTTTGCTGGTTACAGCCTACGCAGATGTTAGAGATGCAGTCTTGGCTCTCAAGCTTGGCGCTGTTGACTACCTCTCCAAACCAGTCGATCTCGATGAATTGGTCTCGGCAGTCAGGGACAATCTTGGCATTCAAGGCATTGAAGAGCATATAGAAGTTCCATCAGATGTACTGCAAGGCATTGTTGCCCAAAGCCCTTCAATGGTCACTCTACTTCGCGATGCTTATCGAGTGTCCAATACCAATGTAACGGTTCTCTTAACAGGGGAAAGCGGTGTGGGTAAAGAGGTTATTGCCCAGTTCATTCATCGTGCTTCTCCTAGAAGTAAACGTCAATTGACAGCCGTTAATTGTGCTGCAATCCCCGCTCAGCTATTAGCGTCAGAGCTATTTGGCCACGAAAAAGGTGCCTTCACAGGCGCTGATAGCAAACGAATGGGGCGTTTTCGTGAAGCTGATGGCTCAACCCTATTCCTAGACGAGATAGGAGACATGCCTCTTGAGCTTCAACCAGCATTGCTCCGAGCTCTCGAAAACAACACAATTACACCTGTTGGGTCTGACAAAGAGATAAATGTTGATTATCGACTCGTGGCAGCAACTAACAAGTCTTTGCTCGAATCAGTTGAAGCTGGTAGTTTCCGTAGCGATCTTTATTATCGACTGAACGTAATCGCCCTCGAGATACCTCCCCTCCGAGAACGCAAGGCAGACATCGTACCTCTCGCTCGCTACTTCTTGGCTGAAGCTGGCGGCAAGGGAAAAAGACTATCTCGTGCAGCAACAGAGCTCTTACATTCCTACCCATGGCCTGGAAATGTACGTGAGCTCTGTAATGCAATGCAAAGAGCGCAAATCCTCAGCAATACAGATGTAATCTTACCTGAACATCTTCCACCAACGATTAGACCAGCTGCAGACAAAACTGCGAGTGCTATGGCATCAGCAAGCGAAGGCCCCGTAAAAACTCTCAAAGAGATGGAAGAGGGAGCAATACTCGCAGCTCTAGAGGAAACAGAAGGAAATAAAACAAAAGCTGCAGAAATACTTGGCATAACCCGTCGGGGCCTCATAAAAAAGCTCAAACGTATGGGTTTGTAAGAATTAGACAAAAGCTCCTCTCTTTGGCCTCTTAGATTCATTGAAGTATAGTGTTCACAGAGAGGATGAGTTATTGAGTTCAGGCAATCCTTGGAATAGACGAGCAGCTCTTTATACTGCAGTTTTTGGCTGTGCTGTGTTGATTTATGCAGGCTTGGCCTACATCATCGGTTGGGACCAGTGGAGTCCAGCAAAAGCCACCTTGGATGAAGCAATCATCCGAAACATAGATAGAGATTTGGCACTTCTCATTACCTATAGTTACGAGCACAAAGGTGAGCTAATCCAGAAAAATGCTGTTTTCAAAAAGTTCGATGGTAGCAGAATTGAACCTGCCAAATACATGCGAGAAGAGCTGCTTGCCAGAAAAGAGCTCCACATATTCATATCCTCTGATGACAATGTTTCTCCGCGTTTCCGTCGCCCTCCTCCAACAGCAGTTTTGAAAGCACTAACAACTGCCTTCTTTGTGTTTTTTCTAGCCATCATTCTCTTTGTTGCACCAGGTTTGGCGCAGGGTTTGGCTGCATTTTCAGCTCGCAGGCCGAAACGTACGAAGTCTGTGTTGGCTGGCAACGACAAACCAGAACCCAAAAACATGGTCATCCATCTTGTGGCTAGCCCATTTTTGGCAGAAAGAGGTCAATGCCTAGCTAGGGCAAATGTTCTCCTCGGTGCAGGAAATCCGAGAGATCTTCGATTTGAAGTTGTTATTCGTGATGGTGACAATCGTGAATCCATGGGAACCGAACAAGGAGACACGATCACCCTTGGAGATGAGATTTTTGACAAACACTTCGTTCTTAGAACGAATTTCCCAGACACCATTGATAATTTGATGGCTACGCAGCTCAAAGGGATGATCATAAGATTATACAAACTTTACCAGACAGACCACTGTTCGATAATGCTCAACTGTCACTGCCTAACCATCAGAAAAGCCATCCCCATCGCCGAAAGCGAGAACATCGAGACATTGAAAGGCTCTGCGAGAGATATCACTCATTGTTTGTTTGGTTTTCTTGGCATCCCTCAATTGGTCCAGTCTGTCGATATCGTTATGCCACCAGGTGGATTACAGACGAAGGCACTACAGGAGGAGAAGTCAGAGCGTGCAGCAGGTTTGTCCAACCCACAGTTGAATGAGTTACTGGCCGCTGAGCTTCCTTCTCATTATTCCAACCTGGATATAATTGGCCGAGGAGGTATGGGAGCTGTATTCCAAGCAACTGACAAACGCAATGACACCACAGTTGCCATAAAAATTCTCGAGCCAAGACTTGCACAACGTGAGGCAGTCATTCGACGTTTTTATCGAGAGACTGTAGCTACAGCTAACTTACGCCATGAAAACATTCCCAAAATAATGGACGTCAAACGTGGCCGTCTCCCCTATTACGTGATGGAATACATTGAGGGTGCTCCTCTTGACAGAATCTTGCGAAAACAAAAAAGACTGACGACGAGAGAAACACTCGATATCGCTCTGCAAGTATCCAAAGCCCTTGCCATAGCTCATGACAACAACATTGTTCATCGTGACATAAAACCTTCGAACATCATTGTATCCAACGATGGCATAGTGAAAGTCGTGGATTTTGGTATTGCTCATTTCGATGAAGATTCTGACCTCACTTCCTCTGGACAATCTCTTGGAACTCCCCAGTACATGTCGCCAGAACAAATGGAAGGCAAAGACGTGGGCCCAGAGACTGACATCTACTCTTTAGGCGTCGTCTTGTTTGAAGGATTAGCCGGTGAACTCCCCTTCCCTGCCAGAGCACCATTCGCCAGAGTATTCAAAGAGCCACCAAAATTGAGCGACAGTGCGCCTGACACTCCTGCTCAACTCACGTCATTGGTAATGCGATGCCTACAGAAAAGACCAGAAGATCGTTTCCAAGATGGGAACACTTTGATAGAAGCCATCAATGAGTGCCTCAATATTTTGGATGTTTCACCCAGTCATCTGTCTCCAAATTCTGAACATGGAGACCAAACTATCGATTGCAGGGCAGCTCCAGCTCCAATCTTTGTCAGTGATGAAAATCTGAAAAAGCAACTCAGAGAAACATTGCCCAGCCGGTACCGAGACATCAATCCAATAGGCCGTGGTGGAATGGGTGCTGTATTCATTGCTGTTGATAACAACAATGACAATCTTGTAGCCATCAAGGTCTTGGATCCTCGTTTTATCACTTGCGATGAAATTGTCCGACGTTTCTATCGTGAGACAATAGCCATCTCCAACTTGAGACATGAGAACATCCCCAAAATAATGGATGTCAAACGTGGTGACTTACCCTACTTCGTCATGGAATACGTTCCCGGTGAAAGCCTGGACAAGATAATGAATAAGAAAAAGAAACTGAGCGAAGAGGAAACCATTTCCTTGGCCGCACAAATTGCTCAAGCTCTCGCGGCTGCTCACAAAGCAAACATCATTCATAGAGATGTCAAACCTGGAAACATAATCGTTACAGACAAAGGAACAGCAAAAGTATTGGACTTTGGTCTGGCCCATCTGGATGAAGGAACGGCTCTAACAAAAACTGGACAACCCTTAGGGACTCCACGTTACATGTCTCCTGAGCAAATCCAGGGAATGCAGACAGAATACTCGTCAGACATCTATTCGCTTGGATACACAATGTATGAGATGGCAACGGGAACTCAACCATTCTCACCAGTAACACCATTGGAAAGAGTTTATAAGGAACCTCGCCCAATCAAAGAGAGCGATGGTATATCAGAAACCTTTGCAGCAACAATCATGCGCTGTCTAAACAAAAACCCTCAAGAACGTTTTCAAAACGGAGATGAGCTATTCAATGCCCTTTCAGGGCTCACGAACAACACGAATTCCAATAATTGATTTTGTATGTTTTGGTCCACGTCGATATCTTGCTGAAGCTCGCGCCCAAGTCTCATCCCAAGCCCAACACCCTCCTCTGGCGACACAATGGTGGTGTACATCAAAAGGAACTGGATCAATCTGAGCTCTTGCTTGGTAAGGGCCATATTTATCTTTAGTCCATTCATAGACGTTGCCAAGCATATCGTAGAGTCCAAAAGCATTCGGCTTTAGTTTGCCTACTTCCATTGTTCTACTTTTTGTATTCTCTCGAGTCCAAGCGCAACTTCTCACAGGGAGATAACGAGACTCCGCATTACCTGCTCGACATGCATATTCCCACTCTGCTTCAGAGGGCAAACGATAAGTTGTTCGCTCAATAAGAGACAAACGTCGACAGAAATCATGAGCCTGATCCCAAGATACCTTCTCAACAGGACGGCGACGTCCTTTGAAGTGAGATCTCCGACGTCCCATCACTTTCAGCCATTGCTCTTGAGTGACTTCATATTTGCCCAACCAAAACCCCTTCGTCAGAGTAACTCGGTGACGAGGAAACTCGTTGTCTCTCGCTTCTTTGTCACTTTTCAAAGCCCCCATCATAAAGGTTCCAGGAGGAATCCATACAAACTCAATCCCAATAGAATCTTTCATCTGCTTGCGCTTGAGAACACACTTCAGGGTGGTCTTCTCGTGGGATTTGATCACAACGACTCTTTTGAGTTCTTCGCAGCCCTCTGCGCTTATCTTCACCGTATACATTCCTGGTGCTAGTGGATGGGAAGTCTTTTCATCTGCAACGAGCTCTTTGCCATTTATTGAAACCTTGGCTCCTTTGGGTTGAATTTGTAACATCAACGAACCTGCAGGTTTTTCTAGGACAACATCCCTCACCACAGGGCCTGGTTTGGATACTTTTAAAGCTAAATCCTTCTTTAAATGGCCTGCCAAGACAAAGGTATAGGCCTGCTCACCCTCTTCGCAGTAGTGCACCAATGGACGCCAAGTTTTGCCAAGAAAGCGTCCTTTCCAATATACCTTCGCTCCTGGAGGTCTTGAAGTGAGCTCTACCTTGACCTTGTTCGTCTTCTTTGTTACTACAAGCGTTTTCGCAGGTTTAGTTACCTTTCTTGCTGGTGCTTTAATGGCCTTTTTGACATTGCGACTAGAGCTTAGACCTAAAGCACCACCTAGTAAAACCGTTGGCACTGAAAGGCGACTAACGAGACAAGAACCTGCAGCAACCGTATCAGCAGTCTCTAGCTCGTGAATGCTAATCGAAATCTTTACTGCTTCGCCAAGGTCCCAATAAGTACCGAGTAGTAATAAATCTGCACCAGCAAACTTACCAAGTTTCCGACGCGTTTTTTCATCGACAAAATCACTGCTCTGAAAATCTAACTCTTCAATGAGCTTTTTCAGCTTGTGCCTATTAACAGGTTTCAATTTTCGATTACGAACGAGCTGAGTACTGACAGTCTCTTGCAGATAACCTCCGAATTTGGTGACTTTGTCCGTGTCTTCCTTCGTAAAAGGAAAAACCGCTACTCTTGTGCCTTTCACCTCGCCCGACGATGTTGTCAGCCCATCTACCAACCTGGCGACTTCAGCATCGAGAGTTCCTTGGGCCAAAGCAGCTGTGCAACAGCAAAGAAAAAAACAACAGACAGGGATATACCTTCTCATAAACACCTCATTCGTTACAAAGGTAGGTTCACCCACTTTACATTTTGCCAAGAGAAGACCGCAAAAAAATCATCAGCGCACAGCATTGTTTTATTTTTCTTTTTTTATTGCTCTTTTTTATCTTTTTTTTCACACCGTTTTTTATTAAAACAGCCTTCACCTGAAACATAACTGCAAGTTTTCTAACTCCACCACCAACTATCGCTTCGCATTTTTTCTTGTTTTTGTGAGCGTTTTCACAACTCTTACCATGTAACACAATCACGAACGCAAAAAGAAAACTCAAAACAAAAAGCATCCCAACAGTTTTTTTTTCGTATATTACGCATTTATTTCAGTCTTTTCGGTTACATGCCATGAAATGGTGCACCCTATTGAAGTGGTCTGTGACATTTCGGGGCAGTTTCCTGCAAAAACTTGATACAGTGGGCATTTTCCGTTGGATCGTTTTTTGCATATAAGCAGGTATGAATATGAAACTTGTCATAAACTGCTGTCTCTTCATCATGATTGCCGCCTGCTCAGCATATGCTCAAATGTCATTACCAAATGCAATCGATTTCAGACTCAAAACGGTCTATGACAAAACTAACAACTGCTTCACTGCATTCCTTTCCGTCAAAGCGCTACTATGCCGCACTCCCATCAAAATTGACCTACTCCCAAGCGATGGTGTCACTATCATCTCTAGCCCCAAAAGACTCAAGGGTCGCCTTCGTTTGAATAAAAGTTTCAAGTTCAAGGTCCAATGCAAAGTCTCACCATCTTGCCCGAAACCTTGTGGTCTCAATGTTCGCCTCCGCTACAAGCTCCCTGTTAGCAAAGTGCAGCAGTTGCTCAAATCATCTCTAGAGGATGATAGTCAAAATACAGTTTTGGAAAGCCTGAGGCGAAAAGGTTCGTCAGTATTTACGTTATATCGATGTGTGTTGCTCAATGAGTAGAAACTGGAAAATACTTGTCATCTCGTTGCTTGCCTTACTGCAAGCACCTTCAGTGCTTTTTGCCCATTTACCTCAAGTGACATTCCAGTATGGAGAGAAACGCTACAAACTTCCCGAGAACAAAGAAGTCCTAAAAATAGTTTATGGAAGAGATGTTAAAAAATCCCTTCCCATGAGGTTATACAATTCTATTCACGATAACCCCGAGACCAAGAATCAATTGTCTCAACTGTTAAAAGATGGCTACACGAAGGTTGAGTTTGTCATCCATTATTCTCCAGACGGCATAGTTGAAGAGTCGCGCCAGAGTACCGTATCAATGCCCCATGAATTGACTCCTGAGCTGTCCAAGCTAGTTTCAGACGAAGGTATTCACGAGTTTTTGTTGGCGGAAGTAGCGAAACGAACAGACAAATCCCACCCTTTTGCAGAGGAAGAAACTAGTTACAAAGCGGTGAACAAGACACTCAGAAAGGATGACGCTTTTCACGAAGGATGGGTTACCTACAATAGGTGCCTTGGAGATAAAAAACTATCGACAGCTATCTCAAAAAAATGTGCAAAAATCGTAAACCCGACAATAGACAACAAGCTTGCTACAATCCAACAGCCAACTCTAGAACATCATCTGTCCACTCCAGGGTGTGTATCTACCATTATCTGGGGCCTTGACAACGAAGGAAAAAAGAGACAGGCCATCAATGACGCCTTTCGGCAAACAAGCTATCCATCGAGAACAGTTGACACTTTCCTGTTGGCCTATGCACTGGACAACCCAAAGGACACCGAAAGAGCTGCTCGCGTCTTCGATGTAGCCACAAACTTCTCTGGCACCTCTGAAGACATTGCCCTTCGCTTCGGCCCATCTTCGATAGAATACGCTTTTGACGAACGAGAAGCGTTCAAGACTCGCTGTGAAGACTGCCGGTCTCTGGGTATGTCGCCCACGGAGATACTTTGTAGTCTCGAGGGCCCATCTGAGAATGGAATTGCTTCATCGCCTGTGGCAACACCAGTAGCAACATCACCTGCTGCTCAGCTAGAAGAAACTGAACTCTTGGGTATAGCAACTAATTAAGTCTAATCTGATTCTATGCAGTTTAGCTTCAGTGATGAATTTCTCAAGCAATATCAAATCATTCGCGTTATTGGCGAAGGTGGATTCGGTCGAGTTTATGAAGGCCGGCAATTAACCCTTGGTCGCAATGTTGCTATTAAGTGCCTGCTTCCCAAACGAACTGGAATAGCTGAACACCTGAAACGATTTCGGCGGGAAGCCCATATTCTAGCCTCTCTCAATCACCCCAACATCATCCAAATTTTCGACTATGGAGTGGACAACGGCATACCATACATCGTTGAGGAACTCCTAGAAGGCCAACCGCTAGAAGAGCTCATTGAGGACAAAGGAAAACTACCACCAAGCAGGGTTGTGGCCATTGGATCCCAAATATCTGAAGCCCTTGGATATGCCCATAGTCGCGAGGTCATCCATCGTGACTTAAAACCTGCCAATATTTTCATATCGCCAGAAGATAAGGTCACCGTCTTGGATTTTGGCCTTGCCAAAGCTACTGACGATTCGACAGCCATCACAGAAACTGGAAACTTGGTTGGCACATATCTTTATATGGCACCTGAGGTTCTTCAGGGAAAGAACTATGGTCCCCCTGCTGACATCTATGCTCTTGCCATTGTGCTTTACCATGCACTTTCTGAGGATTTTCCGCATCACTTGGACAGTCCACAATCGGTTATGAAAAAGGTTTTCGATAGGCCACAACCTTTGGCTAAAGCAGCGCCATTTTTACCAAGAGGGTTGTGTACTGCTATTGACTCGGCACTGGTATCAGAGCCAACAGACAGGACTCAAAACGCCGCGACCTTTGCTAGAGATTTAAATGATGGACTGCAGCAAAAACTGCTACCAATAAGAAAAACATCCCCAAAAACTAAAAGACACTGTTCCCTAGCTCTCTTAACGACACTACTAACTTTTGGAATTCTTTACTCCTTCTCTTCAGTCGAACCCAATGATGCGCAGAAAAACGATGGCAACAATCTTTTCGAAAGTGTCGAAACTATCAAACTTTACCCGACGGCAGCCCAAATCAGAGCGTTCACAAAGAGAAAGGGACGCTTTGAAGCAACTGCTTTCAGCGAAAACATCAAGCAGCCAATCCGAAGAATCTCTAGTGATAATGAGCAAAACGAGTGGATAGTAACTATAGATAGACTACCATCCGGAACAGACTTGAAGCTTCAAATCAGCGTTGCCAGTGCAGGTTGTGGCACCAAAACAACCGATCTTCACTGCAAGCTACCATCAATTCATCCCACTGAATTGAGCCAGTCATTTTGGGACATTTCTCGATTGCGACCTCGAGCAAAACTGATTTCGCCAATCACTGGACCACCAGTATTGCATCAGAACAGATTATATATTGGCTTGGGCAAAACACTTGTATGTTTTGACTTGAATGGAAACCTACTCTGGAAAAGAATAAAGAGGGTACCAACAGAGCAGTTGGTTATCTCTGCCAATTCCTTACTTGCTCTTTCTGTGCTAAATGACGTAGCCAGCCATTCGCTTCTAGACGGAAAGCTAAGGTGGGCAAAGACTTTTCGTCATGAAGTAAAAAAAGACGTCTTAACAAATGAAAAATTTCTCGTTTTACGCGAAGGAGAGGAACTTTGGCTAGTTATTGACTCCGCTTCAGGAAAAGACCATTGGAGTATCAAAGATGGCTCTTTGAGAACTCCATATTATCTCACCAAGGACAACATATTCATCGCACAAACGAGGTTTACACTCAATGTAGTATCTTGGAATGTTGAAAAGAAACATAAGCAGAACAGGTTACCCATAGTCGAACGAACGGGATACATCACGACACCCATCTATGAGGACAACAAACACTGTGTCATAGGAATGGGAACTGGACGTATCCATATGGGACCTAAGGAAAAGGCACCTGAACTTGTACTCACAATCAAGGGTGTACCAAAAATGTTTGATTTCACAGATAAACAACTTTTTTGTTACAGCCTTCTGCCGTGCCAACTTTTTGCCTTCAACAAGGCGTCGGGTCGTAGATTGTGGCATAAAGATCTTGATTTTGAAGTCGAAAGACTTGGCTCTGTCATGTTGTCTGCTTGCTCAATGGTCGCCCACCGCAAGCGCTTGTATTTGCTGGACAGTGAAGGAACCATCCACTGTTACGACGGGAGGACGGGACTTCTCTTGTGGCACTATGTTGCCCTAGCTTGCCGGAAGTTTGGATTACTTCGTCACCCTGATGGAATTCTCTTCTGCTCTGGAGATAGAAAACTCGCCCTTATTCAGGATGGCCAACGATCTCTTCAATAGCTGCGAACAACTCATCCTTGGGAACAGGTTTCTGAAAAGTTTTACAAGCACCAAATTTTTTGGCAGTCATCAAACAGACATCAGCACCAATCCGACCACCACCTGTGATTGCAATAATGGGCAACTCTGAATAGATTTCTTTTAACAACCTTATTGTCTCTAATCCTTCGACTTCAGGCATCAGAATATCGGTAATGACCAAATCTGGGCAACTTGCTTTGGCAGTTTTTAAGCCCTCTTTGCCGTTAGCAGCCAACGTTACTTGATGACCTTCTTTTTTAAGAATAATACTGAGCAAACGACGAACTTGTTCATCATCATCAATAACTAAAATGTGCGCCATGCTCACTCCTCTTTCTCTTTGGCCAAGTCGAGCAACTGGCGCATAAGGGATGTTAAATCTTTCACTGCCACGGGCTTCATTACGACAGTGTAACTTCGTGAATCCTCATCAGTATTTTTGAGAGCAATCTCTCCGTAACCCGTACACAAAATGATTGGGATCTTTTTATCTTTTTGACGTATTTCATGAATGAGTTCGAGTCCAGACATCATTGGCATGGTCAAATCAGTTATGACCATATCAAAGTCCCTTGCCTTCAAAAACTCATCTAGTGCCTTCTTTGCCGATCTTTCGGTAAAAACGTCATAACCAATTTTTCTCAAGCGTCTACCAATTGCTTGAACAATGAGCTCTTCGTCGTCAACAAGGAGTATTTTTTCGCTCCCACCAGCGGCACTGGTAGTAAAAGCACTCTTTCCTTTTTCAAGAGTCTTGTACACAGGGAGATAGACCTGAAACTCAGCACCTTCGCCTGGTGAACTATGAACGGAAATTGCTCCTTTCATGGACTTCACAGTGCTATGAACGGTTGTCAAACCAAGGCCTGTACCATCCCCTATATCTTTGGTAGTAAAAAATGGATCAAAAATCCGACGCTTCGTTTCTTGATCCATTCCTGTGCCAGTGTCTTTGATTATCAACTTAAAATACTCTCCAGGAGGCAAATCAACTGCTTTTCGCTGTTCACTCAGCTGACATGTATCAAGAGAGATTTCGAGTAAACCACCATCAGCCATTGCCTGTGCTGCATTCGCCCCCAAATTCAACATTAGCTGCCTTAGTCTGACTGTGTCGCCCAACACAAGCTCAGTACTCGCTTTTATATTCTCCTCAATATTGATAGTCGTGGGGATGGCTGGTCGCAAGAACTCAACGGCCCCATGGACTTCGTTTGCCAATCGAAGTGGTTTGTTGTCACCCTCTTGCTCGCGACTGAATTCCAAAATTCGACCAACCAATGCTTTGGCTCTATTGGCAGCTTTGAAAAGTTCAGCAGTGTATTCTTTGGCTTCGTCATCATCGCTCAAAGAACAATCTATCAAATCAGCGAAACCAAAGATTGCGTAGAGGATGTTATTAAACTCGTGAGCAATACCACCAGCAAGCGTTCCAACAGCTTCCATTTTTTGAGCTTGCCTGAGCTCTTCTTCGAGTTTTCGTTCCTCCGTTATATCGTGGGCAATTCCAATGACACCGAGAGGATTGCCATCCTCATCTAGCAACAGTGTGTTGGACATTCGGGTAGGAAATTCTCGGCCATCTTTAGTTACATGGTTCACTGGCCCTTTGTGGCTACCGGTTGACTTGATACCCTCAAAGATAGGCCAAACTTCTTCCTTTTGCTGCTCTTCCGTATGAAAAACGCTGATCTTCTGTCCTATGAGCTCTTCGGCAGCAAAACCATGCATCACTACCCAGGCCTGATTGACAAAGATGATATTCCCATCCAAGTCGGCTATACAAATGCCATCAAGAGATTGCTCGAGAGCAACGGTTTGTCTACGCAACTCGAGCATGACCTTTTTGTACTCAGAGACATCGGTGAAAATAGTGACGAATTTGTTCTGAGGAAGACTATAAGCGGTCACTTCATAATAACTGCCCAACTCCTGAGAGAAGTTGTTGAAGCGAATAGCTTTGCCAGTCTTGACTACTTCACCGTAAGTACGTATCCAATGTATTTCAGTGCCAGGTAATGCATCCAGCACCGTCCTACCAACGATGTCACTTCCCTTTAATCCCGTTAGTCTTTCAAAGGCAGGATTCACAGCAAGGAAGCGATAGTCAACTGCTTCGCCCTCATCATCAAAAATCATTTCATGAAGGGCAAAGCCTGAGCACATCTCACTCAACAGAGTCTCATATTGAAATTGTTCTTTTTCAAGATGACTGACCCGTTCACGTAATTTACTGAGCTCAGCCTCTAACTCTGTTGGTTTCCCATTCTCGTTGGCCAAGGTACTGCCTCCCCCGGCGGCC
>CAZXTJ010000087.1:0-17740 GCA_964643655.1 uncultured bacterium
CCGATGAGTTGCTCGACGCTGCTCGCATAGATGGATGTTCTGAGGCGCGTATATACTATTCCATCATTCTGCCTCCGTCGGCGCCAATGTTGGCTACTTTGGGCATTTTTGTCTTTGTGACCCACTGGAATGCTTATTTGTGGCCTCTCATCGTACTTTATAGCAATGACGTTTACACCCTGCCCGTTGGTTTGGCCACTTTGCAGGGAAAACACACGGTCAACTATGGTTTGCTCATGGCTGGTGCTTCCCTGGCTGCATTGCCCATGTTGGTAGCATTCGTTTGTTTCTCTCGGGCATTTGTCAAAGGCCTCACTGCTGGGGCGGTCAAGGGATGATAGCCCTCGGCATAGACAGTGGCGGTTCCAATACTCGTTTGGCTTTTCGGCGGGCTGATGGGACTGTGGAAATCATCCGCGGAGCTCGGGGCAATGTGGCCGAACGTGGTCCTGGACCTGTTGCCCGCACCATGGTCAGCCTAGTGAAAAAGGGAATTTCTCGGCTTGGCGGAGAGGCTGAAATTTCTGAGTTGAGTGCTTTGGCCGGGCGCCTTGTCGTTGGAGCAGCTGGAGTTGGGACTGCAGGACTGTGTTCAGCCTTGGAGCAGAAGCTTGGTGAGTTGTTGCCCAATATTGGTCTTACCGTTGTGACCGATGCCGAGTTGGCAATGCACACGGCCTTTGGTCGGCGAGCTGGTTTGGCCATTATCGTCGGTACGGGTACTGCCATGTTCATGCGTGGCCAAGATGGTTCCATCATCTGTGGTGGTGGTTGGGGACCTTTGGCTGGTGACGTGGGCGGTGGTTTTTGGTTGGGACGTCATCTTCTTTCTCACGTGGCTGATGTTTACGACGGTTTGGCTGAAAGTGATAGTGTCGTAGAGGCTTTTTTGCAGCAAGAAGGTGTTTCTGATAGAGCCTCATTCAAGGGATGGCTGCGTTCGGCTGGTCGAAAGAGAAAAGCTGTGGCTGCCATTGCACCTTTGGTTCTCAATGGTTTGGGCAGAGGTGAAGGCTGGCCTTGCTGGCTTTGCTCGCAGGCGGCCAAAGAGTTGGGTCGATTGGCTCATTCCATGGCCAATGGCGCTGAGGGGCAGGGCTCTATGTGTGCCGTTTTGGTGGGTGGAGTCGTTGAGGGAGAGACAGCTGGGTCGGAAAAATATCGTCAGATCGTGGCTCAATGTTGCAGTCGAGAAGCTGATGTGAAAGTAGTCGAGTTACCCCATCGCCCTGTTGAGGGCGCACTTTTGTGGGCTGAAGAGTTCACCTGTGGAGGTTGATAATGAGCAGCCACAAATGGCTCACGGAACAACAGAATCCCAAGACCTGTGGTCTCGATGAAATGTCCGTTGAGGATATTTTGGCGGTCATGCACGAAGAGCAGACAAAACCAGCCGAAGCTGTTGGTCATTGTCTCGTGCAAATCAAGGTAGCCGTAGAGAAGATAGTGGAATGTCTGCGCAAAGGTGGCAGGCTCTTTTATGTGGGCGCTGGTACCTCTGGTCGTTTGGGAGTGCTCGACGCTTCTGAGTGTCCACCGACTTTTCACACTTCACCCGACATGGTTCAAGGCATAATCGCCGGTGGTGAAAGAGCTTTGCGCCATGCAGTCGAGGCTGCTGAAGACAATGCTGACGCTGGTGCTGAGGAGATGAAAAAACGTGACATCAATGAACTCGATGTCCTTGTTGGCATTTCCTGTTCAGGGCAGGCACCATACGTGGCTGGCGCTTTTCGTCAGGCAGAAGAGGTGGGCGCTTTTCGTGTGCTCGTAGCTTGTGTTACCTCTCCTGTTTTGGCTCCCCTGGCTTCTCTGTGTATACAACCTCTCGTGGGCCCTGAAGTAATTGCCGGTTCTACGCGACTCAAAGGTGGCACGGCGACCAAAATGGTGCTTAACATGCTTAGCACGGCCACTATGGTCCGTTTGGGAAAAGTGTATGACAACCTCATGGTTGATTTGCGGCCCACCAATAGCAAATTGCGGGCAAGAGCCAAAAGGTTGGTGCAACACCTGACCAAACTTGATGAAGAGACTGTCGAGTATGTACTCGAAGAGTCCAATTGGCGAGTGAAAAAAGCAGTTTTGATGGCTAGGGGAATGTCTTTACCCGAAGCTGAAGAACTTCTGGAAAAACATGGTGGATTTTTGCGTAAAGCGATGGCAGATGAAGGGACTAAAGAGTAATGATGGTAAGTTGGCGTAAAGCTGGATTTCTCGTCCTAGTGGCCGTTTTGATGGCTACAGTTTCTACTTCTTGGGCTGTTGAGAAAACTGACAGAGGTGAGAAATTTGCCTCTTTATACAAAATCAGAAATGAACTCTCCAACCGCCAAATAAGCTGGAATGACCAGATGACCATCCGTATTGGTGTGATGGAAAATCAAAAAACTATCGCTATCACTGCTGCAGAAGCTTATGAAATTTCTGGAGGTTCTGAGCTCGTGGAAGGTGCTGCCAATGAGGTGCTCACTTTCAGAGTGAAAGAATCCACAATTTCCGAAAGACTCTTCTGGCCCATCGTTGAGACCGTGAAAAGTAAAAAGGAAGCTGTCCTCTCTGATACAGTAGAAAAGTGGGAGCAACTGGGCCACAAAGTTACAGTTCATCCTGCTGGAGCTCGTCTCTACTATCGAGATTTTCTCATTCACGACAATCGAAGGTTTTATGTTTCCGTTGCACCAACGGACAATCAGACCGACTGTGAAGCATGCTTTCAGCAGCTCATTCCCCAAGGAGCTCGCCCTTGGCCCTTGGAAACACTGACTACACCAGCAACTGGCACCATGGAACTTGTTCGCAAAGACGGCACTGTCGTTGCTGAATTTGACGGTCCTGCTCGATTGACCTCAACAAAACCGCTGAAAGTTTTTCGTGTGGAATATGGCGTAGGTTATCCCTGGCATGGATTTCAGGACAGACAATTTCGCGGTCTTCTCGAGGTGCGCATTGATAAAGTTGGAGCTCTGCAGCTAATCAGTGAATTGGATATCGAAAGTTATCTGCAGGGTGTTGTGCCTTCAGAGATGAGTGCCCATTATCCTCATCACGCTTTGTGTTCTCAAGCCATTGCAGCCCGTGGTGAAACATTGGCCAAATATGGTACTCGTCACTTAGCTGATCCTTATCACCTTTGTGCAACTCAGCACTGCCAGGTATACAGTGGTTTGGCCAAAGAACATGCCAATACGAACAAAGCTGTTCAGGAAACCAAAGGACGCATTCTTCGCCAAGGTGATTTGATTTCTGACACAGTTTATTCTGCCTGCTGTGGTGGACACACTGAACACAACGACTTCGTTTGGTCTACTGAACCCAGTCCTGCATTGCGAGGAAAACCCTGCTTGCGCCCAGAAGCCGACCCTTTTCCCAATCCAATGACAGAAGCTGCTCTCAAAGTTTGGTTCAGCAAAAAGGTGAAATCTTGGTGTAATCTGCCCGTTGATTATTACCAGACCCGTTTCCGCTGGAAATCAACATTTACGCAGAGTGAAATAGACGCACTTGTAGCCAAAAAATATCCCAATGTTGGTTCTGTCCGAGAGCTCAAACCTCTTTCTCGTGGTGTTTCTGGACGTCTGCGTGAACTTCAAGTGGTGGGTAGCAATGAGACAATCATCGTCCAGAAAGAGCTACCTATTCGTTTCCTCTTTGGAGGTCTCAAAAGTGGTGCCTTTGTTGTAGAAAAAAGTGACAACAAATGGACTTTCATAGGAGCAGGTTGGGGCCACGGAGTTGGAATGTGTCAGTGGGGTGCAAGAGGTATGGCTGAAGCTGGTAACACCTATCGCAAAATCCTCGCTCACTATTTCACTGATACCTATATCTTGAATGTCTATCGCCTCAAGCGACGAAAACGATAAATACACAGGAGTTCGCGCAGATGGCTGTTCGTAACGGTCTTGATAGGTTTGCTGGCGATTTCAAAGAGAAGTTTGACGGTTTTCGTCTCGGCCTCGTGGCTAACAGTGCTTCATTGTCTGCAGATGGAAAGCGGGCTTGGGACGTCCTTATAGAGGCAGGTTTCGACTTGGTCTGTCTTTATGCCCCCGAACATGGGACCTTGTTGCAACATCAAGAGGGCATAAGGTTCGCCAATTATGAAGACAAAGAGACGGGGTTGCCCGTTCGTAGTCTTTATGATGAAGAACGTAGGATAGATAGTTCACGTTTCAAGGATGTGGACTTGATCCTTTATGACCTTCCCAACGTTGGTTGCCGCTTTTATACCTATGTGCAAACACTCGTTGAACTACTGCGCCATTCACATCGGTCTGGATTGCCAATTATGGTCCTCGACAGGCCCAATCCGATTCGTGCCGACATAGTGGAAGGACCCATAGCCAAAGAAGAGATAACATCACCCTTTGGCCCTGACAAGGTGCCCGTTCGTTATGGAATGACTATGGCTGAGTTTGCGCGTGCATATGTGTCCCGTCACAAATTGGCCACCAAACTAAGTGTCATGTTGATGGATGGTTACAAGCGCGACATGTGGTTCGACGAAACAGGATTGCCCTTTGAAGCCACTTCACCAAATTTGCGCTCTTTGGATGCCATCACCATGTATCCAGGCACCTGTTTGTTGGAAGGAACGACCCTTTCAGAGGGGAGGGGTACTGACAATCCCTTCGAGATCTTTGGTGCACCATGGCTTGACACGAGCAAGTTGCTGGAACGAATAGATGAATTCGGTTTTACAAACGTTTCTTTTGAGGAGTGCACTTTTACACCGACTCGTTCAAAACTTGAAGGTGTGGAATGTGCAGGTTTACGTCTCAAGGTGGAAGAGCGTGACTCATTACGACCCGTTTCAGTCATGCTCTCAGTCATTGCTCAAATCCGATTGCTTCATCCAGAGCAAGACTTCTGGCTCAAATACGAAAACCAGGCTCATCCATTTTTTGACTTGCTTCTGTGTGATTCATCCATTCGACAAGCCATTGAAAATGGCGAAAATATCAATCAATACATAGTTCGTTATGAAGAGGCTGCTGACAGATTTGCCAGCGAGCGAAATGCTTTTCTGGCGTATAAAGAGTAAGTAGGAGGAGTAAAAAGTGGGTTCACTGGAGAGAGCTGTAGGCCAGCTGCTTATGGTTGGAGTGCCTGGTAAAGAGGCCGATGACGACTTTCTGCGTGAATTGGAGAAATGGGGAGCTGGCGGTGTCATCTTTTTCAGCCGTCACCTAGGTTCTTTGTCCCACTTCAAAAAACAACTTGCTCGTTTGGAAGAGGCAAATGGAGGTCCTCTGCTCTTTGCCATCGATCACGAAGGTGGACCCGTTTTACGTTTTGGGCGCGAAGTTTCAGAGTTGCCCTCGGCGATGGCCTTGGCTGCTGCTGGTGATGAAAAAACCACTGAAGCCGCAACAAAACTTGCTGGTAGTGAACTTCGCAAACTAGGCCTCAATGTGAACTTGGCTCCTGTCTGTGATATCAATGCACCAGAAAATCCTGGGATAGGTATTCGCTCTTACGGCGACGAGCCTGAACACGTTGCCAAATACATTGCTGCAGCCATTCGCGGATTCCAAGCAGGCGGAGTAATGGCCACAGCCAAACACTTTCCAGGCAAAGGTGCAGCAACTGTAGACGCCCACATTGCTCTACCCACAGTAGATGCTTCAAGAGAGACATTGCTCTCGCGAGAACTCGTTCCCTTTAGAGCAGCCAAAGAAGCCAATGCAGGTCTGATGATGACCTCTCATGTCATCTATCCAGCCATTGATGGCGAAAATGCTGCCACCTTCTCGAGCAAACTCGTGGCCGAGTTGTTGCGAGGAGAGATCGGTTTTGAAGGAGCAGTAGTAACGGACGATTTGGAAATGGGTGGAGCAAGAGCGCAATGTGAGCCAGCAGAGGCTGCTTTGCGGACCATCAAAGCAGGTCATGATTTGGCATTGATTTGCCATACCTTCACTGCCCAATGTAAAGCTCGTGAAACCATCAAAGCTGCAGTGGAAAGCGGAGAACTATCGTCCGGAATATTCGAAGCTGCCGGTAATCGAGTTCAGCGTACGATAGCTCGTGCCGCTGAGATGAAAGCTGCTGACGATGTGGACAAAGGCATAATTGATGAGCTTGCAGGCAAGTCCATCGTTCGATTGGGTGGTGGAGAGGCTGTCATTCCACTGTCCGTAGCCAAATCCATCAATCCAATCGTTTATGTTCCCGATCTTGGTGTGTTGGGACCTGGAGTAGACGACCGGACAGGTGCAATCTCTACAGTCTTGCAGGCTCTTCGCGAGGTTCTGCCTACATTTCGTGTGCGCAGATTTTCCCAAAGTGGAAAACCACTGGGTGGTTGGGATGGCGCTATCGTCGGTGGAACGCCAGCCATAATCTTCACAGTGAATGCCCATTTACGTAAAGGTCAGGCTGCTTTATTGGCAAGAGTCATAGAAGAGTCACAAACAGTAGTCCACGTTGCCCTGCGTAATCCCTTTGACTTGGAATTTACGCCAGACTACCCAGCTTTTGCCCGTATTGCCTCACTAGGTTATCGCCACAATGTGCAACAAATCCTGGCTGATGTTCTATTGGGAAAAACCAAAGCCTTGGGTAAGTTACCAGTGGAAATAATCTGACATAACTTCTTGCAGGCGAAAGTTACAATAACAACTCAACGACTCAAGACTTCTAGTGGTCGCGCTCCCTCGGGGATGGTCAGTCGCCTACAATCATTTTCAGAAAATCCTTCGTGGTTTTTGGCAAAAGAGCCTGCAATGAAAGAGATTGCTTCGAGAACAGTTGGTTCCAAGATGACCTTAGGTGTTGTTGGTGACACTTCTACGAGTATCTCATTTGTGCCAGGATGCAAGTATTCTAGCGGTATTTCAGCCAGATGTATTTGTCTCGTTCCGTTGGTCATTCGCCACTTACCCCAGAAAATGATAGGAAAGTTGGAGTTGCAGGTGACTGTCATCATTATGTGTGGACTGGGCATTTTGAGGCTCAAGAATAGAATTGCACGTCCCTCTTTGCAGGCAGCGTAGAAGGAACTCGACAACTTGGCTTTGATGGTGGCTCTAGGTTTAGTCGTGGCCACATTGGTGAGGAAGTCTATTCTGTTACCCGAGGTTTTGGGAGGTCGTGGCAGAAAGTACCTCTTCGAAGCTGGTGGCTGCCACAAGTAGTAGTCCGATGGCCAAGAATCCCAGCTGGAAAATGGTTTTTTATTGAATATGGCATGTTCGACTAGTCCCAAGTTTTTTCCTACTTCATATAGCGGCAACTCATTGCGGGACATTAGATAAATGTCGATACGCCTCATCGCCAGCAAAGATGTGTAGAGCTGCAGCTTTTCTTCCTTAGAAAGAGCTGAGGAGGCAAATAGGCCAATACGATTGTTGATGACGACTTTGGCAAGTTCAGTTCTCTCTCCCACCTCTTGTAATAGGCGAGGAAGGTTGGCAAGCTTACGCAGGACTTTTAGCCTGTTGGCCAAAGAATGAAATTCGTCTAGATTTACTCTGGGAAGTGCCACCTGCTTAGACTCTATTTTTTTGCCTTCTTTGGTCACTCCTTTGAGAAGGACTTCCAGGTCTTCCTTCAAACGAGATGAAACAGGAACAAGGGTAGAGTAATTGCGTCCAAGTGATACTTCTACGGAGAGCTTTTGCTCATTACCTCCTTTTGAATAGAAAGTCGCCATAGGGGAGGAGATGGAGGTTGAACAGCGCCAGGTTACCTTTGTTCCTTGCCTTGTATCTTCGATTAGGGGTACAGCAAATCGAACTTGATTAGTTGTTGAGTCTGTCCTTTTCCCAGGTTTAAAAACAAAAAAGAAGACTGAACACAAAAGCAAAAGAAAGAAAGCAGCACCAACGATTGAAGGACTACTTTTTTTCACTGAGGGAGTGACAGCCGAGGTTTCACCAGTGTTATAAAATGTTGAATTTTCTGTGCTGCTGATAGAGCTATTTTTTTCAAATTCCAAGAGCTTTTTACAAGCTCTAGCAAAAGCTTTGGCACTCTGGTAACGGTGGTCAGGATTAATGGCAACTGCCTTGCCCACAAGGCCGTCCATCTCGGCTGACAGTCCTGGGACTATAGAGCTTGGTTTGATAAAGTTCTTGTCTAACTTCGCAGCAACGACTTGGGAGAAATCTTGGCACTCGTCGAATGGTTTCTTGCCCGTTAACATTGACCAGAGCACTAACCCCAGCCCATAAATGTCGACTCTTTGATCTGCGGCAACACCTTTCAATAATTCAGGTGCCAAATAAGTGGGAGTACCAATGAGCGCGCCAGTTTCTGTCACTGCAGTTTGATCGACTACTCGAACGAGGTTGAAATCCATCAACTTGGGCTGATTAGGATTCACCATTAGGATGTTGGCTGGTTTGATGTCACGATGAACGATGTCGTGTCCATGAAGATGGCTCAGAGCCTCTGCGAGCAGAATAGCAACCTTTATGGCTCTGCCTGGAGCAAAAGGACCTTCTGCTATCAACTCTTCTAAAGAGCCACCTTCAATCACTTCCATGACAATGTAGGCATAATATTTCAGCAAGCCACCATCATAAATTTTGACTGCATTGGGGTGAGAAATTCGGCCGCTAGCGATGATCTCTCTTTTGGCGCGTCTTCTCGTGTCATCATTTGATGTAGATCCACCATCAAAAGGTGATATCTTCACGGCAACATTTATATTCAATTCAGAATCTAGAGCCAAATATACTTTGCCAAATGCACCGCGACCAAGAAGCGCTTTCAACTCATAACGATGAGGTAATCCATCGGGCCGAATGAGAGCGCCTTCTTTGGACTCGATGTTTTTCATTTCTTCTGCCAGTACCTAATGAGCGGCATCTTACGGCCTGCACAAAGATGATATTTTTCTTTGGTGTGACCAAGGGCGACAACAGCATAAACCTTCTCTTCTTTGGGGATACCGAGGGAAGTTTGGATAGCCTTGTCATTTCCCATGGCTGCTACGGCAAAACCAATGAGGCAACTACCCAAACCAAGAGAATGAGCTGCAAGCAAGATGTTTTGGGCGGCCAACAAGGCGTCTTCCTGACCACAGCTGGCACCGGCTTGGCTACCAACTATTATTGCTGCCCTTGCTCCGTGCCACAAACGATCTGCGCCCTTTGTTTCTGATTCTGCAATGCCCTCTTTTATTGTTTTGTAATAACGTTTGTAATAATCATCGAGCTGGAACTGGCCAAGCAGTTTGATGCCATTTCTCAAAAGCCAACTCTCTGCCAGTCCATTGAGCTTCTTGAAAAAAGTGCGAATACGTTTTCCGAGTGTGAGTAAGGATTCTCTATCTGGGATGATGGTGAATGTCCACCGCTGACTGTTCGTGCCAGAAGGCGCCATAATGGCTGCTTTGACCAAATCCTCGAGTATGTCTCGACTGACCGGTTCTTCTGTGTAATCACGACAGGATCTTCTTGCTCCCATCAACCTGACTACTTGGTTAATGTCACAATCATCTGGTGAAAGCCAGCTCTTGTCAAAGGCAAAAGACTTGAAGTTTTGTGCCTCTTCTTCAACACCAGAACTGGATATGGCACCTGTAGGGCATACTGCTTCACAGTGGCCGCAATGTAATGAATGAGCGCCACTGAGCTCAGCTTTTCCATCTTTCAGACTGAAGTTCTTTGCTGGGCACACAGGTATACAAGCGCCACAACCAATACACTTTTCTTTATCGATTAATACTGTCAATTTTCGGTTAATCACCGAAACCTCACCTTCGTGTTGGTTCCAATGATACAACGGATGAAATCATTCGTCGCCGTTGACTTTGTGGGGAAAAGAAACCTTCGGTTTGACCCAATATTGGTAATATTCGTCGCTTACTTCACCATTGTTTTTGGCTATACGGGCAACACCCAAAAGCATACGAATTTCCTCATGCAACCTGTCCATGACAAATGGTTTATGAAGGAAACCCTTGGCTCCTTTTTCTGAACATTTTTCGCGAACTTCATCCTCTTCTTCAGCAGTGAGCATGATTACTACCATGTCAGGATCAATAGCGAGGATCCGCTCGAGAGCATACCAACCATCAAAATCTGGCATTTTGATATCGAGCAGCACAGCTTCGGGACGCGTTTCACGGAAGACCTTTACGGCCTCAAAGCCATTTTTTGCCTGTCCAACGACCTCATAGCCGAAAGAGGCGAGGCTATTGGACAATAGCTCGCGCAACATAGCGCTGTCGTCGACGACCATCACACGGCGAGTCACTATCCGCCCTATATCCTGTCGTCCCCCATGATCCCCCACAAAATGATAGCGCGAATGAAGAAAAAATCAAAACTTCGTGGAACTGAAAATGAAAAATTCTGTTATAGAATAGTGAATGTGGTTAAGAGGAAGGACAGGATTTGGCTTCTTTTTTGAATACTTTTTGGGATAAAGCTCGAAAACTCTTCGGCTCTACAGATGAGTTGAATCCCGAAGTTTCATACGTTTCCGTGAAAGCCAATATTCACGAAGAACGTGATGGTAAGCACCTTTTTGTCTGGTCGGAAGCCCCTTTCTGGTGTGTTGGCGACAGTGAGTTTTGTGAGTTACTCAAAGCCTTTGAAGAAGGTCAGTCTTTGCAAGGACTGCTCGAGGTTCATGAACATTGGCAGTCAAAAAAGGACGAGATAAGCTCCAATATGAGATTGCTGCGCGCACATGGCATTTTGCAACAAAAGGGGCTGGGTGATACAAAGAAGCATGATGAATTTGCCATTGAGAGCATATCCATCAACCTGACGAAACGTTGCAATTTACGCTGCACATTTTGTTATAACTCCTCTGGACTGGTTAAAGATGGCAGCGAATTGACAGCTCATGAAATGATTGAATTTTTGAGGCTGACCGCTCCACATTTTGGAGAGCATCCTTCTTTGGTCATATTGGGCGGAGAACCATTTCTAGAGACTGAAAAACTCCTCCAACTGACAGAGGAGGGGAATAAGCTTGGTTGCTCCGTTCTTGTTTCCACTAATGGTCAGCTCATTTCCCAGGAGTTGGCAGTGAAAATTGCAGCTCTCAGTCTCGAAGTGCAGGTTTCCATTGATGGACCAAAGAGTGAACACCACGATGGCGCAAGAGGGAAAGGGACTTTCGACAAAGCTTGTGAGGCTGTGCGGACTCTTGTTGATGCAGGTGTACACACAATCATTAGTATGGTCTGTCACAAGGGAAACGTTGACAGTCTAGCTGAATATTTCGAACTAGCAAAAAAACTCAAAGCTGCAGAAGCTCGATTCATTCCTCTGCGAAGAATAGGTGGAGGAAAGAGTTCCGATTGCCAGTCCATTCCTATGGACGAGCTTATGGATGCAGCATTTGATTTGTTCACCCAACATCCCGAATACCTAGCGTTGGCAGGTAGGGATGCTTTTTCAATAATGGCAAACACATGCAAAGCAGCTCTAGCCAGACCTTCTTGTGGAACAGGTCTACAGACACTCGTTTTGGATGCTGATGGTCAAATTTACCCTTGTATCAACTTGGCTTTACCACAGTTTTCGCTTGGATCCATTAAAGATGGTGATTTTGATTTCGAAGAGTTGTGGAAGGCGAGAGAAAATTCCAAACTGTGTGACATTCGGCACTCAACATCTTTGGAAAACAAAGACAGAAAGTGTGGACGTTGTTCTCTGCGTCACTGGTGTCTTGGTGGTTGCAGGGGGGAGGTGTGGTCATTGACTGGCTCTCTGTGTGCTCCTTCTCCCGATTGTGAACGTTTGCAAAAAGCCGTCATAGAAATGTTTTGGCGCATAACCGAAAATCCCGAATTGTTACCGAAAAGTAGTTCATGGGCCGATTGGTAAAAGGCTAAAAACCAAAAGCTGCAATCCCGAAAAGGAGAGACAATCCTAGGGAGCAGAGTCCACCCATTTGATATGTTTCATCCTTGATACGGATGAAGATGAACCCCACTACGAGAGCGCAGACAAAGGGGACAAAAGTCCTTGGTGATTGCATTGCCGAGGCAGATAAATAACCCAAGTGGAGAAAGGAAAAACCTCGTGTCGGCACTTCACTGTGAGAGTGGATAGTCACATCAGATCCCTTCTCTAGGCTATTTGATTAGATAACCCACGCCCATCAAAACAGCCATACTAAGTAAAAAGGCTCCACAGCCTCGACTAAACCTATTGTCGAATTTCATAGCGAATAATCCAAAAAGGAGGAAAAAAAAGAAGGGTTTGGAAAATTCTGGAGCCATAGCCATATAACCAATGTGTAGATATTGTTTTACTTGTGGAACAGAACTATGAGAGTGGATGACCATTGAAGTTCCTCTCTGCTGCTAGACGCTACATTAGGTCAGACAGAGAAGTCCTTTGAATGTTCCACTAATCTTTGCCATATTGGCAGAGAAAACGAATAATGTCATCGGCCTTTGGTGGGCAACCGCTCAGGTGGGTTCTACAGCAAGAGGTACATGAGCCGATGCCAATAGTGTTCTCATCAGTCTCCAATTTTCGAAATGCTTGGCCAATGGCGATGGATTTCTCAAAGGGCAAAAGACCTCTTTCAGAGAGTCTTTGCAAAGCATGTACGAGGCTGCCGAAACATGAAGAGCAAGCGTCTCGCGCGTCAACATTTCTGGTCAATGAGGACATTTGTTGACGATTTTCCTGCGCTCTATCATCAAGGAATTCCCTCGTACCAGGCGAGTTCAGCTCAGTCAAATTCAGCGTACCCAAATCGTCGCTTCCCACTCCAAGTTCTCTGGCCAAGGCTATATATGCAACGCGAGAACTTTCATAACCCAACAAAGTTGCGGCATAAGAGTCGACGAGGACTGGATCGGTGCCTATGAACATCCTGTTCATCTCTACAGGAGTGCCACCTTCTTCAAAAGTGAGATCTCCGCAAATTCCATCAACTATGACGAGCTGAGGAGGAAGGAGGCTGTTCAACTGAGCAACTGGTTTGTGTATACCGAGCTGGTGATAACGCCGCTTTTCACAGTCAGGGATGACACCCTTCATGTTTTTCAAGGCGCAAGTCAAACGTGTCTGACAATGAGCTTTCAGGACAGGAACATTGATGATGAGATCGGCCGAAAGTGCTTTGCGGCAAATGGACAAACCATCTCTGGCATCTGTCGTATCATCTTTCAAATCAAAGATGGGTACGTCATGTTTTCGGGAAATCTCTTCGTAACCACAAACTCTGAAAGCGCTTTTTGTATCATCACCAAGCCAAGCTGATTCGATAATGGACAGATTGGTGAAGCCTCTTTTCCTCAAATGGGCAACAATTGCCTCGATGATTTTTGGCTCTGTCGTAGCTCCTGAAGAGGAAGGTTTGGAGACGACAAGGTTAGGTTTCAAGACAATGTTGGCATTTGGGGACAAACCTTTGAACCATTCTCTTTGGGCAAGTAGCTCCTCTGTCATTGTAAAAGCCTCATTGCCATAGATGACAAAGATATTGCTACCCATCAACTGACCTCGCTCAGAAATCAAATATTCAATTGTCGGGAGACTGTAAACTCCCTAGGACTTCTCTCGTTTCTTCAGCCAAAGTGTAATCTCCTTGTGATTAAAGAACAAATGTTTCATCCGTGGGATGAAATAGGCTGTTTTCAAGATTCTCAAGGCGTGGGACATGATTCTGCGCCAGTCATTGCAGCGTAGTTTTAGCGTAACGATGGCTTGTCCCCCTGGAGGCAACAAGGGAGCGGCTTGAACCATGAGTCGTGCGCTCTCTTGGGGGACGAGATACATATCATTAGTTATGAAATCGAAATGGGCTCGGGGAGTGGCCAGAGCGTTTTCTATGAACTCCTCTGCCATCTGTCGAAAATAATCAACCTTGTCGTTGTTGAGCAAAGGGTCTACTAAAACACGTGGTGAAACAGCTGTGACTTTTTGACCATTGGCTAACAAGACTCGTGTCCAACCTCCTGGGCCTGCTCCAAGATCGAGAGTGCGACCTCCTCTTTTCAAACTGATTTTGAAGACCCGCAACGCTTCAATAAGTTTGTATTCTGCTCGATTGAGTCTTTCTCTATCAGCTGCGATGGGCGGACCTCCTCCAGGCCAAGGAGATACATTCTCTTCAATTGGAGACAAACCCAACCAACATCCATTTCCTGTAATGAGAACAGATATTACTTGCTGGGGGGACCGTACATCGAGTTGGCACTTCGTCACTTGTCTTGCCAGTTTCTCGAGGGCACTGGCTACTACCTCAGCTCCAACTGATGGGCAACAATCAACTGCACGGGCCTGCACGCAAAAAGAGAGCTTTTTGTCCAAGCGTCTCAAGAGTGTTGTCTTGCGCAGAGTTCGTCGCAGTTGTTTTAAGAGGTCTTGTGCTGTTGCTTTGACTGAGACGCGAGTGTGAACTGGAAAGATGTGATGGACATATACAGGCGGAGATTTTTTCCAAGCTGTTAAAAGTGGACGCAGAGCTTGTTTGAAGTGTACGCAAAAAACACCTGAGGCTATAGGAGAGGAGGTGAACTGTCCGAGGTTACGTCTAATTTCATTGAATGCCAATTCTCTGAATTCTGCCGAGAAAGAGACCACGATTGTTTTCATAAAATAGTTGAGGTGTTTTACCTCCTGTCACAGTTAAAGGTCACTTCATATGATGAGACAGAGTTCACCGAGAAGTGTTCCAATCAAATGCTGTGTTATTGTTTTGCAAGAGGTGACTAATGAGCAAAAGACGGAAATTCGTCCACAGCCTAGCCGCTGTTCAAGATCTGCCAGAGCACAAAAGAGTGCTCGAGGCTATTTTGAACCATTTCGACAAAGAGCCTGGAGTTGTGGCTGCCTTTCTCAGTGGAAGCACTGCTACAGGCGGAATGGATGATTTCTCTGATATCGATTTGGGAATAGTCTGTGACAATGAAGAGACTATGGAAGGATTATGGGAGGAGCGTTGGAATTGGGACTTCCTCTCTTGGGGCCATCGTTTTGACGCTGATCACATAAAACCACATTTTGTTATCTATCTTTTTGAGACGAAAGCAGAGTTTTCAGCTCCCCTAATCAAAGCCGACATAGCTTTTTATACTCCCAGTCACCTTCCGCCAAAAGAAGGCGCACCTTTCCGTGTTGTCTGGGATGACACTGGCAAACTCTCCGCTTGGTCTGAGCAAATGAATGGATCACCTGCTGCTTCAGTGAATTGGGACAATCTCAACCATGAAGACGAACGTTTCTGGGCTTGGTTGGTTTATCTCCTCTTACACGCTCACAGAGGAGAGTGTTTCGAGGCTGCAGAATCAGTGACCATGGTTCGAAATGTGACCATGGCTTGGTACGCTAGATTACAAGGAGAAGCATACTTCAATTCGCGAAGGTTAGAAGAGAGAACAGACGCAGCTCTGATGAAGCGATTTAATGGAACCTTTCCACAGCCAAGCAAATCATCGATTAGTGAAGTCTGTTTGGCTTTGATTGAGCTTCACGAAGATCTGAGATTGCAGGTAACCAAAAGCTTGGGCGCAGTAAAATGGAAAACATCAACTGAGTTCTGCACTAAGGTGAAAAAGATGGCTTCCGAGCTGGGGAAAGAGTTATGACAACAGTGAAAGCTGCACCAAGAAGACGTCGCCCAAGCTTTCTAGAAGCTGTCATATGGCCGAGGTTTTTCATCGCACTCACTATTTTGGGGATTCCATTCTGTTCACTTCTTTTCATTCCCAGTTTGAAGCGATCAATTGAGAAGTATCAGCTAGCTGCAGCTGGATTAAAACGTGGGAAACCATTCAAGAACAGCCTAGGAATGTCCTTTGTTTACATAGACAAAGGCAAATTCCGAATGGGTCGTGCACCAGAAGAAAAAGAGTACATCTTGGAAGATGAACCGCGAGAAGTTACCTTAACAAAGGGTTATTGGTTGGCAGTAACGGAAGTTACTCAAGAACAATATGAGTCGGTAATGGGTGAAAATCCTTCACCCAAGAAAGGAGCGAACTTACCTGTACAAAATGTTACTTGGGAAGAGGCTGAGACTTTTTGTCGTGTCTTATGCAAACGAGAAGGTAAGTTCTACAGATTACCTTCTGAAGCCGAATGGGAACATGCTTGTAAGGAAGAGGGCTCCACAGCTGTTTATGGCCCACTAGATGAGATTGCTTGGTACGACGGAAACAGCCATGAACCACATGAAGTAGGACAGAAGAGAGCAAACAAAAAGGGTTTGCACGACATGTTGGGCAATGTGGCCGAGTGGTGCTGGGACATAGACTATAACGGGAAAAAGAGTCAGAAAGATCCCTTTGGCATAACTGCACAAAGCTATCGAAAAAAATTCCCCTCTAGCCAGATCGTAAGAGAAATTCGTGGTGGTCACTATGGTTCCACCAAAAGATATTGTCGCGCTTCAGCCACGAATTCTGGACCGGAGAAATTCCACACTCGCTGGTTGGGTTTTAGAGTAGTCTGTTCTGGAGTTCTCGCTAAGCCATCAACGGTCCGTAGAGATGGTGGACCGCTCGTTTGGGAAGCTCCTTCATCGGTGACCATTGATGGAGTTACATTCCCCAAAATGGGCACCCATCGTCGTTTTGTCAAAGATCATAGCGAAGTTCTCCGGCTGAAAGTAAAAGAAGGAAAACTACTAGAGAAAAAGAGTTTCCCCCTGGCCTCAGTTGCTCCCAGACGAAGAAGAGCTTTCGTAAACAGCTTCGATATGGAGTTTGTCTGGATCAAACCTGGAAAGTTCACCATGGGATCTCCTCGAAAGAAGGGACCGACAAAGGGTTATTGGCAAAAAGTTTGGCTCACAAAGGGCATCTGGCTCAGCAAATTTGAGCTCACGCAAAAGAAGTTTTCCCAAGTCACGGGTTACAACCCATCGAAGAATAAAGGCAATGACAAACCGGTAAACAACGTGACCTGGTACGAGTTGCAGCAATTCTGTAAAGCACTCTCCTTGATAGAGGGTGTTACCTATCGTTTACCAACAGAGGCTGAATGGGAATATTCGGCTAGAGCGGGCTCACTGAGTCCCAGAAAGTTCCATACCTACGCTTGGTATGAAGAGAATGCCAATAAAAAGAGTCACGACGTTGGCCGCAAACGTGCCAATAGATGGGGCTTGCACGACATGTTCGGTAACGTTGCCGAATGGTGCGAGGATACGCCGGCAGTCTATGTTCCCGGAAGAAGAGTGCAAAATCCAAGGGGATTTGTCACATCGAGCCATCGTGCAATTCGTGGCGGCTCCTATTTGACGAAAGCTTCTCGAATGGCAATTGGCAGACGTCAAAGGGATTGGCCGTCACGAAGACTACCAAACCTTGGTGGTCGTATCGCTCTAGTAATTGACTAAGCTGTCAGCTTCTCTATTGAGCGGCGCAAATTGTTCCTGGCCGAGCTCTCGTAGTATTCAAAAAAGAGCTCTGTATGATAAATCTTTTTTCGCTCGAGGAAAGACTGAAGGAGCTGCGTTCTTCCATCCTTGAATTGCTCGTCTGGGACGAAATGGTATTCACTGCGAATATCTTTTTCGTATTTGTCGAACCGTTCAGTTTCAGCTCCCAAAATAGCAAGGTCAACATCGACCATTATTTTCTCTTCAATAGTCTTGGGAGTCCCATTGTGTTTTGTCACCAAGATCAAATCTTTGACCAAGGAGCAAAAATCAGTGGTCTGTCCCATAGCCTTGAATTCATCCCAAGCAAACTGCGCACTCTGCTCTTCGTTGTCTTTGGACTTGGGATTACAAATGGCATCGTGGTACCAAAGAGCACCTTCGATAGCCAAAGCATGATCCGTTTCACCCCTGAGCTGCTCAAAAT
>CAZXTJ010000088.1:0-4796 GCA_964643655.1 uncultured bacterium
GGCATACGAGATCCTCTCTGGTCTCGTGGGCTCGGAGATGTGTATAAAGAGACAGGTCCTGGATCCGGATCCAGGATTTGGGTTTCGTTTGCTTTCAATGTATTTGAGGAAGATATCTTCGAGGCTCAAATTGGACTCTGTAAAACTACGAATTTTGGCACCTGCTTCTGACATGATTGTAGAGAGATTCTCTGGGTCAACTGTTGTATCAGATGGGAGTAAAATCTCCAAAGAATGAAGTTCTTCCTCAGGCTTCACTTTGACATTTATCTGTGGTCCAAGGTCTTGAATTTTCTCTCTCAAAGGCATCAGTTTGTCATCTGACAGTTTGATTTTGCATTGGATTTCTCTATGTGGCGATAGCTCCTTTGACAATGCAGATGGTGTGTCGTTGGCCAATAGCTCGCCTTCATCGATGATTATTATACGATCAACTGTTTGTTGAACTTCTGCTAGTAAGTGAGAGCTGAGCAATACGGTTCTTTGACCTGCATTGGCTTTGATTATCTCTCTTGTTACCTGTGTTTGCTCTGGATCCAAGCCTGCAGTTGGTTCATCAAGGAGCACCAAATCTGGTTCGTGAATGAAGGCCTGGGCCAAACCAACACGCTGTCGATATCCTTTTGATAGTTTGAAGCAGTGTTTATGGAGGACTTCTGTAAGTCCATATTCCTCTTCCATGGCTTCAATACGATAGATTGCCTGCTTTTTTGACATGCCTTTGAGTCGACCACAGAAAAGCAGATAGTCCTCTACAACCATATCCTTATATAAAGGAGGTTTTTCAGGCAGATAACCCAGCTTGCTCGTGATTGCCTCAAAATCAGACTCATAACTCATGCCAAAGACTTCTACTGAACCGCTATAGGGAGGAGCAAACCCTGATAGAATGCGCAAAGTCGTCGTCTTGCCAGCACCGTTACGCCCAAGAAAACCGATGATTTTGCCTTTTTCGAGATCAAAACTGATGCCTTTGAGCGCTTCTGTATGGCCAAAGACCTGTTTCACATCCTTCAGGCTTGCAATCAGGGGGGCAGTAATCTGCTCAGGGACAGGAACTTGGGGCTCTGGCGCTTTTACTGGCGACTCTGTATTATTACTCGTTGCCATTAGGCACCTTTCCAGGCTCCATAGACATCTTTGATGGGGTATTTCTCGCGATTGCTGCTCATTTTATTGCGATATGCACTAGCTATATCTATGTTGAGGAAGTTGGCGAGGCTCATGGTATAGGCAAGTATGTCTGCTAGCTCCTCTTTGATGTGTTGATATTTCTCTTTGTCATTTATGAGCTCACTAGCTTTCTCCAGATCGAGCCATTGGAATATCTCCATCAATTCAGCAGCCTCAATGGCTATGGACATGGAGACGTTTTTGGGATTATGGAACTTGTCCCAAGCTCTTTCACTGACGAAATGACGCATTTCGTTCTTTAACTCTGCCAGAGTCGTGTTGTCGTCTGTGGCCTCTCCTTCACCTTTGCTATTTGCAATGGCAGCCATTATTGCATCATAAAGATGAGGTGCAAGCTCCGAATTGGCGGCGACCAAGCTACCGTTGAGAGGGTTAAAGGATGGAGCCTGGCCAATGTTGACTACAACACCACCTGCTTCTTCAATTATCAGACTACCTGCCGCAACATCCCAAGGAGACAAGGAACGTTCCCAAAATCCATCGAAACGTCCACATGCCACCCAACAGAGATCAAGTGCAGCTGCACCATACCTACGAAGCCCACTTAGCTTAGGAGCCATGGTTTTCCACACGTCAAGGTTGGTTTCATCGCCATATTTGCGAAGGTCAGCATAACCTGTGCAAACCATTGCCTCTTCCAGGGTAGCAAATGTGGAGACCTTTATGGTTTCACCATTGAGAGTTGCCCCCTGCCCTCGCTGAGCCGCAAATCTTTCTCCTATAAATGGTGCATCAACTATAGCCGCTTGGACGACGCCATCTTCTAGGTATGCAATGGATGTACATGTATTAGGAATGCCATGAAGGAAGTTGTTTGTGCCATCAATTGGATCGATGACCCACAAGGGTCCTCCTTCAGTCCTTGTATCTGTAAACTCTTCAGCAAGGATTGTGTGGTCAGGATGTTCTTTGGCAAGAGCTTCAACAAGAGCTTTCTCAACTGCTGTGTCAGCAATGGTGACCGGATCCATACGAGCTTTCATCCTGAAGTCTTCACTGCGTAAATTGCGAAAGTGTTTTTTGAGGATCTTGGCTGCTATATCTGCAAGTTTATGGGCGAAATCGAGCACTGTCGTCGCCACTCCTTTCATATGCATGCTATGGAATTTGAAGGAACCATGAGCATTTTACCAGTTAGTGACCGACAGAACGAATTTGGTAGTGCTGTTGCCCTTGCATTAGGATGTTTTTGTGGCTGATGTAGTTGCACAATTAGGTACGCTTTTTACTGACCTTCACCTTTTGGGCGAAGGTGCCACTGCTGCTGCATACAGGGCAAAACGCAAATCCGATGGACAGCAGTGTGTAGTCAAAGTCTTTCTACGCTCTTTTGATGAGGCTGAAGGTGGTCAGCCGCTGGCTCGTTTCGAAAGAGAATGCAAAGCTCTGGCTCGGTTGGATCACCCAAACATTGTCAAGATATTGGAGTGGGGCACTATCGATACTTTGCCCTATCTCGTCTTGGAGTGGTGCAAAAGTAAGTCTTTGCGCCAAATTCTCAAGGAGCGCAAGAAGTTACCATGGCGAAAGGCGGCGAGGATTGTTGCTGGGCTAGCCAGTGGTTTGGAACATGCCCATTCTAGAGAAATCATTCATCGAGATATCAAACCTGCCAACATTTTGCTTAGTGATGATGGCTCTCCTGTCCTCATCGATTTTGGCCTTGTTCGTTCAGGTCTGATGCAAACCTACAGAACGGCAACAGGAGTCATTCTAGGTTCACCCACTTATATGGCTCCAGAGCTCTTCGGAACGGACAAAGCCAACGAAAGTACTGATTTATATGCTCTGGCAATAGTCTTTTATGAGTTGGTAACGGGTGAAAAGCCTTTCAAAGGTGCTTTGAATGACATATTGCGAGCCAAACTAACGAAGGTTCCGCCGAAACTGTGTGAGTTTCCAGGCATACCGACTTCAATTGCTACAGTCATTGATGGTTTGCTCCAGCAAAAGAACAAACGACTCACGCTTACTGCTACAGAGCTGAAAGCTAAGTTGCACCAGCTAGCTGCTCGAGATGATATTGCCAAAACACAGCAAGTGAGCTCTATAAACCAGGGGAAAGCAAAAGAGAAGGTCAGAAATCATAAACCGATAGTGGCCTTGGCCTCTTTGATTTTGCTCATCACACTGATTGGCTGGAAGTTTCACTCACTTACCAGAAACATCTCTAAAGCTCAGGTGAATACCTCCAAATATGAAGATATCCTCAAAAAGGCCTCACTCATTGCCAAGGAAGCCAACTCTCCCGATGTCAAAGAGCTCGAGGCTTATCTGAAAAAGTTATCAACACTGTATAAAGAGGTACGAAATGCTCGTGGTACAGAGCGTGACGAACTCGTCACATTGGTCAAGAACAACAAAGAGTGTTTTCCCAAAGGGACTGTTTCACGCTATCTCGTAGAAGCCCATATGGAGAAGTTCACTGGGGACAAGAGTTCTTCCTTCAAACTATTGAGACTGGCTCAACAGCAGCAGCAAAGGGAATTCAAATCTTTGCCAATGGAGAAGAAAAAAAGCAGCTTCGCCATAAAGTCATATTTGCTGCAGCAGTTTGATGAAGGCCATTCAGTCGAAGAAATGGATGTTTTGCTCACAGAGTATTTCACTTTGGAGAAAGAGCTTGGTAAATGCAAAGAAGCATTGGCTTATCGAAGGACCTTAAATGGCTGTTTGAAGAGATTTACCAAAAACATGGGTTATGCCTTTGTGGGGAGTGTAGCCAAACAGTCTAAAGAAGGACAAAGGATATTTTTTGAAAGTGGACAGATCTTTGCCCGCTTGAAACCCATAGCTGAGAAGAAGATGACCAAGGATCTTGCTATGGGCAATCTCAATCCAGAGCCTTTGCCAGAGGGGATCTCATATGTTAACGAAATAAAAAAGGCACATTGGCTTTTTTATTCCCTTTTATTGGAAGACGAGTTTACTCCATCATCTCGCCAAGAATTTGTACAAGTTTCAATGGATGTTTATCGCTTCAGCGGGAAGCGCGATCACATGATGAAGTACCTGGGCAAAGATGCCTTCAAGCAAGGGATGTCTTCTCAGCAGTGCTCCGATCGTGCCCTTGTACAATTAGCCTATCTGGCTACTTGTGCCAGCGAACCCAATCAAGATGAGGAATCAGAGCGCCATCTCTTTTTGGCTGCCCAGCGATGGATTAAAGAGACTCGTGGGATTGGCGTTGAGATGGACAATCGATTCCTTTCCCTCGTGTTGAATAGATTGGGAAAGAATTCTGTTGTCTTTCACCAAATCATTGGCTTTTCAAAATGTTACAACGATATGACCAAAAAAGAAGCCGCCCCACATTGTGCGAAGGCGCTAGAACTAGCATTTAGGCGAGTCAAAGAACAGAAGCGTAAACTGGGTCATTATTCAGGGGCTACTTTTCATGTCTTTGAAATGACATTGAAGTTCTACCTTCGTTTGCTCGAGAAGTCAGGACAATTAGATAAATACAAAAAAGACGTCAGTGCATATGAAATGTGGCTCGAGGAAGTGTGCCGAAAAAATCGAAATCATAAACGTATGTTTTACCTTTGGGGCTGTACTCTTTTGGCTCGAGCAAGAACACCTGGAGTCAAGATTGACGAGTA
>CAZXTJ010000088.1:4806-17709 GCA_964643655.1 uncultured bacterium
GTACATGAATGCAAAACTGAGACTGGCAGCAAAACATGCTCCCGAAGTTGGCCTCAAAATGGCCTTGGATGAGTACATCAAGTGAGGGACTGGCAGAAAAAACTGGAGGCAAAGTTTACTGACCTTGTTTTGCTTGGCGAAGGTGCAACCTCTGTTGTCTTTTCTGGAAGACGTCGTTCTGATGGGCGCAAATGCGTTATCAAAGTATTCTTGCGCTCCTTTGAAGAAGCTGCAGAGGGTCATCCCCTTGCTCGTTTCGAACGAGAATGCAAAGCACTCGAAGCTCTTGACCATCCCAATATTGTCAAATTGATAGAGTGGGGGGCGGCCGAGTCCTTTCCTTATCTGGTCCTAGAGTATCAGGCTGCCACTTCCTTGCAGGAGTTCATCGCAAATCGTGAGACTCCCCTCCCCTGGCCTGAAGCAGTCGAGATGATGGCGAAAATCGCAGATGCACTGTCCCACGCTCACAGTCGGAAGATTATTCATAGAGATATCAAGCCAGCCAATATTCTCCTGTTGGAAGATGGAAAGCCTGTGCTCATCGATTTTGGCCTCGTGCGCTCTGGACTCATGCAGACTTATCAGACAGCTACAGGTGTGATTCTTGGCTCTCCAGCTTATATGGCACCAGAGCTCTTTGGGGCGGAAAAAGCTTCTGATTCCACTGATGTGTATTCTCTGACAGTAGTGCTATATGAGCTTCTTTGTGGAAAGTGTCCCTTTAAAGGAAATCTCAAGGAGCTGGTCTTGTCCAAGTTAAAACCGCTCAAGATAACTTTCAGCAATGAAGTCGATGTGCCACCTCAACTTGCCAAACTCATTGTTGGTGTTATGACGAGGCAGGCTGACTATAGAGACATTACAGCAGAAGAGTATCGCTCTCAGTTGGAAGGCTGCCTTGAAAGAGGAGGAGCCAATGAGGAGACGAAAAAGATCCTTGTCGCTCCAAGGAAACCTTCACTGAGGTTGGTTGCATTTCTTTTTTTGCTCCTATTGTTTGCCTTCTGTCACAGAATGAAAGAGCCTGAACCAAATAGGGACAAGCAGAGTTTGGGAATAAATGAGACTACACTCCGTTCATGGGCAAAAGGCTTGTCTGCTCAGGCCAACTTTCCCGATGTAAAGCTCCTGCAAGAGTTCTGTGTAGCCATTACAAAATTGCACAAAATGGCGAGAAGTTCTCGACCGAAGAAGAGAAAAGAGCTTACTCATCTGTTAAAAGAAATCAAGGCTGTGTTGCCCAATGATACTGTTGCTCAAAAAGCAACTGAAGCTGCTGTTTTGTTGCAGAGCTCACGGTCTAAAGGGGCTACTGATAAGCTCAAAAGTGCTCACTCTTTCTTGAGGAAGAGCTTTGGTCATTTTTCCCAGGAAGAAAAGTTGCAGCATTTACCGCTAGTCAAATGGTTCAGCGAGCAGCTTCTGTCACTCAATCAGTCTTTTGAGTTTTTAGAAGCTGAAAGAAGCTTTTTCTTTCGTCTGCCTGCACTATGTTCAAGAAGTGAGTGTGGTCACGCTTATGGCAAGCTCCTGTTCAAGAGCTCCCGAGATGTTTTGCTTACCAAGAAATTCATTTCTGGTGACTCAGCGAAATCTAATGGTGAAGATATCAAAGAGAGAGCCATACAAAGTAGGATTTTGTTCTCAAAGTTCTTTGAGGTCAGATCCCTCTTTGACAAGGAAGCTGAAAAAAAACTGGCTAAGATAAAGTTTGGAACAGCCCCTAAAAAACTGCCATTAGGAGATGAAGTGGCCAAGACATTGGTCGCTTCTCATTGGCGCTTTTACTGGCTCTTGTCTCTGTCGGAAGCTCCACTTGCCATACGTTTGGATTTCATCAATACATGTATGGATGTAGCTGATTATTCTGGGAAAAAAATACATTATGGTGCATTCATCAACACTGGGGCTTGGGGGCCTCATCTATCTGCCAATGAATGTGCAGAGCGCTCTTTGCAGCAATTGGCCTGGATTGCAAACATCATTGAAAGCGATGAACCTATGCCTACGAAGTTGACTGCCGAGAAGACTTTGCTCCTTGGTACTCATCGATGGTTTCTCACTTTACGGGCAGTTGCGGCAGCCAAAATCAAAGATTTCGATGAATATGTCCTCCATAGAGTAAGTGAGCAAAATCCCACTCACCACCAACTGTTGAGCTTTAAGAATTATTACTTGGTTGGGCAGAAAGCAGCTTTTGTTCATAATAAACGGGCGGCACATATGGCGCTTGCTAGGCTCGAGAAGCACGCTATCAAAAATCCAATCAGATATGATGCTCATTTTTGGCCATTTGAACTCATTTTCAAAGATCGTTTTGAGTTACTGTTGAGAGCAGGTTTGACGCTCAAGGACTTAAACGAAATTAAAGCTGTTGTAAAATTGATGCAAAAGGCACGCTCGCAAAATGTGGGTGTTTGGCAGATAAGCAATCTTTGGAGCAGCTATGTCTATTTACTCGCTCTTTGTCAAAAAGGCTTATCACACCAAATCAACGGTTTGGATGCCCTCGTCAAGGAGGCATATGAAGTGACTACATCAGAGGACTTGCGCAAGAAGTTCGACAAGCATTTGAAATGAGGTTGCCTTAAGTGCCAGATGTTGTGGCTCAACTTTCAGGACTTTTCAGTAATCTATCCTTGATGGGTGAGGGAGCCACTTCTGCTGTCTACTTTGGTCGACGCCTCTCTGATGATAAAAAGTGCGTAGTGAAGGTCTTTCTCAGGCCCTTTGAAGAGGCAAAGGAGGGGCAACCCTTAGCCCGCTTCGAAAGAGAATGTAAAGCTCTGGCTTCTTTGGACCATCCCAATATTGTCAAATTGATAGAGTGGGGTGCGGCTGAAACCTTTCCCTATCTCGTCCTCGAGTTCCAGGCAGCTACTTCTTTGCAAGAGACTTTGTCTCGCCGTCCCACTCCCCTTCCCTGGCGCGAGACTGTTGAGATGATTGCGACCTTGGCCGATGCTTTGGCCCACGCCCATAGTCGAGAGATCATTCATCGAGACATCAAACCTGCCAACATTCTCATCCGTAAAGATGGCTCTCCAATGTTCATCGACTTTGGTCTCGTTCGTTCTGGATTGATGCAGACATACCGCACGGCCACAGGTGTGATTTTGGGATCTCCTAGTTATATGGCCCCAGAATTATTCGGAACTGAGCGAGCCACAGAAAGTACGGATCTTTATTCTCTCGGTGTTGTGCTCTATGAAATGTTGACGCAAGAGCGCCTCTTTTCGGGCAACTTGCATGAGATAATGAAGCTCAAGCTGAGTGGGAAAATTCCTTCACTCAAAAATGGGCAGTTGCCAAGGAAGCTCATTGAGATAGTGGAAGGGCTTCTTGCTCCGAAAAGCAAGAGGCTCGAACTCACTGCCAAGGAACTGGCTAAAGAGCTTCGTGCACTGAAAATAGGGATAGCAGATTTAGCTGCGAGTAAACGCTCAACAGTGCCTCTCACTCCTCCCAAAGAGATACCAACAAAACGTAGACCTTACTGGATATTGGCTCCAATTGTGCTCATGTTGGCTCTATTCATAGTTCGTGAGCCTACTCCAAAGACCAATCTGACTCCTGTACAGATTGGTCAACTCGTCAAAAACAAGAAGCTACCTCTGCATGTAGCATTTAACAAACGAGCTCCCCTAGAGGATTTGGCTAGGCTCTATGAAGCTGAGCAAGCCAGGTCACAGAAAAAGTGGGAGAAGGTCCTCTCTAGCCTATTGCCCATTTTTGAACGTAGGCGTTTGGATGTGGTGGAAGAACCTTCAACGTTAGTCCAATGGGCCCTTGCTGCCGCAAAGAAGCTGCCTGCCAAAAAGCGTGAGGCCTTTGAGGCAATTGGCTGGTTTATCATAGATAGCTCTAAAGAAAAATGTCCAAATCATGAGGCCATGGTAATCAAGTCCAAGCTCTTGACCTATTACGACAGTCGGCCACTTGAAATCCGTCTCTTTGCACGTCTCAATTCGATTTTGCGCATGTTGGACCATGGGCAATTCATAGATGAGAAGCAAACTGAGTTGGGCCAAGTTTTGTTGCAGGAGCTCATTTCAAACTTTCCTGAGTTACTCATTCAAAAGGGTGTGCACATCGCAAGTCTCGAGAAGGAGAGCTTTCCTTTCCTCTTGGGAGCTCATGCTCTTTTGTTGGGCTCAGAGCAATGGCGAGAGAGACATGGATGGTCACTGATAAAACCGATTATTGGTCCAGGAAACGCACTTCCTCAGCCAAGATATCTTGCTCTGAATGTTTTTTTAAAACTGATTGAATCACCATCGGTTTGGCAGGTTTGCAAAGAGTTTTTACCTTATGCTGAACGTATAATGCTGCAAACAGATTTCCACAATCGTCCTCATAGTGATGTCCGTCACCTTTGGATTGGCTGCAGAGCCCATCGACTCTGGGGACCTGGCAAATCCAAAAGGCCAAAAGAAAAATCGTCCTTGGCTGAGCAAACAGAGTTCAAACTCGAGTGTTTGAAGAAACGTTTTTTGAACAGAAAAAACTTGCTCAATGGTTTGCCCCCGAACATGCTCGAAAGTGGCCTCTTGGTGCAGTTTTGGTTTTTGACAGGGCGCTCTCAACGCTGTTGGTATTATTTGTCACCTCTGCTGGATATGTCCTTGGAGTATAGAGTCTCTAGTCGAGCCTTTTTTGAGGATGCATGCAAATTGGCTTGTAGTGCAAGCACCTCCAAAAGACTGCGATTAGAGATTATTCGCAAACTGCAGGAAGTGTTGAGGCAATGCAAACAGCCTGAACAACGCGCTTTGATTAATGTAAATCTACTCGTCATTGCAGCAAAACAGTGCATTCCCTCCCGGATGCCAAGGAAAGGACCGACAAAGGAGCAACTGAAGACATATGGAAAGGCTTTTAGAAAAGCTGGACCTTTGGCAACTGAGAATTTGGATATCCCACAGGGTTTCACTGATGAAGAGTATGGCTTGTTGTTATGTGCAACAGGAACTGGTGGGGCTTTGCCCATTGGTATTCCAGTTTTTAAAGCCTTATCCACTGAGCTTTGTCGAGTTTTTGAACAGCACAAAGAGCTCAAGGGACAACAGCCTTGGCTTTTGCGTTATCTTGCTTCCAATAGTCGCCCCAAACTGCGCTGGGCAGCTTTATCTGGAACTTTGCCCTTCTTACAAAATGTGAGCGAGAAAACTGCCGATGGTCGATTGTTTAGATTGGCCACATCTTTCTGGCCCCCTGAAAGAGCATTTGAGCCATATGCAAAAGACATAAAGAAACTACGTGAAGGCTTAAAAAGCGAAAGATGTGCTTTCGTAGAGTTGGATTTGTTTGAGCAGCTTTTCCCCAATTTGGGTGTCTCACTTCAATGGTGTGAGAACCTCGTTACCATTTCCAAACACACAGAACTTCTCTTGGAATCTTACACATCTGATGTAGAGAGAATCCCTAAGGAACAGCAGGTGCTGGTCATCAGATTGTTGGACTTGTTTGGTTTGTCGGGAACTGTAGCCGATGAGTTGTCGAGTCAAACAGAAAGAAACGATAACTTTGGCCAAGTTCCAGATTTCCGCCACATTGCCAGACGAGTGGTCATCCATGCTGACAGACTCCAGCAAATCAAAGACCTTCACCCAATGTATCGCTTGCAAATCAAATTGAGGCGCCTGAATGCACTCATTGATGCTGTGCAGCTCGAAGAGGCAAAGAAATACCTTGATGAGCTGGAACCAAACAAGCTTCCCATTGGTTATCGATGGCGTTATTGGTATGAAAGAGCTCGTTGGGCCGATTACAAGCTGTACAAAGGACTAGAAGTAAGGAAGCTCATTCGCAAGGCTGACAATTTGCCCTTTGTAGACAGAACGAGGACCCACATTGTCAGTCTAAGGACGGCTCTTAGGCTGTGAGTCCTTTGGCGTCGCCACTTTTGGGGGAGCACTAAGGACTATCTCTTTGCATTTGCTCTTAGAGGAGTTTTCAGTGGCTTTCGCTTTTGGAGCACTTTGGATGATAGTGCGGATCAAATCGAGTTCGACGAGCAAGAAAGTGAGCTCTTCTTTCATCTCTTCTATGGAGATTTCATTTACCAACTGACTGGAACAGGCAGCAGTTGATGCTGCAGTGCAAACCAGATCGTCAAAATGCAAGCCGTCGTCATTGGCTTGCAGAAGAGGGATGGTGGCCGCAAAAAGAGCCAAACCCAAAATGATTGTCATCATAAAGCGTTTAAACATAGGTGCGAAGTTGTAACACTTTTTTATCGAAGGGGCAAATATTCTCTTTTGTGTTAGAGTGAAAAGGCTGCATTTTTGCTTGGAAAGAGACGGAGTCCTTATGAACGGGCCAACGAAAGAAAATGGCGTTTGGCGTATTCCTGTACGTATTGTCAAAAAGGAAGAAGAAGAGGCTCCGCAGTTAGAAACTAGCTCCCAGGCCGAGTCGCTGTATGGTACATCCATCAAGGATGACCAAGAAGATGAGGTGGAAGAGGTAGAACCAACCCTTCCTCCCCCACCGGCCAAATCTCCTGACAAAATGGAGAGACTGACGAAAGCTCTTGCTCAGGCTCAATATCAAAATGAGCAGCTCAGCAAAGATCTCGAGCGTTTACGAACTCGTACCAATGAGACGGTAAAACAGCGTCTTTGGCAGGCAAAACAAGGAATGATCAAGTCGTGGTTAGCTGTGTCAGATACAGTTGATAGAGCAATTTTTTCTGTGGAGAACGATGGCGATGACTCCACTCATGCAGATGGCTGGCGAGGCTTGCGAGAGCAAATCAATGCACTTTTGGTCGCTTCAGGAGTCGAAGAGATTCAAGCCAAAGGAGAGCCTTTTGATCCCACCATCCACGAGGCCGTTGGTACTTTACCCATTCCAGACCAGCCAGCTGACACTGTTTATGAAGTCGTTGAACGTGGTTTCATGCTCGAGGGAGCACTACTTCGACCGGCAAAAGTGATTACAGTTCGTGGGGCTTAGCTAGCCCTTTTTGCAGCTGCCAAAATTCCTACTCAACGGCTTTACTTTGCCCTGTCCCTCTGATAATATCCTCGGCTTCGATCATGGGGGATCTGGGAAGGCGGTGAAGTGAATGTCTGCAGATACGATTAATGTAGGAATTCGACTTGAAGATAAAAACGAGTGGGAGCGCAGGGTTCCGCTTACTCCGGCGCAAGTTAACGAGCTGATTACCAAGGAAGGTCTGGCATTCACCGTTCAGTCTTCCACTATTAGAGCTTTTGGTGATGGAGAATATCGCGACGCAGGAGCCGAAGTGGCTGCCGATTTGGACAATTGTCCCGTCATCTTTGCTGTCAAAGAGATCCCAGAAGAGCTGCTAGAGAAAAACAAAACATATATATATTTTGCTCATGTAGTCAAAGGACAAGCGGGCAACATGGCCATGTTGCAGCGTCTCCTTGACCTCGACTGCACCTTGATTGACTATGAAAAGATAACGGACGAGAAAAATCGTCGTCTCATTTTCTTCGGTTTCCACGCTGGTCTCGCGGGCATGATTGAGACTCTTTGGGCCCTTGGTCAGCGACTGCAGATAGATGGTTTTGACACACCTTTGGCCAAAGTGAAACATGCTTATGAATATCCTGATTTGGCAAATGTCAGGGAAAAGCTCATTCACATTGGTGAAGAGATTGCGCGTGATGGATTGCCCAAGGAAATTACACCTCTCGTTTTTGGCGTGACTGGTTACGGCAACGTTTCACGAGGCGCTCAAGACGTTCTCACAGCCTTGCCTGTGACCGTTATTCAGCCTGAAGAGCTTGCAGGACTGGCAGATAGAAAAGACTTGGATCACTCCAAAACTATCTACAAAGTAGTCTTCCGCGAAGAACACACAGTCAAGCCGAAGGACCCAAATGGCAAATTCGATTTGCATGAGTATTTCACTGAACCAGAGAAATACGTGAGTAATTTCGACCAGTATTTGCCTCACATCACCTCATTAGTGAACTGCATTTATTGGTCTCCCAAGAATCCTCGTCTCATGCCCCTAGAGTGGGTGAAGGAACAGTGGGCCGACGGAAAAAAACCAAAAATGAGTGTCATTGGTGACATCAGCTGTGACATTGGTGGTGCCGTCGAATGTACGACATACGCCACTACACCTGGTGCCCCCGTTTATACATATATTGCAGAGACTGGTGAATCCAAAGAAGGTCTCGAAGGCCACGGTCCTGTTTTGATGACTGTAGACAACTTGCCTTGTGAGTTGCCTCGTGAGTCATCGACAAGTTTTGGTGAAGCGCTGCTACCCTATGTAGGTGCCATTGCCAAAGCTGGCTATTGGTCAGAATTAGAAGAGTTGAGTTTACCAGAAGAGATTAAAAAGGCTGTCATCGTTTATAACGGTGAACTGACCCAAGAATACAAATATCTCGAAGAGTATCTGGAAAAAGCCAAATAAATTTTTATTCGTTTTGTTTGTTCTATCTAGGAGTTACGTACACATCATCAGAGGGGAAAGAAGAGCGGAGACAGGGTATGAACAAAGTTCTCATCCTTGGGGCCGGACTAGTATCAAAACCGATTTGCGACTATCTTCTCAAACACGACAACTTCGAAGTTACTGTTGCTAGCCGCACAGTAGCCAAAGCTGAGGTTCTCGTTGGTGGTCACGAGCGCGGTCACGCGATTGCTTTTGACATCACCAAAACACCTGAAGATCTCGTAGGTCTCATCGAAAACTGTGACATTGCTGTTAGCTTGTTGCCCTACATCTACCACGTTCAGGTAGCAAACGAGTGTATCAAGCAGAAAAAACACCTCGTCACCACATCTTACGTCAGCGCTGAAATGCGTGCACTCGACGAGAAAGCCAAAGAAGCTGGCATCATCATTCTCAACGAGTTGGGTCTCGATCCTGGTATCGACCACATGTCAGCACAGCAAATCATCGACAACGTACATGAGAAAGACGGCAAAATCGTAAGCTTCCGTTCTCTCTGTGGTGGTCTGCCAGCTCCTGAAGCCAATGACAATCCCTTTGGCTACAAATTCAGCTGGTCACCTTCTGGTGTAGTACGTGCTGGTCGCAACAATGCCAAATACCTCGAAGACGGCGAAATCATAGAGATCCCAGGAAAAGAACTCTTTGGTGCAATGTATCCTTTCAACGTGGAAGGTTTGGGCGAGCACGAAGCCTATCCCAACCGTGACTCCGTTCCTTACCAGGACATCTACCACATTGAAGAAGCAAAAACCGTTTTCCGCGGTACTTTGCGCAATGTTGGTTGGTGCCCAACTTGGTATCAGTTCATGCAAATGAACTTGCCTGATGAGACAGATAGACCTGAGCTCGCTGGCAAAACATTCGCTGACTACACACGTGCCCTCACAGGTCTCGAAGCTGAAGATGGCGACGCCCTCAAAGGCGCATTAGCCAAAAAACTCGACATTGAAGCTGACCACGTAGCCCTGAAAAACATGGAGTGGCTCGGTTATTTCTCCAACGAGAAACTGCCCGAAGGCAAAACTACTGGTTTTGACATTCTCGTAGCACGCCTCGAAGAGAAGCTGGCCTTCAAAGACAAAGAACGCGACATGATCGTTCTCGTACACGAGTTCATCGCTGAATTCGCTGATGGCAAAAAAGAGCGCATTATGTCCACCATGGTAGACTACGGTATTCCCGGTGGCGACAGTGCTATGTCCCGTACCGTTAGTTTGCCAGCCGCCATTGGCGTTCGCATGATCTGTGAAGACAAAATCAAAATCCGTGGTGTCCACATTCCTGTAGCCAAAAACATCTATGAAAACATCTTGGCTGAGTTGGAAACCATGGACATCGTTTGTAAAGAGACGTCAGAAGCTCTCTAAAGCACTCTAGCGATATACTTTCGCCCCTCGCCGCAGCACCGTCGTGGCGGGGGGTTTTCCTTGTTGGCAGTGGCTTAGATGCGTGAACGGCGAACGAGAAATTGGCATGCACCGCCAGAAGTAATTTGGCAGGTTATTTCGTTTACGGTGATGGTCTCGTTGAAGTGGTTGGCCAGACCTTTGATAATGCCTGCCACAAAGGCACACATCTCACGAGGTGATTCATAGTTCACAACGAGTAGGTTTGAGCTCTTACGTTTGCACTTTATTTTGAGCACTGTGTCTTTTTGACCCTGAGCAGCCATTGCTGACTTCATGATCTTTTCAGCATGCTCGACAATTTCAAGGGTTTGCCACTGAGGATCGATGAAGCTCTCAAAGGAAGTGATGAGGCTTGGCACAACAAAGCGGCCAAACTCTTCAACAACTGAGCTCATGCTCTCTTCCGTCTTGGAGGCTAGAGCTTCGAGCAGTGCTCCAGCTTCTTCGTCTGGATAGGGAGTGGTGGCAAGGTAAACCTTGAACTGCAAGCCAGCTTTTTGGGCAACACCAGCCCAAGCCCCCTGGCCCAGCTTCTTCTCAATGAACTGCTGGAGAAGTTGGAATATGACACCATGCATTTGTTTTGCCTCGCCCTTTGCAAACACTATACCAAGAACTGTGCCTCATTTAAAATGTCGTGCTACGATTACATCGGAGGGAACGACATGGATAATTACTCTTCTCATACGACTATTTCTACGACCAATAAGGGTGAACTGCCTTCAAAACAGGAAACTTGCCCTGTTTGTTCAGTTGAATTTATGGCAAATGATTGTGTTCGTTGCGCAGATTGTGGGCAAGCTCATCATGCAGCTTGTTTTCTTTACAATGGTGGTTGCGTTGTTGCAACTTGCAATGGAAGGTCAGGCAATTATCTTGATTTGGGAGCTCAGGAAGAGCGTGAGACTATAGATGTCACCACCTCTTCAGGAGTAAAACACAAGGTTCGTGGCGGAAAAGCTCCTGGGCCTGTAGGAGTACGCCAAAGTAGTCATGGACATGGTGGTGGTGGAAGTCCTAGCGAACAGTCTGTAATGGCTGCTCTTTTACCTGTAGCTATCTTCTTTTGCGCCATTTCTGCTTTTGGTGGTTTTTTGACTTATCGTCTTTTTATCAGTACACCAGAACCCCCAGTCGTGGACAAACCACCTACAGTTGTTGCTGCTTCACCAACAGCCAAAGCTACTGAAAAACCTAAAGTTCTTGCTGAGCTTCCTCCAGGTGCTGCAAGTAGCGTTGTTTTGGAAAAGGCAGAGAAGTTCCTCCTTCCTTCTTTGCCTGCCCCTGCAGTCACCTTAGAGCCTCTTTTTGAAGCTCGCGATATTGGCGCGCTTGCCGAAGATGGTGAAGGCCGATTGTGGGTTGGAACGACTGATGCTTTGGTTTGTTTGGGCGAAGAACCTCCCCTTGTTTTTACTCGCGCTGATGTGCCCTTCTCTGTCATGCATTTTCGTAATATCGTCACTGATCCTCTTGGTCGCATTGCTTTCATTGCTGGCACCGAGGGTGAGCATTTGGCAGTAATGGAGAAACCTGGCGAGTTCACTTTGGTTCCCTTTTCCTCACCATCAAATCCTCAGCATACGGACATTCGTCTGCTCTCATTGCCAAGGGCTATAGTTGGTGTTTCAGAGAACCTTCGTCCTTCCATTACTTGGCTTCCTTACATAGATGGTGAATACAAACCTCCACGAATAATGCCCACTGTGAAAAAGTACAGTAACGTTTACGCTGCACTGACCATTGGTGAAGAAGTTGTTCTCAAAACCGATGAAAATCTCTTCCGCATTTCAGATGAAGAAGCTCATCAGTTCTATCAGCTCGAGGCACCTTCTGGTGAAGCTAGTTATGGCGACAGACGTATTGATGCATTGGCCGCGGCTTCTGGCTATCGAATGGGATTGGTCTTCAGTCCCAACCTGTCAGAGGAGATGTTAAAAAACTGGAAGCTGTCCTCCAATTTTGCACCACAATCTTCATCCTATTCACCTTTTCATATTGCTGTTGATAACAAGGGTGTTGCTTGGCGAATAGAGGCAAGAGCTACAGAGAATGTTTTGCATATAACTCAATGTGCAGCAGAGAATGAAAGTGAGAGTCACCCTCCTTTTGTTTTAGCTGTAGCAAAGACGCTTCGTGACTGTGAACCACTGAAGATTACCAGTTGTCTCTTTACATCCAATGATGTTCTTTGGATTGGAACGAACCGTGGTTTGGTTCGCAAAGAGGGCTTAAAGTTGGATTATGTCGGTTCACCTGCCGTGACCTTCGAGCGACCTGTCTTTGATCCCTCTTGGTCTTCCAACAATTTGATCAATGATAAAAAGGGTCAATTGTGGCTCTTTGCCAAAAAAGCCGTTGGTCTCATCAAGGGGGATAGTTATGTTGGTACACCTTTGAACAAAGTGAAAAGTGTGGCCGGATTTTTTGGCAATCCAGCTCGAATGAGTCCTTCTATCCCCTTTTGGGATGTCGTACGTTTTTATTCTGTGGACAACTTGAATAAGGCAAAAACCCCTCAGCTAAAAGTGTACGGAAAGTGGAAAGACCTCTGCAATGAAGTGCCTGCTGGCTCTTCTGCTTCACACAAGAACTTTGCTTGCAGTCCTTCAGGCGAGATAATTGGAGCTTTTGACGGCACTCTTTGTAAGTTCGTCAATGGAGCATTTGTTCCTATACCATGTGACAGTCGGGTTGGCGCTACATACCTGCGCGTTTTCCAATTCGACAAGCGAGGATGGTTATGGACTACAGCAACGAGGAACTCTCTTTTGGCTTTTAAAATGACTACAGGAGGGCTTGTTGCGCAATTGAGCGTGCCTTTCGATGCATCCACTTTGGCTCAAGACTCTGAGGACAATTATTATCTTGGAGACTATGGCAAAATTGTTAAGTTGACCGTGGTCACTGACAGTAGTGGCAATGTTAAGACGACTAAAGGTAGGTACATCGCCAAGGAAGGAGCAGATCACCTCTTTGGCGCAGCCGATGGTACTGTTTGGGGCCTTGACAGGCGATACGTCTCTAATGCTCCTAGCG
>CAZXTJ010000089.1:0-6678 GCA_964643655.1 uncultured bacterium
GGCCAATTGAGACGAAAACACCATCAAAGAAATGAGCAGAATTAGACTACTTTTGACGTTCATATGTCCCCCTCATTCATCAAATTCGCCAGGAACAGTCACTGGAGGACTACCGTAGTCGTGTTCCAAAAACCAACTGTGTCGTTTCTTCTCGTACTCATCAGAAGTAAAGATAGAAGAATGGTCATTACGCTGTTCAGGCCAGGGATCAATCCACAGCGTAGGCCCCCTGGAGATGGTTAGATGGATAAAATAGTGACTAAACTCCCAATTAATCTTCTCGAGAATAAAATTAGATGTACATTCAGTTATTTCACCTGTTTTGACAATACAGCTACCGGCTCCATGGCGCTTTTCATAGCTTTTACGGAATAAGTTATTTATCTCTTGAATTCTCCCCGAGCACTCTACGCAGTTGCCATAAAAAGCATCTAATTTGCCCTGATGATGACCTTCGGCTTCTGGAATAATGTCGAACTTTGAATGAAGGTATTTCCATCCTTCTTCCAAGGGCATACTCACCATTGAAAGTGTGTTGTAGACAGTTCCTGATTTTGGAACAACAGCCGGTGTAAAACTCTCGACAAAAGCCGGAGGACGCACATGTTGATTAATTGTCGTCTCGAAGACTGGATCTGTGAAGTACCTTACTAGAAATTCCCCGAACTGTTGGTACTGCTCCATACTCTCTGGCTTATCGAGCTTACGCAGAAATGGATTTGCAAGAGCAAACTTCGCGCGCTCTTCAAATCTTGCAGGTGATTCTACAGTTACAAGTCGAGCCAGCTGTACATATCTAAAGCAAATGTGGCCTGCAACTTCTTTGTACCCCTGCCTTTCCATCTTATCCATTGCGCCCAGTATAAAGTCGTGTTGGACAGGATCTTTTATGCGAGGTAATAGGTTATCCCGAGCCAAATCGAAGTTCTTTCGAGTAATCAGATAGATTCCGTTGTCTTCGATTACTTTGTTACCCAGAAAGTCACAGATTTGTATGAACTCTGAGCAAGGTTTGACAGAGAAATCCTTGAATGAGGTCATGTCCTCGCTACTTGGTCTGTTGAGAATTGTGCTTGTAACACCATTGGCCTGAATCCCAGCAAGCCACAGATCAGTAGTGGACGGAGCTTTTTCCTTTTTGAACTCGAGAACGGGCAACTCTTTATCAGTAGCTCCTTCAACATTCCTAAAAGAAGTGTACTGGTCCATAGTGGGATCAAGAGAAGTACCAGTCAGAGAAGGAGTAATAGGACTCAAAACAATGGCTTCGTCTGCCTTTTCGACGTAACTGCTAAGCGGTGAGACACTGCCATCCAACAAAGCACTTTCCCAAGTTTCAGCCATGTCAAATCCAGCAACGACACCATTTTGCTCCAGCGCATGGACATCATGAACGAACCGCAAGTCTACAGTCTCTTCTGCTTTGGAGACTGCTGACGAATAGAGCAAAATTGACAATACGATAAATATCAATCGCATTACCTTCCCCCTTCCTCTACCAACCTGATGGACAAGTGCCCAATTTTGATCAAGCTTCGCGACATAGATGAAAAGAGTGGCGAAACCCTGAGCACGATAGTGTTATTGCCCTTGCGAATAGCCTCTCTTGGAATACGTTGATAAAGCTTGACTCGTCTTTCCAACTCCTTTTTTTTCCTCTTGTCGAATTCGAGATGCATCCCTTCTAACACCCTCACGTCAGGGACGATTATTTCTGGTAAGTCATTCAACTTTACTGTCATCGCTATTCCTGGATAGAACTTACAGAAGAAGGCCAATTCCGCTTTGGTCACTTTGTCCGTAGAAGGGACAGTGAAGTTTGTAGACCATCTACGTTGGCCACCAATGTTGGCAATTGGAATATTCATTCCGAGAGTTAGGGACTTCTTGACCTTCTTATAAAGGACGAACTCTTGCGCCACTCCTTCGAGAGGCTGTTTACTCAAACGCCAAGCTCCTAGTTCCGGTTCAGCTGTAAATGGGAGCGCACCGTGAAAGAAAGCAGAAAAAAAGTAAATCGCCCGAAAACGTTGAATGACCTCGAAGAACTTGGTGCGATCACTAAAAGAAACGACTTCCGTCCCAAGAATTAGTGGCGCTAAAACCATGGCCCTCTTGAAACGATGATATCCAGTAGTGCGAAGGAGACGCTCCTCCAGAAACGAACGTAACTGATTTCCCTTCTTCAGCTCACTGATTATTCTTGCTTCTTCGTCCTCTTCACCCTTTTCAACAATCTTTGAAATATGCGCAGTATCTGGAACGACTATTTCCTCAACACCTTGCAACACAGATTTGGGGTCGAAAGCTCCAAGTACCCGGTTGATTGAACGTACTTCGGACGAGAGTTTTTTTCGTAAAGACAATGTAGGAGTGATTAATATGTCCTTAGTCGTAGTTGAAAAATCCGACAAAGGCATGTTCACAGTACTGCCATCATTGAGCTCTATCCGGAGTGAATCACTCGTCAGGTCGAACGCCTTCACAGAAAGCTGCTCAGCCTTTGTGGAGTGTATCGGCCGTTTAACAGAAGGCTCGTCGTTCAAATCCTCTTTACCCACATGTGACCACAACAAAAACGCACAAAGGACAACACAGAATGAAATGGTCACTATTGGACGCCAATTGAACACTCTTTGTTTCGGCTGAGATGAGAGTTCTATTGTCTCTTTAGGAGGAAGTTTAGATATGGACTTCCCCGCTTTTATGAGCCTCAGGTCGGCCAAAACATCTTTTGCAGATTGGTAACGGTTGTTTCTGTCTTTTTCCATCATCTTTGATAAGAGGACTGACCAATTTTCATTTAGCTCCGGTACTACCATATGAATGGGAGGGGGACGGAAGCTGACTATTTTCTGAAAGACTTCCTGAACAGACTTTCCAGTTATAGGCACTTCTCCTGCCAACAACTCGTAGGTAATGACTCCAAGCTGGAACAAGTCACTTCTATTGTCGACCTTTTCTCCCCTAGCCATCTCAGGAGACATATATAAAGGCGTTCCCAGTACTGTGCCTGTGTCGGTGAGCTTTGTACAGCCGTCGGCAAAAGCTAATCCAAAATCAGTGATCACATAACGTTTGCCATCAACCATAATGTTTGCTGGCTTTAAGTCTCGATGGACGATGGATCTACTATGAAAATGCTCAAAAGCTGACAACATTTGTTCTAAGAAACCAATGATTATTCTTTCATTGAATGGACCATTTTCATTCAACAAAACAACGAGATCGCCACAGGACAAATACTCCATGGAGTAAAACCAGGCGTCTTTCCCAACTCTTCCGCGTTCGTAGAGCTTGACGATATTTTTATGGTCCAAACTTCTGCAGGAATCAAACTCGCGTTTGAAACGTTTAACCATCATCGCAGAGACTTCACCACGAGGAGCCATTATCTTTATGGCAACTTCTTTGGAAGTCTTCAGATCTTGAGCAAGAAAGACTTGAGCCATACCGCCGCTGCCAAGTCGACGAAAAACTCGATAACGCTCCGCGATGATTTTATCAATCATGTGCCCCGCCCCTTTGAGGTTATGGGCACATTATACTCGAATTGCCGAAGAGGCCAAAAATGGAAAACGTCAGGCACGTCAACGATAAATGAGGAAAGCCACGAACTTTCGGATGACCAGTGCACTCAAAAGTGCTGTCACCATACAACCAGCGCAAGTTGCTCCCCATAAATGTTTTGGGAAAGAGCTTGCAACATCATATGCACAAGAAAGCACAGCCAAGCTGAAGAAACAGTCAATGAAGTCCGGCAAACCACGTTTTGGATGTGGCACTTTTTTTCGAACAAATCCATTCAGAAAACCAGTTGCAACTCCGAACATTACAGCCATCACTAACATTTGTGGCTTGGAAGGCAAACCTGTGCTCTCGTAAAAAGCTGGATTAACATCACTGTTCCAATACATCAGAAAGGTATATCCCAGAGTGAGAAATGAGAGAAAGTAGATTAGAGTATGATTGTTGGGCTCTAAAACATCTTGCACAGTTTTCCCTCTTGCGAACCAAACTAAAAACAGGAGCTCAATCAAAACGACCAAGGCCGCTACACCCTTGATTATCCAGCTGCAATTGTAAACAAACTTCAGACTATGCTGCTTGGTACAAGGTGGAAACTTGAGCTCTTGCTCAGTGCAAGCCAAAGACAACAATGTTTCGTCTGTTATGCCCCGCTTTATGAGTTGCTCTTTTGCACTGCTGCCAGTGTACCAACGGTTTCTAAAAAAAGTTTTGTTACCCGGTTTATTTTCCCATTTCTTATACTCTTCATTTTTTGTGGGACCAAAGCCAAGTTTCCACATGAAACCGTGATGAAGACAAAAGACATCCTTACCAATGACCATGTAGCTGCAATAGGTTTTGTTGTTTAGATACCCACCTTTCTTCAACTTGTCACAAAGATCCAAACCCATTAGTTCAAGATCGATTGGCCCATTGTCCGTCTGATACAGCTCTATCGAATTCACAAGATTTTTGGTCGAGCGCTCGCAAGCCTCGTACCCATGAACACAATAGTCGCCTAACATCCCTTGCTGTCTGAAAAATATGAGCATTAAAATGGCAGTCAAAACTAGATAACGTAATCGCATCGTTTAGCCTCCTGCCACATAAGACTTATATATAGAGACTAGGTTCAAACTATTTTAGTTAATTACCGAACCAACCAATTGACCACATCTGTAGTCACAGCTGGAGTTGCCCAATTGGTCACGACGTGACCAAAGGCATTCATAGTCTTCACCGTGAGATGTTCATCACGAATATCAAACCTACAAGGTCCCCTGCCCCTGTTTCGCAAACCCAAACCATCGGCATAGTCCTCGAGTGCATCGTGCAGTCTGTCAAAAATTGGTTGAGGCAGCAGAGCGTCCTTCCTGTAATAAACGTGATAGATATCGGGCACATCTCCGCGCTCTTCGCTAATGAACAAAGCCAAACTGGAAGAGTCGTTGTAATCGTAACGCGAGCTTTCAAAACAATATTCAATTGCGGCCTTAACCTTCGCCGGATCTTTCAACTCACGAACCCAACTCTTACCACCAATGCCAGCCAACATATCGTCACCATTTGAGTCGAGAACGAACTTTTTGATTGGACTAGAAGAAGCCTCTACGATTAGTTCAGAGACACCCAGACTTCCCATTGAAGTCCCCCAGGCAAAGAACTTATCTTCGGGAATATCAGCAAAACGCTCATCAGCCAAGGCGTATCGAAGAGCCAGAAGGGCCAGCTTGCGCCCCTGAATGTACCACCCACGCCTCAAACCTGCTCCCTGCCCCTCGATAACAGGAAATGGATCTTTTCGCCACTCCCCCATACCGTGCCAGCCATCACCCCAACAATTTTCAGGAGCAACTACAACAACACCTCTGTCGAGTAAACCCTCAACAATCAAACCGCCCATTTTGCCAAGACCGATGAAAGCATCAAGCTTGCTGGAGCCCCACTCCCTGTGGACCAACTCAGATCCCAGCAATACAAAACACTCACCATGCAAACACAAACAAAGACCTGCAAATTGGTCGACATCAGGTACGAGTAGACGAAAACGAGGAGCCAAACCGTCAGGTGACGTGAACTCTGAATACCTATCCATAGAGGCAACTTCATAAATCTCCATAGAAGCACTTTTCCTACGCCACTCCCGTTTTCGTTTCATCGTGCAATTCTTGAAATCCTTCTTCTCCACGCGAATGAACTCATACTCATCAGCAAAGGACTCTAGGTGAGACCAGCTATCACCGAAAACCGGTGACAGCATGAGCAGAGAAAGACATACCCCTAAAACACAGACTTGCGTGAAATTCATAATTCTCTCCTTAACGTTAAAGAAGATAAAAAGCAAAGTGGTTGCCAAAGAGAGGATAACTACGCAACAAGGCTCCTAGAAGCCATCTCAGGAAAAGCAACACAGTGTGGTAATGTGACAGCCTTGTCACACTCTAGGTGATATCGTTGACCTTCCACAAAAAATAAATGGAAGACAATGGGGAGCAATACAAATATTGCGCTGCCGTACCTGTGGCGGTGGTTTCATCAAAGGTGAAAAGATCGACGTCATTGGTGGTGACAAACTCAGTATAAAACTCTTCTATAATCTCGAACTGAGGAAAGAACACATCGAAGCCATGACAACAGATTTGGCTTAATAATACTCCCTTACTTTCCGCCAATAGCAACCAACGGCAATTCAGGATCACTGTATATGTTGTACAGCTTGTTCATATCTCTATAGGCAAGCGAATTTTCATTCTCCTCAACGCCATATAAAAGAACATCAAACATGGCTGCATTGAATACCTCACCAATGGTTGCTTTGGGTTCTACGTAGGTGTGGTACATGAATCGCTTTGCCCAGTAGTGATTCGGGACAGTTGGGCTTGGCATTATGGCACCTACAGCCCCAACAACACCATGTTCAGGAGAAGGATAGACCACTAGATTCTGACAAAGACCTTTTACATCGTTTCTATGATTGTCAGTCAGCGCACCATTTGAACAAGCAACAGAAACAAACACAGTAGGCACAGTGATCTTTGATTCATAGCAATCACTTTGCTCACCACCAAAATAGTTCAGTAGGCGAGTAGCAATGACGTCAGTGCCACCATGACCTCGATACATAAACATGCTCGCACCACTTCGCAATGCTGCTAACAAATCTGCTTC
>CAZXTJ010000089.1:6778-17703 GCA_964643655.1 uncultured bacterium
CTCGATACATAAACATGCTCGCACCACTTCGCAATGCTGCTAACAAATCTGCTTCCCGAGAGGCGAGACCTCCCATTTCCCTTGTTGCAGGAAGAATCAGAGTTGTCTCAAGATCTACTTTCGAATGAGAAAGCAGCGTATGATGTATCTCTTTGACACAACCCTGATATTTCCTTGGAGCTTGCTGTTCATGAGCAGCCATAATCACTTTGCGTTGATACAATTCAGGATTTTTCAACCTGCGTAAAGTACGTTTGATTATGTGTTTCAACTCTTCGTCACATACAATTGGCCAGCGACCAACACATACGCTCGGAAACATCTCGTCTCCATCACATCGGTAGACATAATCTCCATCAAAACAATCAGGCTCATCGCCAGATCTGAAGATACTTTTATATGGAGCTGCTGGTACAATCTTGGTATGGCCAACAATGAGAAAGTACTTAGTACCACGACTAGCATGTTTTTCCACAACCGCATCTACTGCCTCATAGCCTTCGCCAATATCCTCCAAGGTCTCCACAACAAAACCAGGATGCCTTTTCTTTTTATAATTGATAAATGGTTTCAATGTATCGATAAAACGTTGGGGAGTGATTATCACATATCCTGCGGTAGATTTCTTCTTCTCTTCAACGTCAGCCACTTCGTCAGCTTTTCCTAATCGTCGAAGCTTGATGACAGCCTTTTTGAGAACGGCGATGCGTCCTTCTTGGGCATAATACTGAACTGGCGCCAACTTCAGCGTCACATACTTTTTCCCAAGAGCTTCAAATGGCTCAGATAGCACAGTATTCCAGCCATTGAAATAGTCACCAGGAGTTTGATAGCTCTCTTCATCAATCGCAAAAGGAGGTTGTTTACCTTGCCTGACACATTTTTGCCTTGGAAACATCCGGCCATACAACGGTTTCCCAGACCATTCGTATTGAACATCCTGCAAAACAACAGACTGCCTGTGGCCTATCTGCAAAGACTGTGTCCAGCATGGGTAATGGGGTACCCCCGTATCACCTTGTACATGACATCCAGGTGTTTCCACCCATACAAACATCCGTCTGAGCTCTCGTGTCTCCCACACCTTGTAAGCATGAAACTTCACCTCAAGGGTTACGACATCGCCCTCTGCGTAGATTTTTGTTTCAGGCCTCGAAAATCGTTCATCTCCCCAACAATATAGATTGCCTACCTTTTCCCATTTTCTAGCGAAAAGAGAATTGGTATTAACAACGACGAAAGCTGCTACGGTTAATATCAAAATCAAATGTTTTCTTGGCATTGGTCACTCCTTTGAACAGTTATCCGCAAAAAAAGAGCCAACTGCCTAAAACCTAGAGTTAATGCCTTTCATGAAAACCCGACACAGAAATACTTGGGATGAATCTGTTTCTCTACAAAACATCTGTCTCAAAAATGCGCCATCTATCTTTAAATCCCTTTAAATAAGACAGATACCGGGAAATCTGGCAAGCGGGCTCAATCAACTCGCCCTTAACCAATCAAAGACCAACAGACAAAACACAAGTCCAATCAAGTTTGACACAAGCATTCCAATCATCAGTCAAGAGGCTCAGAGACACCCCGTTCGCATTTTGTTCGCAACACAATAACCAATGCCAAAATGAACTTGCAAGAAGAAAAACAAAATCCCGGACTCTTGGCCCGGGATCTTGGTTTGTAACAGAAGCTAAGCTTTATTTTTTCTTACAGCGTTTGCGGTCTCCATCATAACCTTCGCGGTCGTAACCATCACGGTCATAACCTTTGCGGTCATAACCTTCACGATCATAACCGGCTCTGTCGTAGCCATCGCGGTCGTAACCTTTGCGGTCGTATCCATCGCGATCATAACCCTGACGATCGTATCCCTGCCGGTCATAACCCTGGCGGTCGTAACCTTCTCGGTCATATCCATCTTCATCATATCCACCATCGTGACAACCGTGACTTTCATCACCTTCATCACCATCGTTACCATTTGACTGAGAGAGAGCAGCCAGATAGGCACGTCTTCTCATCAGATAGGCGTGGCGCAGTTTGAGCAGGCGAGCCCAACGGCGAGGTCTGTGTTTTCGTTCTCGTTCATATCTGCGACGAGCGCGCTCCATAGCCTTTTTCAGACCCTGCAAAGACGATGTATCGCAGTCATCATCTTCATCTTCGTCGTCATCATCATCACCAGAGTTGTCTACGCAATCACCAGTGTCAGTGCCACTATCATCATCGTCATCGTCATCATCGTCGCTGTCTTCATCTCCACACTGCGACGAACAATCACCACAGCCCTTCCCCATCGCCTCGAGGTAAGCCTGACGAGCGTCACGATAGGCTATGAAACTCTGTCTGATGAGCTCTTGATTGTGTGGGCAGTTTTGCATAGTAGTAATGTACTCTTTATAAGTGTCACCCATTGTGCACTTGAGCGAGTTCAGCGATCCCGAAACATTGATTGTGATGTTCACACCACATTTGCCGCCGCTAGCACCCTTCTCAGCGTCGTCATCAACGTCCTCTTCTACGTATCCGTCTTCCTGCCACTGGCCCTGTCCAGCTGCCTCTTCACTAAAATCACAAGCCTCAAACTCTGTGTAAACAGCGTTGAACTTGTCGGAAGACTGATGATATTGCCCAGGATTATCGTAATTATCGACTTTCCCAGAATACTGTTCGTGACCGGAGGACTGGTGATGGCTGGAAAACTGCTGGCCCGAAGCGCCGTAGCCACTATAGCCACCCTTCTCCTCTTTGCTACAACCAGCCACGAACACTGCCAATGACAGCACTAACGCACAATAAACCTTTAATACTTGTCTCATTCTGCTCACTCCCTCAAGTTATGAAAAGTAAATTATTTTCAATTCTTGCCAGGAACTAAGCAAAGGCCGTTCCAAGTTTGGACACACGTCCCGAACCGCTCTCCCAAAGCCTTTCCCAGCTAAGCCCCACATGCACAACTCCCAGAATGAGAATCCGAATTGTGCCAAAACTGAACGATCATCTCAAAGTGGAACAGTCCAGCCCTGTATGTTTCCAGGCCGAAGACAATTACGAAGAGGCACAAATGGGCTTATAAGCAGTTGATCATTCTCCCACTGTGCCGTGTGCACATTTCACTTTGGAGGAGAATGGCTCGCGACGTTCCCATGAAGCGAAGCTTCAGCTTCGCTTCGCTCCCCTTCCTGGAGCACTGTCGCTCGCGGAGCAGTCTTACCTCTTACGTGCTGCTCGACGCTTTTTCCTAGCCAGAGCACCAACAAGATTTTCCCACTTTGGGTACTTCTTCTTGAGAGCTTGCAAAGTACTTAAATCATCAAGGGCCAGAGCAATTCGATAACGACAGATTTCCGAATACTGTTTATTGATAACCGAACGATGTTCTTTCGAACTGAAATCCGCTCCCCGAGGCAAAGGCAGATGTTCGTTCAAGCCACTATTACAAAGAAACACTCCAGAGATAAAACGACGGGTTTCAGCAATCTTCAACAACAGAGACCAGAAATCGACCATGTCATAAACTTTGGTGGGCAGATAAAACCAGTCCGCATAACCAAGCTCCACAGTACCTTCAATCTGGGAAAGCACTTTCCACTGCTCCAGATAACTGTCGAGGTTTTCCAGCTGACCATAACAGCATGCTTTCATTTGGATATTGGCGACGCTCTCTTCCAGTGGCTGAAGAACAAGCAATGCCTCTTTCGCTTTGCCCCGAGCCAACAGATCAAAAACACGATTATAAGGCTCGGTCATATCACACTCAGCCTCATCCTTTGCTGCCATAACTTCCAAAGCCCACTTGAGATCAGACTGAGCATTGTCATCATCAGGGCAAATCTCAACAGCCCTTTTGAGAGCCTTCACGGCAGCCCTATATTGACCAAGACGTCTGTGCATACACCCAAGCTCGCGCCAAGCACCAGATGCGTAACGTGGCTCAGGAAAGTAAGAGGTAGACTTCTTGTAAGCCTGCAAGGCTTTCTTCGGAGCATCAGCGAAATCATAAACATCTCCGAGCAGATAAAAAGCGTCGGCCAGAATTTCCTTTTCCTTGAAAGTTTTGCCACTCTTCTCTTCAGCTCTGCGAAGGGCAGGTAAAAACTTGTCTCGCAACCATTCGTAACCAAACTTGTGCGCGAAACCTATGCCACGAGCGGCATACCAACGAAGGTAGGTGAAGTCTGATTTAGGCATAATCTACTGATTTCCATCCATCAACCAGCCACGTCTTTTTCGCAAGGAAGATCCGGGCAAAGGCAGCGTATACAAAGAACCGCCTGTCACTAGGAAAATTTGTTTTCCTTTCCCATCCACCCACAACTCTTCAGTATTTACCTTCACTCCTTTTATGATTGCCACCTTTTTGGAAGTGAGGTCTTGGCAAGAAAAGACGCACACTGTCGTTTGTGGAACCCCACTTTTATCAATATCTCCGTGAGTAAAGTAAAACTTGGCAGGACCTGCCTTTTGTAGTGGTCTTCTTCCGTAACCCAAATCGAGCACAATTTTGCTATCTATCCGCCGTGCAACTGCCTTACTTGCATCGATGACCCAGCAAATTCGTTGTTCTTCACCTACAGAGTCTGAATATTCGTATTCGGCTATTACAAAACAACTACCTGGAACTTTACTAAACAATTGCAGCTTCCCTTTTTCAGCGAGAGCTAGTCTGAAGGATATGGGCTTTTTCTCTCCTGTCCTCGTATTGACGGACAAAAGATTGGCAAAATCACACTCTGTCCCATTGGCAGTTACGATGTACCTTTCGTCATCTGTAACAATGGCAGGGCACTTCTGCTCAAAACTTATCAGCACCTTCTTCTTCGCTCCCCAAGTTGAAAACCAACAATGTCTGTCATCTTGAATGAGCCGGCAAGTATGTTTTGTGCTTTCGACTTCATCAGGTTTAGTAAAGTCTTTGTGTCGACTTTCGAGACGCTCACCATTTATGAGCTGACACCACTTGCCATCTGGGTAACCGTACATTTCGTAATCTGCTTCTTGAGGCACTCGAGCAAAAGTTTTGCCATCGGTTCTGTAGACGGAGGAGATATTCAACTTAGGGCTTTTCGTAAGAGAACGTACCCCTTCATTGAGCTTTTTTAAAAGCCTACCCTTGGGGTTTATAGTGACAAAGCCCATGCCCCCACTAAGAGAGGAATCAAGACTCATTAACATTCCGTAGATAGTCCCCTGTAAATCACTTTGGTACGCACCTGAGATGAAAACTTCTCGCCCATACGTGCTACCCATATCAGTTATCCATGTAGAGTCCTCAGAGATTGTTCGTTCACAGAGATCTGGCAAATAATGAAACACCTCACGACTAAAAGTATTTTCTATTTCGTAGCGTTCACGCTTGCTCAGAGTTCTTTCGTAAACATATTGCCTGTGCCCTGCTGACAATGAGTAAGTGCCTCTGTCATGCCACAATCTAATAATCGAAGAGTGCCAAACGCCCCAAGAGCCAGAGCTAGTGTAATAACGAATGATACGTTTGGGACCATCCTTGGCCTTGAGTTCACTTAACAAGAGCCTAGTCTCTTCATTGACTGAATGCGCAAGGGCGCCGAACAAATGATAACTCTCAGGAAAACGCTTTATAATAATATCGTAAGCTTCACCACACTTGGCATCTTTGAGATATGCTGCTGCAGCTTTCTGCAAGAGCTCATTCTTCGAGTCCAAGAATTCTCCAACTTTACTGTAATTAAAGGGAACTTCAAGCAATCTTGCACAGCTAAGGAATAAACTCTTTTCATCATCTGAAAGTTCAGCAAGCAGACCCTCACATTTTTCTTTCCAGTCTTCTGTTGCCCTACACAGCAGCGCCATGGCCATTGGCCTAGAAGCCGAAGAACTCCTAGCGACTTTTTCGAGCAAAGCTCTCTTTCTAACTATCAGCTCTTTGTGTCGCATAATTGAGGCTTGGACCACTTCAAAATCAAAAGGGTTGGAAAGAAGACTCTTTGCCAGATAATCAACTGCAGAGAGTCCTTTCCACTTCCACAGCAGCTTATCCAATTGCCTCCCCATGCTTACGCCAGGACCGACTTTTTCTCTGATGACGACGAGCTTGTCTACTAACTCGTTTTCTTTGGCACCAAGGTCTATGGGCGAGCGATATTTAAACCATTGACCCAAGGCGCGTAACGTTTCTTTACCCAAGTCATTGGTCCCAAGGAAAGCCCTTTTAAACACCTCATCATCCAGCAACTGAGACTTTGGATCTAAAAACGCCAAAACAGCATGGACAACTTCATCAATAGTAAATGCCCCCAGTCTGAGCGACAGTTCGAAGACTTCGCTCCTAGCATTTTTGAAGAGGACATTTGCTCTTACGAACTCTCTCTTCAATCGCTCTAAGTCATATTTCGTCAGGGCCTTAGCTATCTCATAACATTCCTTGGCATCAGTGGGCCTATTCAGGGCAGCAAAGAGACCTTCCTTCGCAGCAGGGACAACATTTGCACCCAGATATTTGATGAGGTCGCACCTCGTTGAATGTTTGGACCACTTGGGATCAAAGAGCCAAGGAAGCAAGGCTTTGGCTGCCTTCTTTCTAGCTTCACCATCCAACATTGCCACCAACCCACAAACAGCGTTTTCGTGAACTACTCTGTTTTTATTGTTCAGATGTGAAACCAAGAAAGGGCACCATTTTTTTGGATTTTTCACATTGTGGAACAAATGGGAAAGTAGTGTTTTTTGTGGAGTCCAAAAATTGTCTCGATCATCGGCTTCAACATCAATCAATGGCTCCGCCACTTTGTTAGAGAGCAATGACTTTTGCTGACAGAGCTTGCGTGCTAACTCTTGTTGCAAGGCGAAAGAAGGAGCACACCTGAGCAAAACATAGATAGCAGGAAACCTCGATGTTCCCAACGATTCATCTAATGCAACTTTTGTTAAATAGTCCTGCCATTTCTTTGCACTATCCGTCCTTTTCTGCGAGAGCGCAATAACATAGAGTTGCGCTGCCGCCTCAATCTTTTTATCTGTGTCACCTTTGGTCAAGAGCTGAATAAGAATGTTTTTGGCCTTGCTGGGATCTAACTCCACAAGGTGCAACAGAGCTTTCCAACACTCTTCATAAACCTCTGAGTAATGTTCCCTATCAAAAAACCTTGTATTGCAGATACGCTCGCACCCAGTCAGCTCAGTTGTCTCTTTGCGACGAAGAGATATGCGATCTTCCCGATTGGCTCTACGTTCCAGCTCCATCGCCAAAAGGACCCCCCGAGAAGCAGTTACCAAATCCTGACGAAAATAGTTTCCATGAAGCATCAACCATTTGCGAATCCTCTGACGAAGCTCCACATCATTCTCGCGCTCTGTGCCAATTCGGTCGAGCAGTGAATGCACCAAATTCGATGTTTCGGGACTTTTGGGCATAAAGGCAGATACCTGCCAAAACTCCCAAGGATCTTTCTTGAGGTCTTCAATCCGCGCTTTTACGAAATAGCTTGGAAGCTCTACCTCTGGATTCTTTCCAAATTTCCACTGCCAATACCTTGTCTTCTCCGCTAGGGAGGCACCTTCTTTAGGAAATGAGTAGGAGATTTCAAGGACGTCGTTGTCACTTTTTATCTCTCTATTAACCATAGAGAAAGTTCTTTCTCTGGCCTCTTTTGACGTCAACAAAGGTGGACTCATCTTCAACAGAAGCTCACAGACCTCTGGAATATTATCTGTGGCTTCTTGACCACTTTTGGCATAACAAAATGAACTGGCAAGAATTGTCAAAAGGACGACAATGAATGAACGCATTTAACCCCTCCACAGAAGATTATATTCCTAAGAATTGGTATGCTTCTAATCAAGAATGGGAAACTGACTAAACAACCATGTTTCGTCATTATCAGGGTCACGGTCAAAGCCAGCTCGGTCATTCATTCTTTGTGCAGCTATGTTTTCTGCACGACAAACTGCGTGTATCACGGTATCAGGATGATTGGCTCTACACTTGGCCACTATCCCTTGCAAGAGGCGAGTACCAAATCCACCACAAAGGCAGCTCTCTTTCACAGAGATAGTTATCACTTCTACCCGTTCGTCGTTTAGAGAGCATTCAGCAGCAGCAACTACGTCATCGTCACTGCTCAACACAAAAAGACGCCCCTCTTTAACTGTGCTTATTAGGTGCTGCAGGGGCCTGTTCACCAAACTTGAAAGAATGCTCTTAACGTCACTTGCTTCATCAACAGTAGCAAGTCTAACGCCACTATCTAGCTTTGGTGCTTTTTTTGTCGGAGGGTAGACATAAGAGAAAAATGTTTCTTCTGCCTCTGCCAAGCCAATTTTTTTACAGGCTGAAATGAGATGTTCTTCTTTATGACCGAAGACAAAAGAAACGCTCGTCTCGTGCTCTGGAGCAAAAGAGTGGGCAAACTTTTCAACCAACATATCTGCAACACTCTCATTCTGACCCTTAACATAGAGTTCGCCGCGACACTGACTATCATTAATGGCAAACTGACGAATGAAACCTATTGGTTCGTTAGCACGCATTGCCACAAACCAAGCACTGTGTGAACACTCATTGAAAAACTCGAGCTCATCACTAATGTCGACTTCACCGCCGAATGACTCACTGAACAGTGACTGACATTTGACGAGTAGGTCTGCGTCCAAGGACAATAGCTCAACCTTCATAAAACCAAAGACTACTTTCCATTGGCTTCTCTCCACGTACGTACCAACATTTGATACAGCATTCGCGGATAACCGTGGACTTGCTGGGCAAGCTTCTCAAAGTCCACAACATCAGGTCGTTGGTCTGGGCAAACAAAATCTACTAGTAGGTCATGCACTTTCGTCAGCAACTGCTGAACTTTGTCAGTGTATCCTTTTAGTTTGTGCTCTCGTGCTCGCGCCAAGTCGATTAGACCATTGGCAAAGATGCGCTCCTCAGGAGTCATTTCATCTACAGGTGTCCAATTACCACTTTCGGTAATGCAAGCTTCCGCTTCAATTATCTCATCACGTTGTGCATGGACAATTGCAAGGTAATAATAGATGTTGCTCACCCACAGACGTTCTTCCACTGCTACAGCTTTGGCTAGAGCATCTTTGACGAGTCTCAGGGCTTCGTCTTTGTTACCTTTTTCCAACTCCAACAAACCAAGAGTCAGAATGGGACCATAGTCGGCATATCCCATCCCCATCTCCCGGGTCATCTTCATGGAAGCTTTGATTAACTCTAACGACTTGTCATTGAATCCAAGGACAGCGAGCATCTCAGCGTAGTTTAGCTGTGAAAATGCAAGACCAACTCGATTGTCCACTTCCTCGTGCAGAGATATGGCTCGTTGGTAAAATGCATGTGCTTGGTCTTCTCTACCTTCGTGCCAAGCAATGAAACCCAAGCTACCCAGGATTTTTGCCTCTGCTCCTTCGTTTTTCACGTCTCTGTAACGTCTGACTACATCCTCGAAATGAGTTCGCGCACGGTCCATGTCACCTTGGCGCAAAGTCACGTTAGCCAAACCAGCCAAGGCCAATGTGTCCAAGGTGGTGAGACCGTTTTTCTGGGCAAACTCTTGGGCTTTGAGAAAATCAGCCTGAGCTTCTTTGAGGTGATGGAAGTGAATATTAGCAATGCCTCTTGAGAGGAGACACTCCGTCATTACCTCTTCATCTCCGAGCTTCTTTGCTGTGGTTATGCACTCCGTTGCATCGTCAACTGCCTGGCTCATTGCTCCCAAAGTTCTGTTCAAACGAGAGCGTCGAGACAAAAGTCTGCAGAACAGTTTGTCGTCGACTTTGCCACGAGCGCTCTGGACTGTCTCGTCAAAAACTCGACGGCGTTCAAGAGGAGCAACTCTCTCAACTAGATAGGGAAGCATAGCCACTGCCAGCCGAGCCGCTAGCTCAAGATTGTCTGACAATGCCCAGGTATGGGCAGCCAACATATCATCGCCTTCGACTTCGAAGAGTCTACCATTGCGACTATAACGGGCAGCTTCATAGAGTTCGAAAGCTGTCAGCTCTTCCGCTCGTTCTGTGAAATAAATGCAATGTTGTTTACGTAACTGAGTCAACTCATCTGCTGCCAAGCGCTCAAGAGCATATGCACGAATAGTTTCGTACATCGTAAATCTCGGTGCTCCTTCACTTTTGACACTGCGCAACATTGCTCTATCCTGCAGAGCCTCAATTGCATCGAGCACTTTATATAAGGGACGACCAATGACCTCAGCTGCCGCTTCAACTGTAAAGGGGCAACGAAAGAGAGCACAACGAGCCAAAATGGAACCCTCTTCTTCGGCAAGAAGTTTCCACGACCAATCAACAGTTGCCCGTAATGTGGCCTGTCGCGCAGGAATGTCGCGACGGCGAGTGCGCAGAACATCAAAACTTCTCTCGAATTGTTCGAGTAAAACCGATGGAGGCAATAAACCAGCACGGGCAGCTGCCAATTCAATAGCCAAAGGAATGCCATCCAAACGCTCCACAATAGAGATGATGTGTTTAGAGTCATCATCACTGATTTGGCAACCGTGCTCTTTGGCTCGCTGGCAAAAAAGCTCCTTTCCTGAGGAAGCCGTTAGTGGCTCCAGTGAAAGGACTCGCTCTGCTCCAATAGTCAACAGCTCGCGAGTCGTCACCAAGACGACCAAATCCGATGCCTGCTCCAGCCAACTCTCCACGAGGCTTGCTCCATCAGAAACAACTTGCTCAAAATTATCGAGAAGAAGCAACAAGCGCCCTCGCTCATTCAAAGCAGAACCAAGGACTTCTCGGGCATTTCCAATTGATGGCAAAGGTATGCTCAGAACCTTCGCAACACGGGAAACAATAGCCTCAGCGGACTGGACCGAAGAGAGGTCACAAAACCAAACTCCTCCAGAAAAACGGTCCAAACAGTCGGCTGCAAAATGGCGAGAGAGGCGCGTTTTACCCATACCTCCTGGACCGAATAGAGA
>CAZXTJ010000090.1:0-17690 GCA_964643655.1 uncultured bacterium
CCGTTGAAGTGGTCATCGAGGAAAAGTCGCGCTTCTTTGGGCGAGATTTGGTCATAAACACGCAGGGAATAACGAGGGCCTTGGGGGGTAGCTTTTTGCGCATAAGTTACGACCATAGATTTGAGAGGACCTTGGGCCGGTACTGGTGAAATCCTCTGAAAATCTTTCGTTTCGAGCTGTATCTGTTCTGCCCCTGCTTTGTATGAAGGTTGACTAGCAGCCCTTGTGGAAGCTTTCGATGTTTTCGCTTGGCTGAAACGAAGCCTCGATGGACCCTTGGGAATACTGACCTTCGCTTTGGGAGTCGGTTCTTCTGGAAGGTCTGTTGGGATTGGAACAGGGAGTTGGTCTTCATGGAGCTCTGCCCTTTGGGTTGGAGCGGGAGTTGAGGACTTGGTCACCTCTGGTGTGGGAGCTTTTGTGGGAGCGGGCGGCGTGGCAGCTTTGCGGAGCGCTTTCTGCCGCGAGACTAGGCTGCTCAGCTCATCTCGGAGTTCATCGACTATTCGTTCGAATGCCCTCTTGTAGGCATTTTGCCTGTCGCGACGACCTCTAACTCTTTCGTCACGTTCGCGGCTCCAGAAAACATCACCTGTATACCCGTTATAGAGGTCGACTCCGAGTGATATGCGATTGGAGCGGGGAGGAGCCGTGATTTTGGGAACGAGGAAGGCCTCGAGATCGAGTGCTTCTCCGATGTCCTCTTTCTCTTCTCCATCTAGGGCACTGAAGTTGCCATTGATACGCTTTTGGCGCATAAAGGCTTTCAGCGTAGCCGGATCTGTGATCCGAAACTCGGGACAGCGCGTTAGTTCTTTTTGGAAAGAGTCGTCGAGACGCAGGTGATCTCGTGTTGAAAGGGCATTCATTGGATCTTCAACGTTGACGAGGGCAACTCGATAACTGTCGGGGAAGTCCTTGCGTAATCGTTTGTAACGTTCGGCACGACGGCCCTTACAGCCAACTGCGAGAAGGCCAAAGAGAACTAGGACCACTAGAATGGGCAGCAGCGGTCGTTTTTTGTTCCTATTTTCATGCAGTAATTCATGCATGGTCGGTAAGTAATAACATGCATGTGTATCATGCATGCAAGCTGCAAACGTTTATTTTGCTTGGGCGGGGTTTTTTGTGTCGTCACCAGAGGTGGCTTCTTTGAAGCTTTTATGGATGGTAACGATGAGGGGCAACCAGACCATGGATGAACCTACGACTACGGCAGAGTAGGCTGCGAGGCCAACGCCGAATAGGCCGCCGACGAGCTGGACAGCTGCACAGAGGACGGGTCCTAGCCGATAGCCGAAAATATCGATGAAAGCTTTTGCTTTGTATTTTACGTCGTCTCCGCAAGGTACGTAGAGCAGCTCTTTGGATACTTGGTTCACTGAATAGTGAAGTGCAAAGGTAGCAATAAAGACAAAAAATAGGGTATTTAGGCTCGCTTTTGTAAGAATGCAGACGGAACCCACGATTAAACCTAGGGGTAGAAGTGATAGGGCTGCGCCAACACCAAGATATGATAACAAGAGTGGAGTGAGTACCAAATGGACGGGAATGGATACGAGCTGTATCCATTTGTGGGCGTTGGCAAAAAAGGCCGTTTGTTGATCTAATTTCGTTAGTTCGTCGGCCACAGCCACATGCAGCTGGTAGTCGATGACTGTCATGCAGAATGTGGAGAGCACGACAACAGTTGCTATCTTAGCCACGTAAGAGCGTTCGATGACTATCTTTAGGCCTTGCAAAGCTCCACCACTGGGTTTCTTTTTGCTCTTCTCCTTGGCCCTTTTGGCTCTCTCCTCCTCTTCTCTTTCTGCAATTCCCCCCATTCTCATGAGGTAAAGAAAGAGTGGAATGGTGAGGGCGAGTATTCCTGCTGACACGGGCAGAAGGTTCATGGTGCCCAGTCTTTTGGCCAATCCATTTGTCAGTTGGCTGCCGCAGAGTGCTCCCAAAGTGCCACCAGCACCAATGAAACCAAAGAGCTTTTTTCCCTGTTCTGGTGCAAAGAGGTCATTTACGAGTGACCAGAAAGGAGTCACTGTAAAAAGGACAAAGCAGTTTACGAAGAGGATGAAACCTGCTGAGAGCATCAATGTTGGTGCTGAAATGACACCTTTGATGGGTGTGAAATAGAAATAGACCCAGAAACCGATGATTGTGGCGATAAAAAAGCCCTGAATGCCCGTTATGAACATTCTTTTCGTTGTTGTGTCAGCCAAGCGGCTAAATACTATTGAAGCTACGAAACTAGCCACTGCATTGGCTATGAGGAAATATGCAAAGTATTCTTTACCCCAAGTGGAAAGAAAGACAGAAGAACGCATTGGTTTGAGGACGTAATAGGCTGTCATGATGAAGAAATGGCAGATGAATCCTGCCGTGGCTATGACAGTGGCGCGTCGTCCTATTGCTTTGGCGTCTTCGTTCACGAGGCGCATTATCGATGGCCAAGGGATCGCCTGTCAACCTTGCTTGCAGTTTGTTGGGTCCTGTAACATCTCGGCACAGAGAGTAACGAATTGTTATGTACTTGGTTTATACACAGGAGGTTTGGGATGGATAGGCGACTTATAGTTGTTATGGCTCTTGCCCTGCTCATGATTGCTCCTTCTATGGGGGAGGCACAAAAGGCCAAAGCCGGATCCAGAACCGGATCTGGTGCTTTGAAACTTCCCACAGCCAAACGAAAAGTGGGCCTTTCTGTTGAAGAAGCTCTGCAGAAACGTCTTTCGACTAAAGCTTATTTGCCTCGTCCCGTTGGTAAGGACAAGTTGGCTCAAGTATTGTGGGCCATGGCTGGTGTAAACAGACCTAAAGAAGGAAAACGTACTCATCCATCACCAATGGCCAAATATACGGTGGACGTTTATGTGGCTGATGGTACGGGCACATATAAATATGACGCTCTGGGCCATAAGCTCGTTCCTGTTCCTTCAGCAGCCAAGTTCAAGGGTGGTCCGCGCAAAATGTTGCCCAAAAAGGACTATGTTAAAGTAGCCCCTGTTCTCATCATGCTCGTGGGTGACGTTACTCGTTTACCTGCCAAGTTCCCAGAGAATATGCGCTGGAACTGGATTCATTGTGAAGCTGGTACGATGTGCCAAAACCTGCACTTACAATGTGCTGCCTTGGATTTGGGCACTTGTGTAAATGCAGGTTTTGATGGTGACACAGCCAAAGCTATGCTCGGTTTGAAAAAAGGCTCAAAGGTCCTTTACGTTTTGCCTTTGGGGCACCCCAAGAAATGAGACTCAGTCTTCTTGGTTGAGGGTGATGACAAAGGGCAAGCGGTTGATCATCCAGAAGGATAATGGGATGCCAATGAAGCTTGCTGCTGCCAACAATGACAGTTCAATCCAGAAGAGACCAAGCCACCAACCGATGAGTATGAAATAAAGGGCTCTAACGAAGAAGTTTGTCTGTCTGGCTGCCTTGAGGTAATAAGCTGTCTTTCCGCCAACTTCGAACTTCTTGTAAGCTCCTTGCTGTTTGAGGGTCATAATGGCGGGAGCCTGGTTTATCATCCAAATGCAGATGGGCAGGCCGATAATGGTGATGCCGCAGAACCAGGCTACGTGTAGCCAGATTCCGCCCAACCAAAGGCCAACGAAATAAAACCATAAGAGTCTCAGGACGATGTGCAGTTCTCCGCGGGGCATTTTCTTTCCTCCTCTATGAATAAGCATAATCCAATTTTCGATTTTGCGGAGAGAAACACTGCAAGGTATTTGCCGTTATCCATAATCGTGATAAGGTAGTGGGCTATGGCTGAAAAGATGATCACTATAGAAGAGGGGCTTTTTCGTCACGGTAAGTTGACTGAGGACGAGGTCCTTTATGTGGCCCAGAAGGTAGCAACCTACCTTGCCGCTGTCCACGAAAGAGGTGAACTTCACCTCAAGTTGACGCCGCCAGCTGTTTTTGTGGACGAACAAGGTCATGTGCAGTTGGAAGAGGGAGGGCGAGACAACTCATCTTCCTCAGTGCACAGGTTGACCCTGGGTTTTTCAGCTCCAGAGGTACTGCTTGGTGAAGAGGCAAGCACTCGTACTGATGTTTACAAAGCAGGTTTGCTTTTTCACTATCTCGGTAGCCGAGTATGGCCCTACAAAAATCTGAAACGAGCTGATCAACTCAGTCGTGTCTATTCAGAGCCTCCTTTTAAAAAAGAGCCTCCCTTTTCTGAGCCTCTGAACAATCTTGTTTTACGCTGTCAGGCACGTAATCCAGATGAACGTTTCAAAGATGGCAAAGAGCTACTTGCAGTACTGACAGAGCTTCTTGTCGACAAATTCGCAGGTTCTGAGCCGCCTGACTTGTCTCGCTGGTTAAAAGGGCGTCCTTTTCCTAAGTTCATCAGAAAACCTTTGGAGCGAGAGCCCAAAAAGAGCACTACAGTGACCTCTTATGCAGCTATATTGCCTCTCTTGATACCACTCTTACTTTCTTTGGCCCTCGTAACTTTTGTTTTGCTCCAACCTAAGCCTGTTGTCCCAATCGAGAACATGCGTTTGAAGTTTTTGATGGGTGGCGTTGCAGTGAGTGGTAGCTATTCGACTGAGACACTTCTTGACTGGAAACTCTCTCTCAATGGCAAAGAGCTGAAAAAGGGGCAGGTGGGAACGAAACAATCGGGTACTTTCAAAATCGAAATAGCCAATCTCCGCGAAGGCGGTGTTTATATCCTTTCTCTAGGCCGTGACCAGATAGTTCTTGGTCAGCTCGGTTTTTCTTTGCCAAAGGGGCGTAGCCGGTGATTGATGGCTTGTCGACCGATTTTCGTGGTCGTTATGACATTGTCAGACAGCTCGGCAAAGGTGCATTTGGTCTCGTAGTGGAAGCTCGCCAGCTTTCACTCGAGAGAGCTGTTGCAATCAAGTTCCTCCATGGAGAAAAGGGCAGCCCCATCCTCAATGAGCAACGTTTTTTGCGTGAGGCAAAAATCCTTCACGCACTCACTCATCCTAACATTGTAGAGGTCTACGAATTCGGTTACGACGGTACTTTGCCCTACATTGTCACTGAATTGCTCGATGGTTGTTCCCTCGATGAAATGTTGGAAGAGAGAGGAAAACTGCCCTGGCGAGAAGCAGTGGATCTGGGTATACAGATTGCCAAAGGATTGGACGCTGCTCACGAAAAGGGAGTCCTTCACCGAGATCTGAAGACTGCCAACGTCTTCATTGTCGAAGGCAAACGAGTGAAGTTGCTCGATTTTGGTTTGGCCAAACGTGAGGGAGTAGACGCCACATTGACAAAAACACGGCAAATCGTTGGAACGCCAATGTATGCCGCTCCTGAACAGCTGCGTGGAGAGAAACTTCTGCCTGCTACGGATTTGTATGGCCTTGGCGTCATTTTGTACCGAATGATAGCGGGGGCTCATCCCTTTCCCCAGGGGTGGTACCAGATGGTATCAGCCAAATTGGACAATCCAGCCAGGCCCCTACACATTCATTGTGATGACTCTGTGCCAGAAGAGCTCTGTGAGTTAGTAGATAGTTTGTTGGCCATTGAGGTGGAAGAACGTCCCCAAAAAGGTAACAGGGTTGCGCAGAAGCTCGAACGCATAAAAAAGCGAGGCAAGAGGAAAAGGGCAGGAGGGGAGCAGAAAAAGCAACTTTTGCCTGCACTCGTGCTGCTGCTTTTTCTTATGCTCCTTGGTGCCCATTCCATTTATGAAAGATGGAAGCAATCAAATCAGGAGGTTTCTGCCATTTCCATACGTGGCCAAGTGACGGGAGCACGTTTTTCCTGGGCGACCTCTGTGAAATGCGCCACAGCATTGAAATATAGGACTGCCGAAGGTCCTTGGTTGTTTGCAGGGCAGGGGAATACTCGACGCCACGAGGTTTTACTCAGTGGTCTTACACCTGCCTCTACCTATGAAGTTGTTATCGTCACTGATGGCAAAGAGTGGCCTGCTTCAAAATTCCAGACCCTCGAAGCTTTTGAAGTGAAGAGCTTCGCTCTGAAGAAGGTGGCTGCCGCACGTGTTACTTTTGCCATCACTTTGACTTCAGCCTGCCAAGCTTCCATCACAGTGGCTGCTCCTGGAGCTCCTGAGACGACAGTGAAACGTGAGCTCAACTTTGAAAAGGGTGAGCGTGATTTCGAAGTCATTGGGCTCTCTCCCAAGAGTTCTTACGTGGCTGCTTTGGTGCTGAAAAAAGGCGAACGTGTCATTCACAAGGAGCTCTCCTTCGAGACTCCAATCGTTTCCTCCACCGTCCTCTGGGCCCCAGTTCTCGGTCAGGCTGCAGCTCTTTCTCCTGACATTTCGTCAGTTTATATGGGCTCTTTCCGCCCTCGCGCCGCTGAACGGCCCGTTGACGGAGCACTCACTGTTTGTTTGGGTAAGACTGGTTTGCACTGTATTGATCTGGTCACCAACAAAGTTCGCTGGTCACATCCTAAAGAAGGGCAGATTGCTGCCATATCTCAATGGGGAGCAGCTGCTTATACCATTGACCGCCAAGGTTACGTGACAGCTTGGGCTTTGCGTGATGGTAAGAGGTTGTGGCGTCACAATTCAAAAAAGAAAGCACGTTATCACGCCCATGGACTGGCTGGCCGAGCTGCTCTTTTTTCTGGTCCCTGGGGTGTTTTCTATTGGAAGTCACGAGGCGGAGTGGTCTGTCTAGACGGAGATAGGGGTCAAGTTCTCTGGCAGCAAAATAGCAAAGGATTATCGAGCCTCTATTGGACAGTTTCTGAAGGTAAAACCTGGACTTATCGCTTGAAAAAGGGAATGGAAGCTTATGATGCAGCAACGGGAAAGAGATTAAAAGCCCTCGATATTCCCAAGGGACGAATGGTTTCTGCCCCGCCAGTTGTGGCTGGTGAGCGCTTTTTTGTGGCTCGTCGTGATGGAGTTCTCCTTTGTCGCGACTTAAGTGGCAAGTCCTTGTTTTCACGCAAGTTGTCAGGTCGTATTCGCCGTTTGTCAGCCAATGAAGAGACAGTGTTTGCTGCCACTTCCAAACCAATAGAGTTGATTGCCGTCTCAGCCAAAACAGGGAATGTGCGCTGGCGTTTACCGCTGGAGAAACCCGCCTTCTCTTTCCTTCATTTGCACCGTGGTTGTCTCTATTTCGAGGACACGAGTGACGCCATCTATTGTTGTGCCCTCGAGAGAGCGCGGATTTTGTGGAAACGAAATTCAAAGTGTATGACAGGATTTGATCTCGTGCCTTTTGCTGAAGGGCTCATCTACTGCTCTAACACCATTGATGTTCTAGCTCTGCGTGATTAAATCACTTCGCTTTAATGTTCAGTTTCTCCAGGCGGCGATAGAGTGTGTTACGAGCCAAACCAGTCTCACGCCCCACTGCTGTCAGATTACCTTTGTTCTTTTTGAAGGAGCGTTCGAAGAATGCTTTGTCAAAGATGTCGCGCGCTTCTTCATAATCGAGTGGCAAAGTATCGAGGAAGTTTGCTGTGACGTTGCCGCCACGATAGGCCTCTGGAGCCATTGGCAGACTCTCGAGAGTGATGACGTCAGAAGGTTCGATGACAACTGCACGTTCAATGGCATTACGAAGTTCACGAATGTTACCGCGCCAAGGATAACCCTTGATGACTTCTATCGCCTCGGGAGCGATGGTTTTGATGCTTTTGCCAAAACGAGTGGCAAAGTCTTCTAGAAAGTGTTTTGCCAATGGTTCGATGTCTTCAGGACGGTCACGCAGGGCAGGCAAGTGGAGGCGGAAGACGTTTACTCGATAAAAGAGATCTTGGCGGAAAGCGCCTTCTGAAACTTGAGCTTCCAAGTCTCTGTTCGTAGCGCTGATGAGGCGGAAATCGAGGTTTACCACCTTGTTACCACCAAGGCGAGTGAGGCGTCTCTCTTCGAGAACACGTAGAAGTTTCACCTGGACATCGAGTTCCAATTCGCCCAACTCATCGAGGAACAAAGTACCGCCTGAGGCCAATTCAAAACGTCCCAGGCGTCTTTCCGTGGCACCAGTGTATGCACCTTTTTCTGCGCCAAAAAGCTCGGCTTCGATGATGTCACGAGGCAATGAGGCGCAGTTGACGGGAACGAATGGGCCATTTTGTCGGGAAGACATTCGGTGAAGAGCACGGGCCACCATTTCTTTGCCTGTGCCTGTCTCGCCTGTAATGAGTACGGATACGTCCTGTTTGGAAGCCACATCTAGCATGTTCTTCAGCTGGCTGGAGGCTGGTCCCTCACCAAGGACTAGTTGTTCTCTTTCCCAATCTAGGCGATTGATTGCTTTCAGTTTGTATTCCGTTGAGAGGAGTGTGCGTCTCGTTTGTGAAGCCGCCAACAACTCTGAGGCAAGTCCCGTAACAACTTCGAAGAAGGGAATGCGGGATTTTTCCACGTCGGAAATCTGTACTTCGCCATCGAGGTAGATGACACCAAATACCTGGTCTCGTGCTTTGAGGGGACCGCAGAGAATTGAGCGCGGTAGGACTGCCAGCGATTCCATTGAGGCTGACTGCAGCCAGTCTGGCTCCTCAGCGCCATCGATGAAGACGATTTTTTCCGTCTCAATGGCCCTTGTGTAGACAGTCTTGGAAATTCTCAACATCTCATCTGTGTCTTCGACTTCATATGAAGCGACAGGGACGAGGTCTTCACCTTTGCGGGCTTTGAGCATTACAAAACCACGGCTGCCCTTGAGTAGGGTAACAAGTCCGTGGAGAAGCCTGTCTAGCAGTTCTCGTGGATCACTTGATTCACGAAGTTTGTCGAAGAATGAACCAAAGGGAGTCCAATCTTCACCTTGTTGGGACTCTATTTTATCGTTCTGTTGCGGCATGGTTACCTTCCGTCAACGTCTCAGTCTTGAGGAGAGTGTATTCCGGCAGGGGGGTCTCATTCAAGAAATCCGTACCTCTTGTATATATAGAGGTCACAAACCTATGCTGTGGCTTGGGGTAAGGGAGAGTGGATTTAATGGTTTTCTGGGCACGTTGGGCCTTGTTATTCTTCTGTTTGGTAGCTTGCTCTTGGGCTTCAGAAAACGAATTGGCCAAAAAGGCACGTCAGCTTTATTACAGCGACAAGTTCAATGAAGCACTCGTCATGGTTGATAAAGCTCTTGAGAAAAATCCTACTTCTCCAGAACCTTATCTCGTCTCTGCCACAATTCTTGCTCACCGTCGTGACTTCGATAGTATGCGTTCATTGGTGAAAAAGGTGCGTACGAAGTGGCCCCAAGCCGTTGAAGGCAATTTGATTGAAGCAGATTTGCTCTTTTTGACGGGTAAAGGTGCTAAAGCGCGCAGACTACTGGACAAGACGAGTAAGAGCCACGCCTCTGATCTGACAGTGCAGCTCAATCGAATAATCTTGCTCGCTGCAACTGGTGAGGCCTCGAAGGCTCGCAAACTCCTCGAGAAGTCTTTGCTCAAAAAGAAGCTCGAAGCAGCAGAGGAAATTCTCAACGTTTGTGCAGCTCTGGTCATTTTGCCTGGAGGTAGTGAAAAGGCTCTTGCCCTCTTACGCAAGTGTAGAAAACTCCACGGTGAAAGTTCTCAAGTCCTTCTGCTCGAAGGTATGGTTTATATGCGAGAGGCGTCTTGGGGAAGGGCAGTGGCTGTTTTGCTTCAGGGACTCGAGCGTAACCCTGAGAAGTTATCAGAAATGCTCATGTTGGCCCCTTTGCTGTCTGGGCTAGGTCACTCCAAAGAGGTAGAAAACATCCTCAATGAGGCGAGGAAAATCTTTCCCCACTCCGCAGAGCTAAAAAGGCTCCTCATCCAGGTCAAGGCCCGTGCAGCAGACGAAAAGCAGTTGGTTGTCCACAAATTTGATGGCATTGTGCTCCATGTGCCTCCCCAGCTCCCGAAGAAACATCTTGAATCTGTCATTGTGCAGATAAAACGTTCTTTGGCCACAGTGGAAAAGTTTTTTGGAGTGAGTGGGAGCCCGGTCAAGCTGAAGCTGTTGTCTTCCACGGGCGTCTCTTCGGCTGCTTATTATGACGCTCCCAATGATGTGGTTTTTGTGGGTAACAGACTAATTCAGGATTACCCAGATGGAGCAGTTCTGTTGGAGCAATTGCTCAAACATGAGTTTGCTCATTTAGTGACAAATAGGATTTTACGCAAGAATGGAATTGGTCTCGATGGACCTGCTGTTCCTTCTTGGTTTGCCGAAGGTTTGGCAGAGTATGCGGCCGGTAATTTGATTGAAAGCAAACTCCATTTACCCGCGAAATATCTGACTGGTGAAGAGTTATTGCTCGGTATCAGTTTGTCATCTATTGGTCGACCTGCTTGTCGGCAAGCTTATGCACAAGCAACGGTCATGGTGGAAAAGCTCTTGGCCAAGAGGGGAGAGCGTTCCATCAGTGACGTCCTCGTGAGTTTCTCTAAGGAATACCGCCGAAGTGGTGATGTTGAGCAAGCGCTGTTGGCAGTGTTCAAGACCTCCACTAAAGGACTCGAACTTTCAGTGATGCAGAAATAGAGTGGGCAGGGCTTTCGAAGCTTGCAGAAGCTGCGGTAAAGTGAACTTTCAACACTACTAGCTGAAGCGAAAGAAGGAAACCATTGAATATCATCGGCCAAGCAATCGATCCCACGCGTATCGACCAAGAACTCGTTGATGGTAAACAGTATTGGCAGATGGTGCCAGATGTGGAATATTCCATTGAAGGCAACAAAAGACGAGGTTCCTTGCTCGTCGCTCCAGCTTTGGGTTTTGAGCGCTCTATCGTGCGTACTCCAGAAGGCAAAGACTTTGAGATGTCTCCAGCCTATTATTCAGCAGAAATATTGCTCGATGGTTCATACAGAATGTTGACTCTGCGCTTTTACCGCATTGAGGTGGCACAGGATCAGAGTAACAACGTACGCCGCCGATTGGTCGACGCTGTGCCTTCGCCCATCATCGAAGACTTTCTTCCCCGTGTGAAACGACTCATGGAAGGCCGCATTCGTGTGGTCAAACCAGGACCTGCTGGTTTTGATATGTTGGCTGAACAGAGCAAAAAGAAGAAGGCTCCTGCCAAAAAGAAAGCTGCTGCCAAGAAGACAGCTAAGAAAGCTCCAGCAAAGAAAGCTCCAGCAAAGAAAACGACTAAAAAAGCTCCTGCCAAGAAAAAAGCTGCGCCCAAAAAAAAATCAGCGGCCGTGAAGACGACCGCTAAGACAAAGAAAGCGACGACCAGGAAGGCAACGGTGAAGAAGACGAAGAAGTCTTCTTCGAAAAAGCCCGTTAAGGGCAAGAAGCGCTAATTAGGAGAATCGTGCTCGAGGGCCCTCTGAGAGAATCACGCTCGTTATACCGAGCATGAATAGAGGGAGCATTCGGCCCAGACCAGATAGTGCTGCCTGTGATGCGCCCGCACTACCTATCACTGGATACATTCCAGGAAATGAGCTCTGTGCAGGTGAAGCGAGGATAAGGATGTAAAGTAGGGCACATCCCATCAAAGACATCATTCTTTTTAGTCTTAGTATGCACCAAGGCATCTCGGTTCCCTTTCTTGCGGCAGTGTCAAAACTATAAGCAAAATAATTTCCATGTGGGTGTTGAAGGCTGAAACCCGCTTTAATAAAGGAAATCTGTTTTTTGATTGGATCATGCTGGTGGCGCATGAAACCTTAATGTAGCGGTTTTCGCGATAGCGATGTGCCTTAGTAGCGCTTTTCAGAAGGAAAAAGGGATTCATGTAATTTAGGGGATTGACAATTTTGTACTTCTAAGTAATCCTTTTATCCCTGTACAACTATAAGAGTATAAAAGAAGCGGATCCTGACAAGGTCCACCGCCACTTACAGGGTAGGCGAGTAGGTAGAAGAGAAGAGGTTTTCATGAAGGTGGCTATCGGTGTGTGTCTTGCTGTTTCCCTCCTAGTTCCAACTCTCTCCTTTGCTCAGTTGGGATTTGATCCTGCCAATCCAGGTCGGCTATTCACTCGAAGTCTGGCTCAGAAGGTTGCCAAACCTTTGGGACATGGTCTGACAGCAGAAGAGCGCGAATACATCGAAAACAATTTCAATGACTATTTGGCAACCAAATATGGTGATGCCACTCGCATTCGCGACAACAAAACTCGTATGGCTCCAGCTGAATACGAAAAAGCCGATGGTTGTTGTTTCGGCTGGCAGGGTTACACAAGCCTGCTGACACAGCTGATTTCATTCGTTTCTGAATCTTCCACAGCATACGTTGTCGTTGACCGTGAGTCAGACATTGATTATGCGAAAAAACGCCTTCTACAGGCTGGTGCCAAAGAAGAAAACCTCGAATTTGTTGTCAAGTATCTCAACTCTGTATGGATGCGCGATTACGGCCCGTGGTGGACATACACCAACGATGGTGAACGTGAAATCATCGATCTAGATTACAACCGCCCTCGTCCTCACGATGATGAGTTCCCTTCCGCTTTGGGCCGAAAATACAACATTCCTTCTCACGTACTCGACCTCATCTTGCCTGGTGGAAACCTCATCCTTGATGGTCACGGTGTTGCCATTATGACTGACGTAACATTCGACCCCTCCCAAGGTGGCGATCCCAATATGTCAGTTGAAGAGATGGAAAAATTCATGAAGGATTATTTTGGCTGTAAAAAAGTCATCATCCTTCGCGACATGCACCAAGACGGAACTGGTCACGTTGATATGTTCTGTAAGCTGCTCAACGACACGACTTTCATCGTTGGTCGTTATGCAAATCCCAGTGATGGTGCTCCTGGAAATGCTGAAATCCTCGATGAGGCTGCAGCACGTCTTGCAAGCGAAACAAACGGCAAGGGTGAACCCTTCAAAGTGTTCCGTATTCCAATGCCTCCACGCAAATGGGGAACGACATACACTTACACAAACTCTCTGATCTGTAACAATAAGGTGCTCGTGCCTGTTTACGGTCACCCCACAGAAGAAGAAGCACTCAACGTATACCGCAAAGTATTGCCCGGTTACGACGTCAAAGGTTTCGATTGTAACAACATCATCAGCGCCAATGGTGCTATTCACTGTATCACCAAGCTCTTCATGGCTGATCCAATCGAACTCAACCATGAGACTCCTGAAACAGCAGCAGGCACAAACACTTTCACTGTAAAAGTTGACTCTAGCGATCTTCCTCAGAAGGTTGAAATGCACTGGAATTACCAAGGTGGAGAAGTGCAGAAGGTCGACTGTGTTCCTGGTGACAAACCTGGTGTTTACCAAGCTGACCTCGATCTCGAAGATGGCGCAAAAATCAATTATTGGTTTAGCGCAGACCTCGAGCGCGGTATCAAAGGAACCTTCCCCAAAGGTTCTGGCTCTGACCGCCTCTCAGTGACAGTTGGCCAATAAGCACGACGATATAAAAGACACATCGGCACCCCCGTCTGCAGAGGCGGGGGTGTCTTCTACGACTAGAGTGCGTTTAGCTGATTCAGAGCTGCAGCGACTGTATACGCTGAATTTTGGCCGTACCTTTGTCACTTTTTTGCTTTATCACAAATTTCCACTCTTGTTCGAAGAGTTAGGTTTGACGGGTAGTCAACGGGGGGACATCTTCTCCATCGTTCCTCTTTTTGCCATTTTGGCCACCTTCTGGCTTGGTGTGCTCAGTGATCGGGTAGACGCACGTTACGTTGCTTCCATGGGATTGATCCTCATTGCCTGTTTTCTTGTTGGTGTAGCCAATACAACTGCTTATCTTGGCTTCTTGGTGCTCTTTGCGCTGAGTGGAATCGCCAATCAGGCTTTTACTATTGGCACAAACGCCTATTTTTTCAAAGGAGTAGGTAAAGGGCGTGACAAGAGTGTTCACATCAGTAAATTTGGTGCTTCTTCTTCCTTTGGCATAGCTGCTGCATTTCTGACTGGGCCTCTTTTGGTCAAGACTATGGGATTGCAGACGGCACTTCATGTTGGTGCCTTTATTGCTCTCTGTTTTGTTCCTTTATTGATGACTTTGCGGCCCGCCAAGGCTCAAACGATGAGCATCAGTGGCTATTTCAAGCTCTTCAAAAACAAACAAGTTTTTCTCTTTGCCACAATGATCTTTCTTTTTGCCTTTCACTGGGGAACTGAAACTACCTGCTATACACCTTTTTTGGTACACAATCTTAAGTTGCAAGAGCACCATCTAGGATTTTTCATGGGACCCCCCATTTTGATGTTGGGGTGCTCGACGTTAATTTTTGGCCGTTTGGGGCAGAAGAGCGTAGGTCCATTGACAGTTCTCTTTGCCGCCTTTTTCCTCTCAGGAGCAGGTGCCATTGGAATGGTCACTTCATCTTCAGTGAAGATGGCCTTTGTCTGGAGGCTCATTCACGAGGCAGGTGATGGTGCATACCTCCTCTTTATGTTGGATGGTATAAATAGGCTCTTCAGTGAAGAACGAGCAGGCGGCTGCGCAGGTCTCGTTTGGTTCACGGCCATGTGTTCTTCAGCACTCAGCTCGTTCATAGCAGCACCAATAGGTGCCCAATATGGTTATGCCTTACCGCAAGCTGCCGCAGGCGCTTTGGCCCTCATCTCTATACTTGGTATTCCCCTCTTGAGAGGGCAGAAAGAGAAAGAGGCAGAGCCTATTCACCCGTAAAGACGGGATCACGTTTCTCTAAGAATGCAGCTACGCCTTCTGCTTTGTCTTTGGTGGAGTTGGCTACACCAAACTGCACGGCTTCGAAGGAGCAACCTTCTTTCAGTGAGCTCTCGTAGGAACGCATCAATGAACGTTTAGCTAGAGCCACAGCTGCCGGAGATCTCTTGGCGATGGTTTCAGCCATATGTGTGGCTCTTTCCATCAGTTTGTCTGGTTCGAAGACTTCGTCTACCAAACCAATTCTCTGTGCTTCTGTGGCGTCGATGATTTCAGCACTGAGAATGAGCTCGAGTGCTTTGCCTTTGCCAACGAGTCGGGGAAGGCGTTGAGTGCCACCAAAGCCAGGAATGAGCCCTAGTTTTACTTCGGGCATACCAAATTGAGCGCCTTTGGAGGCAAGGCGGATATCAGCGGCCATAGCCAATTCACAGCCTCCACCAAGGGCAAAACCGTTGATGGCTGCAATTACGGGAAGGCGCGAGCCTTCCAAGCGATTCATCAAGTGTTGACCATCTTCAACAAACTTGACTGCGTCCCATGGGGACATGTCTTTTATCTCGCCAATGTCAGCACCAGCAATAAAGGCCTTTTCGCCAGCACCGGTGATAATGACACAGCGTGCGTCTCTTGACTTTTCGAGATGATTGAGAACTTCGTGCAACTCGTGTATGACTCCTGAATTGAGGGCATTGAGTTTGTCAGGTCTGTTGATAGTAATGGTAGCTATCGAACTCTCTTCAACTTCGAGGTATTCGTACTTTTTTTTCGACATTGGTTGCTGCCTCCCCTTTCCCAATGATTATTCCTCATCTGGGAATTTCTCGAACCAGTATTTCTCTACATCAGCACGTAGGCTATTGATTCTTTCCCAATTGGGTACATAGAGCCTAGATAGTCCTTCTTCACCCAAAGGGAACCGTTTGACCACATTGGGAAAATGAGCCAAAGGTTCTATGACGTTACGATGTACGGGACCATAAGGCGTCTCGATTGACTGAGCGTATTGGTAACCTTGTGTGAGTACAAGATTGATGAACATTTCAGCGAGTCGTCTGTTTTTAGTGCCTTTGACAACATTAATTGTCGTTAGGTGACCAAAACCTTTTTCCCGTGGGAAGGTGTAGGTCACGCGCATATTTTGGCCAATCCAACTATAGGCACGACTGTTGTAAATGGGGGCTATCCAGATTTTCTCTTCTTGGAAAGCATCACGAAGTTTTCGCACAGAGCGATAGACCATCGCAGGCTTGAGCTCCACAATGGCATCGATGCCTTTTTTCAGGCCCTCCAGCGTCTCTGGAGAAGCGCCGGCTTTACGGGCCGCCGCTTGTACAAAGTCCATTCCCGATGTGTGATAGATGGAAGGGACTGCTACGTGACCACGTAACTCGGGCCGCCAGAAATCACTCCAACTAGAAGGATCTGGCACGTCAGCTTCGTCCAAAGCTGCCGGATCATAAACGATACCCACTGAATAGAATTGAAAGGCTGGACCGCCTGCCACTCGTGGTTGTGCCTGTGGAAGCAGGTTTTCGATGAGTGGAATGTCGTCAACAGTAGAGGCTTGAAGAAGGCCTTCCCTGGAAGCGATTTGCTGAATGATGCCATCGAGTAAAACTACATCGAAGGGAGGTTTCTGGCCTTTGGCTTTTTTGATAGCCCCCAAGTGTATTCGTGAAGTGCCTTTGATGAACTTCACCTGTGCGCCTGTGAGCGTTTCGAATGTCTGGGCGGCCAACATTTGCATTTGGCGCTGAGTACTTCCGCCAAAACCTGCAACAGTGAGTTCTGCTCCCGAAAATGAATGGATCTTGATATTGCCATCTTTCTCTTCATTGTTACAGCCAACAAAGAGAGAGGCCAGAAGAAGAATGAAAACTATACCTATAGAGCTACGCATGCCACTCCCCACCAAGCACAACTCGTTAAAAAGCGGTCTATTCTGGTGTTAGACTATACTTGATCATGAGTAGGATCAAGGACAAGGGGGTCGACGACAATGAAAAGACTAACTTGCGTAGTGGTTTGTTTACATATTGCAATCTCTTTATGTTTGGCTCAGGCGCTTCCGTCGCGTACGACTCGCAATCAACAAATTCAGGCCACTAGACTTCATTTTCAGGGTGATTACGAAGGTGCCGCTGCTCTGCTCGAAGAGTGTGTTTCCAAGATAGACAGAGAATGTGGTCCCTTTTCAGAACATAGTGGTCGCGCTCTTCTGTCTCTGGGCTGGAGTCAGACGATGTCAGACAAAGCTGGTGCAGCAGAAAGATCATTCAAACGTTCTCTGCACATCGCTGAAAAAAGGGACGGCAAAGACTCAGGTAGTTGTGTTGGCGCTCTTCGTGCTCTCGGCATGCTCTATGAGAAACAGAGAAAATGGCAAGAGGCTGCAAAAGCATATGACCGATGTGTGAATTCCCTCTATGAGACAGATATTCATTCGTTACCCACTTTGGCAGAAATTCTGGAAAGATATGCCGACGTGTTGAGAAAAATTCCAGCCAAAGAGTCCTGGTTTGGTGTTGCTGAAGGCAGAAAAAGACCAAGAGCCGAGATGTTGGAAAAACGGGCTAAACACATACGTAAAAAAATCAAGGCTCAACGTTCGACAAGATAGTCATAGGGAGCATTTTCCCACCATCTATCGCTATTGCGTAGTCGCTCCAATTCACTGAGAACAGCCTTCTCCATGGCTCCCATTGTGCCTCCTTGGCTGTAACAATAGACACAGCCTGCTCCTTGAGAAAAACAATGAGTGAATCCCTTGGAATACCCTATATCCCTTGAATGAGTGCACAAACAGCGAGGACGCTGAGAGCCCACTTTATTGTGTAATACTTCGCTGCAGCGAGCTCCTTCACTGGTTTTGTTATAGAGTTTCCCATCTACACAGCCAAAATCATCAAAGTCGATTTTGGGTGAACAGCATACAGAAAAGAGTAGCTCACTATTGTGACAGACAGCAGCCATCGCTTTCACTAGCTCAATGGCTTCTTTTTCATTGGGGCCGACGGCTTTCAGGCCCACTGAGCCAATTCTCTTGGCTGCACGTTTATAGGTGTCCAAATCACATGCCGATGTGATGACCCGTTTGATCTTTAGCTTGGCTGCTTGGACGATGATGGCTTCAAAGAGCTCGATGGAGCAGTTGGAG
>CAZXTJ010000091.1:0-17642 GCA_964643655.1 uncultured bacterium
ACCCCAGAAGAGAAGGAAAACGAGGGCGATGGCAAGAGAGAGTCCCCACTGCAGAGGAGAGTCCCTAGCATCTTTTGTACGCGAAAGAAGCCAGCGCCATATGGGCCAGAAAGAGAAAAGTTGAAGAGTCAACAAAAAGGACGTTTTGCTCATGCCTCTAACAAGCGGCGCCTATTCTTCCAGGCCGACATTCCAATAACAAAACAGGTGATGATGATTAATATCCAAGTTTCTGGTTCAGGAACGCCCGAACCACCTGAATAGTTGTAAGAAACTTTGGCAGGCGGTGGTGGTGGCGGTGCGTATCCTGCCGGTTGGTGCAGAGGGACAGCTGCTGTTGTCAATTTTTCATTGGCACTTCGTGATGGAGTGATGTCCACGGCAACCAAACTCGTATAAGGAGACACGAGTTGATGGGACAATGCAAGATCTACTACCTCTTTGCGAACCTCAGTTTTCTTTGCTCCGTCTTGAATTGAGTCGATCAAGCCAGAGATCTTGTGACGAGCCCAGAGTTTGCCTATGCCTTGATGGTCGTGTTCATTTGGGTAGGGCAAAGACCACTTGAAAGATTGTTGTCCGCCTCGACCTTGAATGACTATGGCACCTTTGGGGTTTTTCACTTTTGCAGATACGACCAAAGGTTCGCCTGCATAGAGGTCGGGAATTGTTTCTGGCCAACTATCTGAACTATCACTATTCCAGTTTATTTTTACGTCAGCCAAAATGGGACTCTCTATCTTGGCAAAGAGAGCACCCATTTTCTTTTCAACCTCTTTGAGTTTACCTATAAAGGTAAAGGTTCCTCGGCCGAAGTTGGCTGCTTTTTTCATGAAATGGGTGTTCGGTGCAGAGCCAATACCAACTGTGAATAAACGACTCTCTTTGAGATTCTTTCTGATGAAAGAAAAGAGTCGACTCTCATTTGTTACTTGGCCGTCCGTAATGAATACTACTTGGCGTACTTTGCCAGTTGTGCTGGCTTTATTGAGAGCCACTTTCAAGGCAGCGAGCATTTCTGTGCCACCACCAGCTGTCAGTTTACGTACGTAAGAACGTGCTTCATCTAGATTTTCTTTCTTTGCATCTTTTGCTGACTTGTAGAGGGATTTAACGACGCTATTAAACTGAATGACGTTAAAGCTGTCTTCAGGGTGCAATCTGTCCAAAGCCCATAAAAGCGATCTTCTTGCCTGCTGAATAGACTCTCCACCCATAGATCCTGATGTGTCTATGACGAGAATTGTTTCACGAGCAATGCGTGCAGCTCTTGTGAGCTCCACCTTTGGGGGTAACAACATGACCAATGTATAGACCGATCCATCCTGGTCGCTTTCTGTGAATAAAGCAGACTGAGGAGAATCTTTACGGCGAGGGGTCCACTGCAAAACAAAGTCTTTGTTTGCTGGGACAACACCTTTTTTGAAAGTGACGATATGTCTTTGGTCTGTCTTTTTTTCTATTTTGACTTGGTGAGAAGGTGATTGGAGTGTGCCAATGGGGAAACCAGCGTCTACTTTGGCTGTAATTGTGACTGTTGGACCCTTCTCCCACTCCTTAACTGATGGTGGAGTGAGCAATTTTGGTGACATTGGTTTTTCACCTTTTGCTGGTGGTGAATAGCGAGGGGCAACGACCAAGGGGAATCTCAACGAATAACCATTGTGCGACCATTCAAGTGGTTGTTGAAACTCCATTTCAATGTCCACGTATTCTTTGGGACCTATGTTCGCTAGGGACATTGTGAAAATGTTGTCTCGTCTCTCCTCAGCAAGCGCTGCCTTTTTGCCTTCTTTTTTGGCCTTCTCGTATATCTTTTTGGCTTCTTTGCTTTCTTTTATCTGTCCCTCGATTATCCTTTTGCCAACAATCATCCTTAACTTGTCTACAGCTGCTTTTTCAGGCAAGGGAAATATGTAGACGGCTTCAAACCACTTATCTGACGGATTGTGAAATCGTTGCTTGATTTTTGCCCTGAGAATGGCCCCATCAGCTATTAGATTTATGTCTGTGTTTACAGTTGGTGCTTTGTAAAAAACACCTGGTTTTTCGCTTCGAAAACCAAGTGTTCCTTCTTTTGCATCTTCAATTTTGATTTCACCAAAGAACCATGATTCTAGGGCAACAGTCGAAGAACAAAAGATGAGCAAACAGAACGCCCCAAAGACCATTCGAATATTACGCATGCTGACCCCCTGACAATTTTCTTGAAGTCTCATGGTCAGCTTACCACGCTTTTAGGGAGGGACAGGAGGGGGCAGGATTGCCTGCCCCCTTCTGCAATACGGCGATTACTGACAGTCTGCGTATGCTACTAGGTCTGCTTCTATGGCGTCAGTCCGCTCATTGAGGTGGGTCAGCTCTTGGCGGAGTTTTTTGAGGACGTCAGTTATGGCCGCTAGGCGTTCTTCTTCTTCCTTGGTATCAACTTCAGTCATGCTTGCCTCTTCGAACTTGTCGAGCAAGCGGGCAACAATGACAGCTATTTCATAACGATTGAGAGTTTTGTTGCCGTGGAATTTACCATCATAACCTTGCAGAATACCTGCTTCGACAGATTGGCCAACAGCCTCTTTGGCCCAGTGGTGGGATGGCACATCATTGAACTTGGCTGCTTGGGCATTGTTTCCACAGAATAAGGACAACAAAATGACAACACCAATTACGATTACAGTTCTTTCCATTTTCCTCTACCCCTTCCGATGTAATGTTTTCGCACACCAAAAGAAACGGGGAAGGAAATGAAAAGTTACGGTCATTTACCAATCAAAGTCATTTTTTTTCGCCAACTCGCGACGGAATGCCCAATGTTCCTTCAAACCAGGTAACAATAATTGCTCTGGTCGCGAGCAATGTTCCACTAGTTGACGGTGAAGATATGGGTGTAAGTCCCTAGGGATAAACGAGGTGTTCAGATATCTGTAATCATCGTTATCTATCGTTTTTGCTACAAATACTGCTTCTTCAATAGACGAACAATCATGCTGCCAAATGATGTCTGCAATGTCTCGCAAAGCATTGAGCCAATCTTCATTGGCCGAAGCATAATCAGCCTCAGAAAGGAAAGCGCACAATCTTCTTTGCGGTCGAATGCTCGAAGCTGTTTGGCGAAAGAACTCGTTCGTATAGTGTGAGTAAATGTGTTCATCGAGAAGTGCATCTAAATCATCGAAGATGTCTAGCGGTGCATTGGCTGCACATTGAAGAATGATAAACAAAGTACTAAAGGGGTTTGTTTTAATTAGCCGCTTCACTGCTTTAACTGCATCATTTCTTACTCTTTCTCCATTGTCTACGCGTAACAGCAATGTGCAGGCAGAAGCCGAGGAGCGAAAAGTTGTTTCCCTTATCTTGCGTAATCCATCAGGTGAAGTGATGTCAAAAGCATGGAGCCAACAAACTTCATTGTGTTCATGTCTTTCTTCGAGGTGTTTGTTTTGAGTCCAATCAATGGACTGAAGGATGGGTTCTTCTTCCAAGCCAAAACTAGTTTGGAGAACTTCTTCAGCTAGCGACATTGCACTCTCGAGTGAAACCCTTGGCCAAGTTCTCGTTTCCAGTACGTGATATGGAGGAAGGGGGGAATAACTTACGCCAAGCTGTTCTGCCTTTTGACGAAGTTCAGTTCCTGGCAAAACTTGAGTGCGAAATAGTTGGATTTTTTCATGAAGTTCGTTCTTTTTCAGAAACTCCAAGGTATGCAGAAATCCCTCTTCATTATCACCTGGCAGTCCAATCATTATGTCAGTTTTGACGTCTATTCCTATTCTGTTTAAAGCCTCTACACCTTTGATGAACTTCTTTATGTTGGCACTTCTTCTAGTCTTCTTCAGAGCTTCCTTGGTGAGGGTTTGCAATCCGGTCTCAACTCGACGGACACCTGCAGAGAAAAGCAAAGCAGCAAGTTCCTCGTTTATTGCTTCGGCTCGCAGCTCAACCATCAAGGGGATGGTTGGTTCTTTATTGTTCCGAGCCAAAAAAGTGAGGAACTCTTGGAAATCTCGTCTTTGTTCAAAACTAGGATCCAAGAGATATATCTCTTGAACTTCCTTTTTTCTGGCCCAGGCTAACAACTCTGAAATTTGCTCACGGGCTTTCACTATTTGTCCACCTGGTCGCCCTTGATGATAGTGGCAAAATGAGCAGCGATAACGGCATCCTCTGCCCCATTCAGTGAACAAGACAGAATCGGCCTCTAGTTCAACGAGGCCTGAGATATAAGGACAATGAATTGTGTCCAACTTTGGAAGCAGTGAGGGGGAAAATTTGGCACTGCGCAGAAAATCGGTGAAAGCAATCTCACCTTCACCTTCTATGGCTATGTCAAAGGCATCAGAATTGTCATAAAGAACAGAACCCTCTCCTACTTCCGGTCCACCAAAAACAACTTGCAGGTCTGGCACGAGACGGCGGACTTCTCTTGCAATGTGAAGGGCTCTCTCTACGTTCCATACAGTGGCAGTGAAAGAGAGCACACTCGGTTTCAGCTTTGTTAGATAGTCGATGAGTGCACCATCACCATATCGAGAGGCAATCGACTGTGGAACCAAAAAGAGCGGTTTTTCTACGTAGCCCTCTGCAATTGCGTGCAAAATGAGAGAAGCACCGCCAAGGGGGATATTGCCCGTCACTTCGAGTATTGAAGCAAAAGGTACTGGAAGTTGGATGAATACTATTGGTCGCTCATTGCCCATTGCATTTCAGTCTAACTCAAGTTAGTCCCCATATTCTCTACTCATAAGGCGTTCCATACCTTATGTATTCATAGCGTGATTTGGCAGCATTTACCCCAGATGACAGTAAACGGAAAATTAGCCAAAAGAATGAAATCAACATGATGTCGAAAAAGGGATTGATGTAGTAATTGCTCCAATATGTGCGTATTCGTGTTTTGGCTGCTCGGGCTAATACTTGTTCGTCCTTTTCTGCTCGTAGAACGAGTTCCTCGTGAGGAGTAAGTGGGTTATTTCCTTTTATGCCCATAATCGAACCGTGGACGAGGCAGACTATCTCATTGTTACAAAGAATATAGTTGCTAGAGCTATTTCTTCCTTGGCCAGGATCATTAGGTATCCTTTGGATGTATCCTTTTTTCTGAAACCAAGCAACAGTTTCTTCATCAAGGGCCACAACTGGTGGTCCTTTGTCGAGGGAGTTCATCTCAATAGCAGCAGCAATTTTTTTCTGGTTTGCGTAACAGGCTCGTTCGTTCGCTCTCATTCTTGCTCTACTGAAACCAGGTATTGTGATGGCAGACATTATAAAGCCAACAACGACTAAAAAGACTAGAGTCACTGTGTCGATGAGAACATCCTTTTTCGGGGCCTTGGGATTTTTATCCGTCATTTGATGTCCTTTTCAAGTTGGTCAATGTAGAGACGGGTGCACAGAACAGGGGTTCAATTTAAATTAAGCTTAGCGTGATAGACTTAACCTAAAGCAATTGGGAAAAACAATGTGTGAACAGAAATGGCTGTATTATATCGAAGAGGGTAGTTGGTTCAAATCTACCCTTGCCACGCCATTCATTTACGGTGGTCTTTTGTGGCCTTTTTTTTGTTTTGCAGCTGGATGGTACTCCTACAATTTCTGGTGGGCCATCGGTGGAGGCTTGCTAGGATTACTGAGCGGATTGCCCATAGTCTATTTTGCTTCTGCCTTTTGTTCCCGTTGGGAAGTAACTATAAATCTAAAACGCCAATCCATTTCTTATGGCGAGTCTAGTCCACATTGGGCAAACCTTTGAAGAATGTAACTCAATGAGCGAAAGAGGATTATACTGTCGCATTTGTGGTTGTGAGCTGGCGCCTGACCGGGCAGTAAGCTGCTCCAAATGCAAAGTCCCATTCCATCCTGAATGTTGGGATTATAACGAAGGCTGCGGCATCTACGGCTGTGGTGCCAAGACGAACGAGCAGTATGTCCTACCCCAAGGCGGAGCCGTTGTTTCCATTGATGAAGAGAGCAAACCTCCCTTTTCTGTTTGGCCCTATGTAGAGAGACTTGCGCGAAGCTTGCCTCGTTGGGGCAGAGTCCATGGAACGGCTGCATTGCTTGGCTGTGCCGGTCCCATTATGGTTGTTCTATCCATTTGGGGTTTGACTGTTGCGGATAGTGGTTTAGCGGCAGGCCTCGGATTTTTGGCTAAAGTCTTTAAAACAATCTTTTGGGAGCCTGAGGCTTGGGCTATCTTTATGGTTGGACCTTTTTCAGGATTGTTTTGTAGTTTATTCAGCCCTTACGAGGAAAATCATGGTGCAACTGTAGCTGGAGTTGGGTATGGCTTGGCTGCTGCCTTAGTATTTGGCAGAAACATTTTTAAGTATGTTTTTGGATATGCTTGGGCCAGTCTGTTTCTTGGTATCTCCGTTTTGTTCTTGGCAATAGTGGCCAGCTCTTCTGCAGCAGGGCGTTTGCTTCCACGTGAGTGGACAAAGACGAGGTCTGTTGTTACGGTGTTTTTGTTAGCAGTTTTCTTTATGACCATTAGCTTTTTAAAGCAAGGTCATCCTTCAGGTCGTGATCTCGAGGCGATATTTATTTTGTCCACTTTCGGTTTTGCAGTAACTTCTCCTCAACTGAGTTTCTCCAAGTCCGCACTTTTCCATCGCTTGAAAGCAGAAGAAGCTGAGGTGGAAACAGATGACTGACGAGAAGAAACTGGTTTGTCGAATTTGTGGATGCGAATTGGCTGTGAATGTTGCTGTCAGCTGTTCAAAATGTAAGGTGCCATTTCATCCAGAGTGTTGGGAATACAACGAAGGTTGTGGCATTTATGGTTGTGGCTCCAACACAAATGAGCAGTATGTTCTGCCTGAAGGCGGAGCTGTTGTTGCAATCGACGAAGAGAGTCGCCCTGCCTTTTCTCCTTGGCCATATGTAGAGAGATTGGCTCGCAGTCTGCCTCGCTGGGGGCAAGTTCATGGAACGGCAGCGGTGTTGGGAGCTATTGGTCCCCTCTTTGTGGTTTTACTCGCAGCTCTTCTGACCTTCGTGGAAAAAGGTTGGTCAGGAGGAGCCTATTTTTTGGAGCGACTTTTCACACGAGTAATTTTTGATGGTCACGCCTGGGCCATTTTTTCGGTGGGACCAGTTTCTGGATTAATATGCAGTTTGTTGGAGCCTTATGAACGAGAGCACGGCTTTAAATTGGCTGCCATCAACCTTAGTTTGTCTTCTGCAGCTTTCTGGTTTCGTGAAGATATACGAAGCGTACTTGGGTACCATACGGGACTTGCTGTGGGAGCAATCACCTTCCTAATGTTTGCCATAATTGGCTGCTCAAATTTAGCTAGCAGAATTTATCAGCGTCATGGCAATACTCTAAAGCGAGCAATGGGCACTGTAGTTTTGCTTGCTGCCTTTTTCATTACTCTGACAGTCGCTAAAAGAGGTTACTTGCGCTCTCTCAATGAGCTAAAAGAGATTTTGGTCTTTTCCACTTTTGGTTTGGCTGCCATTGCGCCGCAACTCGTTTTCACCAAGTCAGCTCTTTGTCATCGATTAAAAGCAGAAGAAGCTGAGCGTCAGGAGGAGGACTCTTCCTCATAAGGTGGGTGTTGACGCATCTGCTCGGGGTAAAAAAGGCGGATGTAGATTTTCTGCCACCAAGGAAGATTCTCGTATTTTCCTTTTGGAGAACCATTGTCGGCGATGGAAAGAGCTTCTTGTGATGGGACGAAAGTTCCATCGAGACTGTCGACTAGTGGCCGTCTTCGTCGGGGAAGAGGAGTCTCATCAACGATTGCTTCTGGTTCTATGTCCTTGGGAGACATTTCGTCAAGGCGGAGATAAATGGCAGAGAGCATTTCTTCAATAGCTTGAAGGCGGTTGCTCATTGAATCTGTCTTGTTTTGCAGATAAGACAGCGCTAATCCATTGAGGTCATAGGCAAGTTTGTCTTTGGTACGCCGGAGTTTGGGTATTTCCTGTAGTACGTTCACTGCGTTTTTGGCAGCCATAATCCCTCCTTACTCCCCAGATCGAACAGAAATTGACCTTTTAAGGCGAATCTTGTATAAATTCCCTACTACTTATTTAATAACAGAGCTTTTTGGGTACATGGTGTTCTCAAAAGTTAGCTCTCTAGTTTTTTCATCGACCTTTAGTGGCGAGGGGTTGAGGATGGACTCTAGAGCCGTTCTCGTGTTCGGTCTCAGTCGAAGTGGCAAAGCGGCAATAGATTTATTGCTGAAAAAGGGTTTTCAGGTTTGGTACTGGGACGACAATGAAGAGACACGTAACTCTTTCACTCCCCCTACAGGCTGTCAGTTATTGGCTGAGGGACCAGCTGCTGCAAAAAACAAGGATATCTCCTTAGCTGTTATGAGCCCTGGCATTCCTCCCAGCAATGATGGAGTCAAGGCTTTAGCGGACAGCGATATAGAAACCATTTCAGAGATTGAGTTGGCCTGGCGTTTTTGCGGTGCCCCCTGTGTTGTCGTCACTGGCACCAATGGCAAATCAAGCACAGCTACCTTGCTGAATGAGCTTTTTGCGGCTGCTGACAAACGGTCGATATTGTGTGGCAACATTGGTGTGCCCTTTTCACAAGTCGTAGCTCAAGCGACTGCAGCGCCAGATTGGTATGTCGTTGAGGCCTCGAGTTATCAGCTTGCCCTTTCCCCAACTCTTTTGCCCAAAGTCATGGTTTATACGAATTATGCTCCTGACCACCTGAGTTGGCATGGAAGCGAAGCGGCTTATGTGCAAGCGAAAGCTGAGATAGCTCATCGCCTACCTGCTGAGCATTTTGTCGTCTATCCAATCAATGCAGGTCCATTGACTGAGGCTGTAAAAGCTTCAAAAGCCAAAGAGCTTACACTTGGACCTCTGCGTTCTGGTGCGACAGTCAGTCTCGACACACGTACGGGCCGCCTTTCTGCTGATACTCTCTCAGGTGATTTGGACAGCCTTACTAGAGATTTGCCCTACCAGTGGCGTCTCGTTAGTTGTGCTCTCCATGCAACTCTGGGAGTAGCTCAAGCCCTCAATTTTGAGTTGGACACTGTCATATCAGCTTTGGATACTTTCAAACCTCTGGAGCATCGCCTCGAAGAGGCAGGCAAAGTTGGCCATGTTCGATTTATCAATGATTCCAAAGCGACAAATATTGATGCGACGCAATATGCACTGCGGATGTGCCAAGGTCCTCTCGTGCTCATTCTTGGGGGACGTCACAAAGGAACAAGTTACGCTGAGTTGTTGCCCTCCTTTGGCATGAAAGTCAAAGCTGTCATTGCCTTGGGTGAAGCACGTCAAATCGTGGCTGACGATCTAAAAGGGAAGGTTCCATTACGACAAGCTGAGAGTTTTTCCGAAGCTCTCGAGCTGGCACTCATGGAAGCTTCGCGGATTACTATGCCCTCTGGAGGCTCTGAACCAACGGTTCTCTTTTCTCCAGCTTGTTCGAGTTTTGATATGTTCAAAAACTTCGAAGAGCGTGGTAGAGCATTCAAAGAGTGGGTGGTCGAAAGACGAGAGGAACAGCTATGAAGTTAGTTCCTGGTGGTCTTGATCAACTATTCCTCTTTGCAGTCGTTGCTCTGGTTGCAATTGGTTTGGTCATGGTCTTTTCCGCCAGCTCGGTCACCTCTTTGGAGGATTACGGAGACAAGTTCCATTTCTTTAAACGGCAGGTCATTTTTGCCGTTTTGGGTGCCTTTGGCATGCTCTTTTTTACTATGCTCGATTATCGACGGTTGGAAGCACTGGCCATGCCTGCCCTGATTGTTGCATTTCTTTTGCTTCTACTCGTTTTCGTTCCAGGAATTGGGGTGACAGTACGAGGTGCAACCCGCTGGATACAGCTGGGCCCCGTCCGTGTTACGCCATCGGCTGTGGCCGAGTTTGCCATGATTTTGTTTCTGGCCCACAGCCTCTCTGTCAACCATCGCCACAGAGAGAGTTTTAGAGAATATGTCCTGCCCAACTTGGTTGTTTTGGGAGCCATCTTTTTACTCGTTCTCAAACAACCTGATTTGAGCTCGGCTATCATCCTTTCGGTAGTGAGTATGGTTGTCATTGCCGTAGCCCATGAGGATCTCAAATCAATTGCTGCCCTCGTTGGCGTAGGGTTGGCCTCAGTGGGACTCATCGTGCTCAACGATCCCATGCGAATGAAACGAATGCTTGCTTTCATCAATCCATGGGCAGACAGATATGGCGCTGGTTATCACGTCATTCAGTCTTTCCTTGCTCTGGGTTCTGGTGGTGTGGCAGGCGTGGGCTTGGGGCAGAGTCGGCAGAAATTTGAATATCTTCCTGATGAGTTTACTGATTTCATCTTTGCCGTCATTGGTGAAGAGATGGGATTCATTGGTGCCATTATCATCGTTGGTTTATTCGGCATTCTAGTCTGGAGAGGCGTTAGAGCTTCTTTGGCAGCTCCGGACTTGTTCGGTCTTTTGCTCGGTTTCGGATTGACTTGTGCAATTGGTTTCCAATCTTGGCTCAATGTAGCAGTCGTTGTTGGATGTATGCCCACAACAGGAGTTGCATTGCCTTTTATCAGTTACGGTGGCACCTCATTGCTTTTGTTCATGAGTGCTGCCGGAGTATTGCTCAATATCTCCTGGGTGGGCGAAAAAGAGAAATATCGTCGAGTTACAACTGGTTGGGGTCGGACAGAGCGTTAGAGGTTGTTTGTGATTAGCGAGAAGGTAAACAAAAGGATGGCAGAAGTGCTTCCTTTGCTGAAAAAAAGTGCACATTTGCATTTTATTGGCATTGGCGGCGCTGGTATGTGTCCTATTGCCGAGATGTGCCTTGCTCGTGGACTCAAAGTCTCTGGATCTGATCTCGAAGACTCGGAAACGACAAAATTACTTCGCGAGAAGGGAGCCATCGTCCACATAGGTCATGCCGCCGAGCAAGTGGATGGTGCTGAAGTCATTGTTTGCTCCACTGCAATTGGTGATGACAATCCAGAGGTTGCGCAGGCAAAAAAAATGACCATTCCTCGTGTGACTCGCGCTGAGGCTTTGGGTTGGCTCATGAGCGAAAAAGTGGGAATTGGTTGCGGAGGGACACATGGCAAAACCTCCTCAACTGCCATATTGGGCTCTTTGGCCACAGCCCAAAACTGGGATCCAACAGTTGTCGTTGGTGGTCGCCCCTTGGACAAAAAGTCCAACTTGCAACTGGGAGAAGGCCAACAGGTCGTAGTGGAAGCTGACGAAAGTGATGGTTCATTTCTTTATCTTCCCTGCAAAGCCGTTCTCGTAACTACGATAGATGACGATCATCTCGAACATTATGGTTCGATGGAGAGTTTGGAAGAGCACTTTCTAGCTTTCATCAATGGAGTTGGCAATGACGGAGTGGCTGTACTCTGTCGTGATGATGAGAGGGTACGAAAACTCCTCGAAAAGGTAACAGTGCCATATGTGACCTATGGCCAATCTTCATTGGCTGACTACAGAGTCGAGGAAGTTGAAATCGATGGGTTTTCCACGACTTTCGTTCTCACTCTACCTTCCGGTGACAAGGTCCATGAGCTGGTGATAAATGCTCCTGGAGTTCATTATGCGCTCAATGCTGCAGGTTGTTGTGCATTGGTCCATCACTTGGGGGCAGATGCCGAGAAACTACCTGTTGGTTTGTTTTCATATGCAGGAGTCGAACGAAGGTTCCAAGAGCTAGGTACTGCTCGAGGGGTAACCATAGTCGATGATTATGGGCACCATCCTACTGAGGTAGAGGCTGTCCTCAAAGCAGCCAAAAAGGCCATGCCCAATTCTAGAATTGTTGTGGCATTTCAACCGCACCGCTCGAGCCGAACTGAGTTATTGGCCAAATCGCTGGGGCGAGCCTTTGGTGATGCTGACCTGGTCTTTTTGCTGCCCATCTACCGACCTGCTGGTGAGCAGGAACGTGACAATGTTAGCTCTGAGCTCGTTTATGACGAGCTGACCAAACGTCATTCTTATGTCTGTTATGTCGAGCATGAAGAACTGCGCTCTGTAGTCCCAGTTATAGTCAGTCAATTAAGGGATGGAGACTGTTTATTGACCCTTGGCGCTGGCACCATTACCAAACTCGGGAGAATGGTCCTTCAATACCTCGAGAGCGGTGCTGTATGAGCTTATGTTTTTATTGGCAAGGCATGGAGCGGGTGATATAATGGCCGCTCTTTTGTTTAATAAGGAACGTAGAAACGAGGAAAGACGCCCTGGAGGCCGAGTGTCCAAGGCGGGAAAAAGGCGCCCGACGCGTAACGGTTTCCAGAATCCTTCTGGAGGGGAACCGGCTGAACGGGCATTCTCGCGGAAAAAACTGTGGAAGTTCATCCAGTTTGCCGCTTTGGCAGCATTGGTTGGATACGCGGCTTATCAGAGTCACTACATAATTTTCCGGGCCTCGTATTTTAAGCTGCAGAAACTTACGATTGTCGGCAACAAAGTAATACCTAGGGAGCAAGTGGTGATGATGTCAGGACTCGAATTGGGAATGCCCGTTTTCGAGCTCGATAAGAACGTCGTTATGCGACGTTTACATCTCTTGCCCCGTGTCGAAAGAGTCAATATCGAACAACTTGGTCCCAATGAAGTTGCTATCACTATTGTAGAGAAAAAAGCAGCTGCAAGGATTCACATTGATGGTGAACCCCTTGAAGTGGATGGCCACGGAGCGATATTGGGCAAAGCTAGCAATGATAGCGAAGGTTTGCCTTGGATACTTGGTGCTGATGTCCTTCCATCTGGCGGAGGTACAGGGCTTAGGCTGGATCCACGCATAGTGGAGGGGTTGGTCGCTTGGTTGCCCGTTCTGGCTCAGAGCCCTTTAAAGGACTTTACTTCCATATCTTTCCCAACGCAGGGAAAGGTCGTGGTTATGTGGCGTGATATAGAATTTTTCCTGGCTGATGAAGATGTCTTCAAAAAACATGGTCCACACATCAAGGATTTGTTTTCACTCGAGACAGAACGTGGCCAGCGATTTCAATATGTGGACTTGCGTTTCAATGATATTGTGGCGCGATTCCATCCAGTAGATTGAGGGGCGGAGGTACTTACGGTGGGTTCCAACAATATCGTGGTCGGTCTCGACGTCGGTACGACCAAGATTAGTACCATCGTCGCGGAAGTTGACGAAAACCACGATATCAATATCATTGGTTTGGGCCTAGCTCCTTCACGGGGACTCCGTAAAGGTGTAGTCATTAATATTGAGGCAACGACTCAGTCCATCGCTCAGGCTGTTGCTGAAGCCGAAAAGATGGCTGATGTGGTCATAGATTATGTCTATGTTGGCGTTGCAGGTGCGCACATCTCTTCCTTTAATAGTAAGGGAGTCGTTGCAGTAGGTGGCGAAGAACGCGAAATCACGGAACCTGATGTTGCTCGTGCTATCGAAGCGGCCAAAGCCGTTCCCGTGCCACCCAATCGCGAAATCATTCACATCATTCCCCGTTATTACACCGTTGATGAACAGACAGGGATCAAAGATCCCAAAGGTATGTCAGGCGTTCGTCTCGAAGCCAATGTGCATATTGTTCAAGGCGCCATAACCTCTGTTCAAAACCTCGTCAAGAGCTGTCACCGTGCTCATATGGATGTGGCTTCCGTTGTCCTGGAGCCCATCGCTTCAGCTTTGGCCGTCCTCAATGAGGATGAAAAAGAGCTTGGTGTTTGTTGTGTAGACATTGGTGGAGGGACAGCCAACTTGGCCATCTTCCACTCTGGTTCTGTTGTTCACTCTGCTGTGTTGCCCGTTGGTGGCAATCACGTGACCAATGATATTGCCGTTGGTCTTCGTACTACGACACAAAAAGCTGAAGAGCTGAAGATTAAATTCGGTTGTGCCAAAGCTGACATGGTTGATGAAGAGAAAACCATGGAAGTTCTCAATACTGGCGGAGAAGCCAGTAGGACTGTTAAACAGAAGGCACTCTGCGAAATTATAGAACCCCGAATGGAAGAGATCCTCACTTTGTTACAAAAAGAGATCGTTCGTTCGGGTTGTGAAGAGTTGTTACCAGCTGGTGTAGTCTTGACAGGAGGCTGTAGTCAGTTGAAAGGTACTCTCGAATTGGCTGAGTCGATTTTCCGTATGCCAGTTCGTTTGGGAAAACCAATCAATCTGAAAGGCCTTGCTGAAAAGGTGGCCAATCCAATCTATTCAACAGGCATAGGACTCATCCACTATGGTGTTGATACACAAGCACAACAAGGCGGCAGCCTCTTCCAAGGCAGTTCTTTCTTTGAAATAATCTTAGATAAAGTTCGCGGACTTTTTGGAGATATGTTCTAATACAAGATTGATGTTATAGATGGCTAAGAAGAAACGGCGCGGTTTGACCGCTCCGAGAACACAGGAGGACTCAATGTTTGAATTCGACGCTGTCGAGCAAGTAGCCAATATTAAGGTCGTCGGTGTCGGCGGCGGTGGCTCCAATGCCGTCAACCGTATGATTGATGCCGGACTCCCCGGTGTCGAATTCATTGCCTGTAATACCGACGCGCAGGCATTGGTAATCTCTGATGCCAAAATCCGAATTCAGATTGGCGACAAACTGACTAAAGGATTGGGCGCAGGAGCAAACTGTGAAATCGGCGAAAAAGCAGCTGAAGAAGATAGAGACAAGCTCGCTGAGTCCGTCGAAGGCGCAGATATGGTGTTCATCACTGCTGGTATGGGTGGTGGCACAGGTACAGGTGCTGCACCAGTATTAGCAGAAATTGCCAGAGAACAAGGTGCTCTCACTGTGGCAATCGTTACCAAACCTTTTGCCTTTGAAGGCCGAAGACGAGGTATGGTTGCAGAACACGGCATCAAAAAGCTGAAGGAAAAAGTCGATACGCTCATCGTCATTCCCAATGACCGACTACTGCAGATTGCAGACGCAAACACCAGTATGGTCGAAGCTTTCCGTCTCGCTGATGACGTATTGCGCCACGGTGTTCAAGGTATTACCGACCTCATTACAGTGCCTGGTTTGATCAACTTGGACTTTGCAGATGTTAAGACAATTATGCAATCTTCCGGTTCTGCATTGATGGGTATTGGTCGCGGAACAGGCGACGACAGAGCTACAACTGCTGCTCAGAGTGCAATTTCCAGCCCACTACTGGAAGCAACAATCAATGGTGCCACTGGCGTGTTAATCAACATCACTGGTGGCCAGGACCTTGGTATTCTCGAGGTCAATCAGGCAGCAGAAATCATCTCGGAAGCAGCCGATCAGGATGCTGAAATAATCTTCGGTACTGCTATCAATCCTGAGATGAAGGATGAAGTAAAAATAACAGTCATCGCCACAGGCTTTGACCGTGAAAGAACGAGCTCCATGCCTAGTGTTGCCCAGCAGCGTCGTGCTCCTGTGGCTGCACTCTCCAAAGACAAGCTCGGTCAGATGAAAGCCGCTGCTCCACCTCCAGGTACAACTGCACCTGCAGCTCCTGAGGGCCAGGATGATGATCTCGATATTCCATCATTCTTGCGACGTCGGCGCTAATTTATAGCTAATAAAAAACCCCGCTCAATAGAGCGGGGTTTTGTTTTTCCCTTAGAAGACTATCTAATCTTCTTGCCTTGCATAGCTGCTTTTTTGATGTAAGAGAACTGACCACAGGCAAGTTCTTTATCACCAGCATGCACATAAATCTCACCCAGGATACAGTGGGCGGCAATAGAATCAGGGTCGTGTACCAATGCTGATTCTACTTCCATGAGCGCTAGCTCGAGATTATTTAGCAAGAGGTAAGTTTCACCAAGCTCGATATGCAAAGCCAACACTTGTTCTTTTCCTTTAGGAGCCTTGCGGCCTTTGGATTCGATGAGTCGCAAAGCAGTGCGAAACTCATCTTGGGCCTTGTGCAAATAGGCGCGGTCGCCATATGCAATGCCAAGATCCTTATATGCAAGGGCCAGCTCATAATGGAGGGGACCAGCGTTTGGTGTTTTTTCGATTAGACGATTGTACTCTTCAATGAGCATTCTCGAAGCATATTTGTGAAGAACGTGGTTCTCCACGGGATCCAATTCGAGAATACGTTTGAACTCTTTGATAGCGTCGCTGTGTTTACCCTCTGCTGCAAAAATCTCACCCATGGTGCAGTGACCAGGAAGATAGTTGGGGAACACTTTCAAGACCATACGTGTTTCTTTTTTGGCCTGAGAGAGTTTGCCCATACGGAGGTAACAGTCACTAATGTTGTTATGAGACTTGCTATCCTGCGGATTCAGTTTGATAGCAGTCTTATACTCCTTTAGTGCCTTATCATAATAAGCAGAGTCTTTGGCACCCAACTCGTAATAAACATTACCGAGGTTGTAGTGAGCATAAGAGTCTTTCTTATTACGATCGAGTACGAAGAGATACTCTTCCATAGCCTCTTCGTATCGTTCCAACTCATACCACGTCAGCCCCAAATGAAGGTGGCTGTCCAGGTTGTCAGGGCGCAAAGCGATTGCCTTTTGGAACTCGAGTACAGCGTCATCGAAATAACGCCTACTCTGTTCCGGATTGCTACTCAACGTACCCATCCTGAAATAGGTGAATGCGATGTTGTATATCGCATGCTCCAATTCAGGGTGCATGATGAGCGCTTTTTGCCAAGCGATGATTGATTGATCGAACCTCTCTTGGGCGAAGTACGTATTTCCCATATTGTACTGCGCTTTATAATAATTGGGGTCTATATGAAGCGCTGTACGATACTCTTCCAAGGCAAGATCGTAGGCACCACTTACATGAAAAGCGTTGCCCAATTCCTTGTGATGATCGGGATTATGAGGTTCTTCGGCGATGAGAGCCTCGAGTTGTTCGATTGTCTGCTCGAGCTTCAGATCCATATTGCCGTCCTTAGTTGCGGGGTCCAGTCGAAATGCTCTTCCTCAAGCTTTTCCCCCGCTGTCTATCGTACAATGAGGAGGTCAGGTGGGCAAGGGAATTTTGGCCAGATTCAGGTTGGAAGTGTGTACTCCGTCGTGATACCATCAAATCGACGGGCAAACTTCTCCCCGCGCGGGTTGTTTATTTAATCATGAAGGAGGCTCTTTCTCCATGTCGCTGACCATTAAAAAGATACTCGTACCCATCGACTTCAGCGATGTCTCATCTAGTGCACTACGTTACGGCGCCTCCTTGGCAGACGAATACGGTGCTAATCTCGTCGTTCTGACTGTTGCTGATGATGACTCTTCCTGGGTCGTTGATTTGTCAGATCGTGTTCATGTCAAAGAACGTTGGCGTGAAGAAAAAGTCAAAGAGGGAGAACGCCTTCTCGAAGACTTCTGTCGTGCTGTTCTTGGTGAACGAGATTACGAAAAAGCCGTTGCCGTTGGCGATCCAGCCAATGAAATCATCACATGCTGCTCTAAAGAGAAAGCAGATATGTTGATAATTGGCGCTCATGGTAATACTGGTGTAGTCAGTGACTGGCTTGGCGGTGTTGCATATACGGTCTCCAAGAAAGCTCCATGCCCCGTGCTCATGGTCAAGGACCATGCGCACTAAGCTCCATCGTACATTTTTTTGGCAATGAAGCTAACTTTTGAAACGCCCATTTGATGGGCGTTTCGTGCTGTTCTTGAATGGTTTTATAAATCAATCGCACATTCTCCTTCAAACTGAAGCACATGGTGTCGATAGGTATCATGTCCGAGACCGCTCCCCAAGCGGTGGCGGATGAGTCGCA
>CAZXTJ010000092.1:0-17610 GCA_964643655.1 uncultured bacterium
CCCTCACTAAAAATAGACATTGCTGCTCCTGAAGAGCTTCTTCCTGAGTCGCTTACATCACTTAGCATAGGTGGGAAAGAGGTTAAGGCCTACCGGCTTGAGCGCATTGCTGGAGAGAAGATGAGAGCTTTCCTATCCACTTTGCCATCATATCGAAAGAAGCTTTCTGAAACCCCAAGAGCTGTGCGAGCCAAGGACCTCTACGATATTGCTCGTATAGAGATGGAATATCCAATAGGCGAGAACAGTGAGTTTTGGAAAGAGGTTGGCCAAGAGTTCTTCGTTGCATGCAAATCTAGATTTGTCGATTGCCTGGGCCTGGCTACCTTCGCTGAGGACCTCGATATAACAAGACAGACTTATGAAAAAGACACCTCCATTCCAGAGGACATTTCATTTGAGTTTGCTTGGAGCGTTATCACCAATGTCATCGCTCTGCTTGAGAAGCAAAAAATAGTTCCATTTAGCTTTCCTTTGGCTGAAAGATAATCGAGCTGGTCTGGTACTCGGAAACACAACAAAGGTAAAAAGTATGTTATCCCAAGCCTATCATCTGCCCAAAACAGGACACCAACTTTCCAGTAATGAAGCCGTTTTCAGTCCCAATGTCGCGTTTAGGGGGAAGGGTACATTGGGGAGCTCAAGAATAAACACTGGTGGCGGTTTGGGAAAAAAGTACAAGAAGTGCCACCAATTTGTTGATGAGATTGGGTCACCACATAGGCTACCGATAGACTACAATCATTGACAAATTTCGTAACTCTTGTACTTGTACTTACACTACTTGATCGCAATGAATACCAATTAGTAATTGTCGCCATCAGAAAGAGGACTTCAAGTGTCAAAGCTGCAAATCTCGGTTTTAGCAACGCTATTTCTAACCACAACAGCTCTAGCCCGTCAGCCACAGTTTCGAATGATGAAGGCTGCCCCCGCAATGGCCCGTGTGGCACAACCAATAAGCCTTGGAGTGCCCAATAAAACAAGCCTCGTCCACCAAATACGTAACTTCAAAGCATTCAAAGTTTATTCTGTTCAAAACCAATTGCCACCGCATCCCGGTAATGCTGCCTACCGTACCAACAATGGTGTTACCCTTTTTGCAGGACAGCCGCGAGCCGATGGCGTGTCATCTTGGATGGAAGTATTTGGAGTCAAGTGGGACCACAGGATTCTGAATCAGATAAAGACGAAACCTAAAAGTGCTGTTGTTAATATCTCTACACCTGTGCGCTCTAACTATCCTGAAATAATTGCCCTGGTTCGCTTTCTCGACGTATCGACTGAAAAACATCTCTATATGCTTTCGATTGGAACAACAGCGAAACCAGAAGAATTAGACATTTCTTTTGATGGTGGTTTTAGGCTTCCACAATCTCAGATGCACGTAGGCAATAAAGGCAACCGTATTCAGGCGTTGCTGTCTGTCGCTCCTGTAGGGAAATATCCAAACTTAGTCATGCGCATTGCTTGGAAACCAAAGAAAAACGTTATGACAACAAAACAATGCACGTTCCATTATGTCCAGCTAGTTCAGATGGACTGACACTGACGTAAGTAAGCTCGATAGCTCAAGTGAACACACCAACCGGTGTTTTTGTTAATTGTTCATTTAAATGAATATATCCTTGTTGTGTTGTTGGCTAATGGTCGATAACGGTATATTATTCGTTATGATGAATATTTTAGATATTAGCAACATTGTAAAGAAGCGTCGTAAGCTCCTTGGTCTGGACCAACGTGAGTTTAGCGATATCATTGGTGTTGCTGTCCACACCATCAGCGACATCGAGTCTGGAAAAGGCAATCCAACCCTAGAGACTTTATCCAAAGTCTGTGAACCGTTGGGCCTCGAGCTAATAGTACGCGTTCGTGAACCATGAGCCGGAAAACAATGGCAAAGAAGAGAAGAAAAGGGCTCGTATATAACAATGGTGTATTTGCTGGAAGGCTCGAAGAGACTACAGATGGTTTCAAGTTCACCTATGCCACAGAGTATCTTGCTGGCAGTGAAGCTCAATCCATTAGCCTCACACTTCCGAAGAGAACGGAACCATATTTTTCGAGATATCTCTTTGCATTCTTTTATGGGTTGTTAGCAGAAGGAACCGCAAGGCAACTTCAATGTCGGCACCTGAAAATTGATGAGAACGACTACTTTGGCCTATTGTTAAAGACTGCCCATTCAGAAACTATTGGCAGTGTGACAGTCGTCGAAGCCGATGAGGTGAACACTTGATGAAGCCTCGTTGCCTAGCATTTTTAACACTTCTAAAAGAAGAGGGATATTCGCGCGTAGCAAGGGCGGCCCTTACAGGAGGAAACAAGAATATTTCCCATAGGTTACAGTTCGATAGAGACAAAGTTTTGGTTTATCGAAATGCAGTAGTCGACCGAATATCTATTTCCGGAGTGCAAACCAAAGTTTCTCTCAAACTTTATCAAGGAGAGCTAGAGCTCACAGATAGGGATGGCGAGTACATTCTCAAACCGAGGCCAGAAGCTAGCTTTGAATTCAATGAAGACATTCCAGCCAATGAGCATTTGACTATGCTTTTAGCGAGCAAAGTCTTTGGTCTCGATGCTGCGGTCTGTGCATGTGTCCGTTTCAAAAATGGAGAGATTGCTTATATAACGAAGCGTTTTGACAGAAATAAAAAAGGCAAAATTCCACAAGAAGATTTCTGTCAGCTCTGTCGTCGTACGCCAAATACATCTGGTCCCAATTTCAAGTATGAAGGCTCATACGAAGAGCTTGGAGAAATTCTGAAAGAGTTTTGTTCTGCTTATAAAGTGGAAATAGAAAAGCTCTACAAACTGATTGTCTTCAACTATGTCTTTTCCAATGGAGATGCTCATCTAAAGAACTTTTCACTTCTGCAGACGCCCGATAAAGACTATCTGCTTTCACCAGCGTATGACCTTTTGTGTTCAAGGCTTCACATACCAAATGAATCAGCTCTTGCTTTGGATATGTTCAAGGACGATGAGTTCGAGACTCCAAGTTTTACCATAAATGGATTTCATACTTATGAGTGCTTTCTTGTTTTGGCAGAAAAGTATGGAATAAAGGTGGAGCGAGCCCAGAAGATTTTGGATCTTTTCTCGCAGAAAAAAGAGGAAGTGTTGAGATTAATTGATCGCTCTTTTCTCTCTGAGCCAGCAAAGGGACTTTACGTTCAGTATTATCTCGACAGACTCAAGGCTCTTTCTGTTACCAGCGCTTAAACACAACAAAGGTAACCAGACATATCAGAAGTATGACTTCTAATCTGTCTGGATACGAACAGTTTATCAGTTAAGCTCACCATTTTTTTTCGGGGGTTTTTAGAGGAGTACAAGTTAAGGCTTGTAGCGGTGTCCAGATAATAAAAGCAAAACGTACTTCCACTTTCTGAGTTAGTGAAATGGACACACTATGAAAACCAAAGCTCTGCTCCTGTTAGTCCTCTCGGCCTGCTCGTTAGAAGCTCAGACACAAAATGACTGGTATAGAAACAGCTTTGCCTGGCGAAGAACTCCACCACTCAACGGAGTATTGCCACTCAAAGTCCCACACCGAGCATTCCCCTTCACAACTAAAGATGGCCGACAGGGATGGTCTTCTCCCTCATTGCTCTTGAGAACATCACAGAAGAAAAAGGTAATCATTGGCCAAAACAGAGGCAGAACTGTATTTAGTATCAGAGTCAAAGATGGAAAAACACTTTGGGAGCAACCGTCACATTTGCGTTTATCCAACTGTCACGAAGGAAAGGTAGCTTCAACTTATAGAGACCGTGTTTGTCTGATGGATGTACAAACTGGAAACATCGAGTGGGAGTCATATATCTCAGAGCTATCTGAGGCGTGGAGTGCAACAAATCCCATATTGACAGATGAGTTTTTCATTACAGCCAAGGTGCGTTCCAGCGAGAAGGAATATGACGGAGTATTCATAGTCGACAGACGGGATGGAAGTTTAATCAGAAAGATCAAGGTTGATGAGCTCATACACGGCTTAATTTCGGTTCAAGGTAATCTGCTTTATCTTCTTACAGTGCCATCGACAAAAGAATGGAAAACTCCCTATCAGACACTTTGGCATTATGTTCATATAAGTTGTTACAACCTGCAAGAGGGGAAAAGAGTGTGGCGCAGCCACAGCCCATCTTTGAACAATCCAGTCGTTCACAATAAGGTTTGTTATTTCAACCAGAGTTGGTACACCTGCGGAAGTTTGGATGCACACAGCGGCAAGGTCATGGTCCCAACAGTCTTCGGAGAAAAGGCTGCTGAGGCAAAGGCCCATGAGGTTGGAATGGTGGCACTATCCCCGTCGCTCGTTACTGATGATTTGTTTGTCATTGATACAGGACGAGGTATGAACGCATTCGACTTAGAGACAAATAGTCCATGTTGGGAATCTGTCCACTCGCCGAAAATGGTAAAAACCTATAGTGCCCTGGAAAATTTTTGCTCTGATGAAGAGGGCAAGCTTTACCTAATACGTTGTACTGGTGAACTATATTGCGTCGACTCGGCTACAGGTCAACTACTCTGGGAAGACAGGCTCCCAGGCCTTGCATCATGTCTTTTCGACACCTATATCGTTGATGGTTATTTGGTTGCCAGTAATGTTTGTCTCAAGCTCGATAGCTGACTGAGCTTTAGAGGGTTTTTCGAGAGACGAACTTTCCGTCTACAAAAAGTATGACTGAACGGAAATATTTGGGCGGCAAAAAGGAGTTCTGTTTATAATCCTGAACTTGGTAATACCAGGTCTCTTTTCTGTGCCCATGTTCTGTAGAAGCGCTTGTGTTGTAAGGCATTCCGTGGATTTTTCTGACCATTTCTTTGGTCATGCCTTTAATTGCCTTATGATTGCAGATTCCTTCAACAAATTCGTAAGGCCAGTCAGGATGTTCCCGATGCAGCTTTCTACCGCGCTTTGACAGTTTCATAAACTTCGGTTTGTCGGCAGCGTGCTTCTTGGCTTCTGCTTCTTTGATTTGCCTGTTTATGCTGATAGTGCGTAGTACCTCAGCCGTAACTTCTTTTTTGAAGGCAAGCTTTGCTTTTACATCTAGGTTGTAACCTACCTCTTTTAGATACTTATCTAAAGGTGCGCGGACAGTAGTAAAGCCCTTGTTGTGTTCTGTGTAGATTTTCGTGGCTCGAGGATCAAAGAGTGTGAGTAAAAATGAGGCAATTTTTCTCGTGGGAACAAGAAAACACTTGGCTTTCTTTTTTGGGGTTACGACGAAGTTCGCCATGCCTAAAAAACGTCCCTTTTCGTCAACGACGGGCCCGCCAGGGATTCTTCCTGAAAACTCCGCCATTTCTGAAAAGACTTTTCCGTGGCCATTAAAGCTGCTATTGCCAACAAGTGGCATTATGTCCAGCTTAGCTCCAAGCTTTCCAATTGACGCCTCTACCTTTTTTGTTTTTGAGTCAGCGAAAGAGACCGTAAGGTAGGTGGTCCCTATGTTGTATGGCGAAAATCCCTTGATGTGAATAAATGGAAGCTTGTTCTTGTAAGGAAGCTTGATGAGCGCCATACTAGAGCCAATGTCGACCATTACCTTCACAACCTTCTCGTAGGAGGTGGAATTAGGGCGACGAATTTCTAACTCTTCTGCTCCTTCCACTACAGATCTTGCTGTCAAAATATGGCCGTCTGGTGAAATCATGATGCCACTAGCTTGCACTTCTTTTTTGCCAGTTTTTCCTCGGACCTCAACAGTGAAAGGCGCGACTCGTTTGACAAGTAGCTGTGCTAGTTTGTTTGCATGGCAGCTTGTAGCGAAGATTACAAGAAAGAGAAAAAGTGTGGAAGTTCGTGAGATGTCTCTCATTATCCCCCCTGTTAGGTTGAGCCTGTTGTTTCTTTCAATAAGCAGACTACTGTAGTGGCCAGCTTACTTCAACAAATGCCAAGAACATGGCTCAATTTTGGCACTGTTGTCTAATTTGCATTACACATGCTTCATATCTTCTGATATACATCACCGATTTCATCATAGTTTGCCTCATATATGAAGCTGCTCTTCCGTTGGCACTCTTTTTGAGAGGGTCACTTTCAATCAACAACTTTATCTTGGCTGTTTGAGCATGATTTCAAATGAGTATGAAGGAGTGACAATGGAAAAGTATGTGTTTATCTCTTTAGCCTTGTTGTGTTTTGTGACGACATCATTTGCTTCAGACAATCCCAATTTCAAAAAAGCAGACTTTCTGGTCAAAGGAGAGATAATCGATACACACAAAGAACTGATACTCCCAGAAAATGAGTATATCGACGTTCCGCACTTTGAGCTAAACAGTTTTACAATCTCAACAAAAGAATGGGCACCTGTTGGAGATGGCCATGAATTACTTCCTATCTTTACTGCCTATATGAGACAAATGGCTCCCAAACTCAGGGTCCATAATGCCGAGCCCAGCTGTAAACCAATTTTAGTGAAACATGCCTTACGAATAGGTGTATATGGTCCCTTGAAAGTGAAGGGTAAATTGTCCTTGTCGTTACGTACCAGTGCAAACAAGAAGACAATTGTTGCTGATTTCAGAGCTGAAGAGATAAAGGGACCCACTGGTTCTTGGTCAATGAAGCAAGAAGCCCTTGGCCAATAATGAGAGCAGGGGGGCGTCGAGCTCAATACAAATAAAGGGCTCCCAAGCCATTTTCGGAATTGTCAGACTGGTCGCCACCAATCCCTGTTGAACCACCATCTTCAGTAGCGGCTCCTACGAGCAGATGGTCACCAGCTGGTGAGATGGCAATACTTGAACCATAACCGTCGCCAGCTTCTGTATTTGAGCTCTTGATATATGACTTCTGCGTCCAAGTCGTGCCTGCGCGTGTGAAAAGATAAACGGCACCGGCACTATTGATGCCACTTGCGCTATTGTCACTTTGGTCGCCGTTTACGCCTGTCGCTGCGCTACCTTCACCTAATTAGGGATGTGTTGCTTCTCGTTCTACAACAATAGATTTGAGCAAATATCAGCGATTTCTTGTCGATGGATGGGGTATTCGAAGGTGCCTACTATTCCATCAATGTTCATCACATTGAGGTCAACAACGTGGGGAACTAGCAGCTTTGCGAATGTCATTCTTGTACAGTCGCCTTTGACATCACTCAATATTCGTATCACCTGTTGATTGAGGAGTTTCAAGCGTCCAGCAGAAGTTATCACCTCTGCAGCAGTAACTTTGTGCGAGTTATAGTCGAAGCTATTGAGGATGGCCTCAACACCGGCACCGCCATTTGGAAAGTGGGTGACAGAAATATATGATTTCAACTTTTCGAGTCTGCGAGAATCTGCAGAGGCATGACCCAAGGGTTTAACATAGTTCAGCTTTTCGGCAATTTGTTCGCCAGTGTATTGAGCCTCGTTATCTACTGGATGCAATTCTTGGTGGCTAACTGGATTACTATCTTGACTACCATTACTTAAAGCATTGAGTATACGTGGCACAATCTGATAATTAATGGTCTTCAAACGTTTATCAATGGTTTCCATTTTTTCACCAAACTGGAAAACAAGCGATTTCAAGTCTTCATTGTCCCTTGTTGCTCCCTTAATCTGCATAAAATCTGCCTTGGCAGCTCGCATTAGCTCCATGACGTCAAGAGACATGATTTCACGTAACTCATTTGTTTCACGCCTCAATGTATCCTCTTTGATTTCTTGGGCAAAAAGTCCTGTTGTCCCCACTACAAAAATTGCTGAAACTATGAGAGCACTACTTATTTTCATATGACCTCTTTTCTCTCGAAGAAAACTGTACTTCTGAGTCCGTTTTTCAGAACAAAGACAAACCAATATCTGTGCCAAGGGCTAAAGACGGCTATTGAAGGCAATTGTATGGCTATATGAGAAATGAAAATATGTTCGAAAAGAGTCATGTGGGAAGTAAAGTCCACATAGTTCAGGCCGTTCTTTCGTTACCTATTGTCACGTTTCGTGGCGTTTGGTTACATCTCATGAAGCAACCGTTTGCCCAATTTTCTGTTTATAAGCGCACTTGAGACTGGCACAGAATTTGGTAACGGTTAATCTGTTACGAAAGGAAAGCTAAAGTGCATTTTCAATCAATAGCAATATTGGTGTTTTTCCTTTGTGTTTCTTCTTTGTTTGCCAAGTTCTCTAAACCATCGAGCAAAGAGATTTCAGAGGCTGTTGAGCTCGTTGAAGATTCTTATAAACGGGCAAGCCTTGGGTGTGAGTTTTCCAAGTCAGATCTTCGTCAGGCTTTGTTGGTACTGAAAAAGGCTGGTAAGTCGGGCGTGCAAAGAGCAACTGCAGCGTACGCTCTCGGTGTTGGTGGAGCATTACTTGGTGCGTCCCTTGCAAAGACAAAAAAGAGAATTGAACTGAGTCTGAAACTGGGCGAAATTCGTCAACGAAGCTACGAGGTCCTAGCAAAATGTCATCATGATGCTGGTCTTTACTCTCTCGAACTCTATTATCTAGAGGAATGTGCTCGCCAGAATCAACTAGATACGGCCCTAGAGTTGGCTTTGGCAGCAGCATATAGGCGAAGAGGCCAAGAAGGTGATCTAGCGAATGCTAAATACTATGAAGAAAGTGCTTGCTGGCGTAGTGCAACTGAGGAAGAGCGAGACCCCGCATGGGCTCGTCAAGTAAGGCAGCGAGAAGCGGCTTATAGACGTTCTATTACTACAGCCTTTGAACAGAGGCAGATTGCTGAAAAAAAAAGAGAGGTTCTTGCGAAAGCCCGAGAAACACAGAGGGCCCATCAAAAACATAAGCAACAACAGCGAAATCTGAAGAACTATGAACGCTACAAAAAGGTCAAAAAGATTATCAACGGCGAGGTGGGTCATCCCTACATTGATTTTCGTTTTGGTTGAAATCCTCGTGCAGCGGCAGCCAGTAAGGCACGCCACGAAGCAGTCTGCGCAAAAGAGCGCGCTTGGGAGGCCAAACGTCAGCTCGCACGTGAAGCAGCTCTGAAAAAACTAAACAAAAGACGTTAGCTATCGAGCATCTTCCATCATGGCAGCTTGTTGGCCTGCTTCGACGTCCACTTGACTCAAAATGACCATACCACCGACGAAGAAGAATATGAGCGAGAGAACTCCCAAACGACTGCCTGTCATGTGACTGACGAGTGAGAATACGAAAGGGCCCATGATGTTGCCGAACTTGCCACTGATGCAGTAAAAACCAAAGAACTCAGATGACTTGTTGCGCGGCACCATGGTGGCGAACAGTGAGCGGCTCAGCGCTTGACTTCCACCTTGGACGAGACCCACGGCGCAGGCAAGTATCCAGAAGTGGGTTGGTGTGGAGATGAAGTAAGCGCCCACCGAGATGACCACGTAGATGGCGAGGGCGATATAAATGCCCGTTTTGGCGCCTCTTTGTCCAGCGAGCCAGGCATATGCGAATGTGCAGGGAATGCCAAGGAACTGGACGAGAAGGAGAGCGCCTATGAGGTGGTTTTGGCCAATACCGATTTCAGCTCCGTAGATGGCGGCCATTCTTATAATGGTGTTAATGCCGTCATTAAAGAACCAGAAAGCTATCAGAAAAACGAAGACCTGGCGATAACGTCGAATGTCTCTATAGGTGTTTGCGAGTCGTCCGAAGCTTGCCTTGATAAGGTTTGTGGAGCTGCTTTGTTCTTCTGGCTCGGGCTCTTTCACGCGCAACATCAGTGGGATTGCGAATAGTAGCCACCACACTGCCACGCTGACGAAAGCCAAGCGCGAGGCTTGCCCACTGTCAGCCAAACCGAAACGCTGAGGTGCCATGATGACGACGAGCTGCAGGGCCAAAAGCAGGCCACCGCCCACGTAGCCCAAGGCATAACCAGCCGCTGACACGCGATCCAGCTCTTCTCTCTTTGCGATGTGGGGCAAAAGGGACTCGTAGAAGACGTTGCCGCCAGCAAAACCAATGTTGCCTACGATGAAGACTGCTGAGGCGAATTTCCATTCACCTCGTCCTACGAAACAGAGTAGTCCCGTTCCCAAGGCTCCCATAGCTGCAAAAAAGGCCAGGAACCGCTTTTTCGCTCCTAGGTGGTCTGCTGCGGCTCCTAATAAGGGGGAGGCGAGGGCAATGATGACGAGCGCCACAGTCTGAGTGTATCCCCAATAAACTGTTCGTAAGTTTACCGACAAAGAGGCGGCTGCCACCTTCTGGTAATAGATGGGCAGAATAGCCGCCAGAATAGAGGTGGCAAAAGCTGAATTGGCCCAATCATACATCGCCCACGCCCGAAGTTCCGTTCGATGGAGACCGAATTTTTCGAGCCACGACGACTGATTGACTTTACTTTCTTTTTCCCCCATAGGTTCCATTCTACAGTCAACGAAGAGTGGAATGGAGGTCCTATGGAACTTTGCCAGAATCTAAGTGTCACACAAACTGATTGTGCCAGTAGTGTTTGAAAGAGGAGATATACTATGAAGCGAATTCTCTCTGTACTCAGCCCTATGATCATTGCTCTTCAATTAATCTCTGTTTCCCACGCAAAGAAACCAAGGTATCTTCCAAAAAATCCAATACCACCCATCAAAAAATTGGCTAGACCTTTGGGAAGACACGCCCTGACGCATTTTGTATTGAAGTCCACACCTCCCTCTGTTAGAGATCAGAAAGTATTTGGTTTAACTGCTCTAGAGCCAGTGACTGTTCGCCCAGATGCTGTCTTCACGCTCCATGGAGACAAGACTGCTGAAAGGTATCGCGGCGTTGTTGAAAAAGTTGCATTCAAGCTCGTCTCAATTTCGCAAGGAAAGCTTGTCGTTGAATTGCTTGATAAGAAGCAGTCAGAGAGAAACTGGTTGGGGCAAAAAAACAAAGTGCAGAGTAAGATTCTTCGCCATGGTGAAAACTTTCGAGCCAATGTCAACGTATCTGGTTTGAGTTGTGCTTACCTCCTTTCTTTCGCCGTTGTAGATGGAGTCCTCGAAGTTACCTACTCAATTTGGGATAAGCATAGTAGGCTCTAGGTAAACACGCTGACAGATCTTTACCGGCTTGACCGATTTTGATTTATCATTAGGTACAAACAGGCAATACGATTGGAAGAGTTCGCACCATGTACCTAAAAAGCAGACAATCGACTTCAGGTCACTGTATGCATTTTGATCTCACGGCCCTTATTTATATTCTCATCGCGGGATTGTTGTCTCTCATTGCACCATTGGCAACATTTGTGAAAATCGTGTTTACTCTCATAAAACGGGGCCCCGACATACTCGAGGGACCTGACCTTCCTACCGATGAAGGTCTACCTGCTATCAGGGGACCTCTAGTCACTGCTGATGAGCTCGACATAATTGCCGTGGGGGCTGATGAAGAACATGCAAACTGCCCCATCTGTGCCACTGCTCTTGCTGGCGAGGATATCGTTACTTGCCCAAAATGTCAGACAAAACATCATCAAGATTGTTGGGAATTCAATGACAACAGCTGCGCAGTCTACGGATGTGTAATGACGACAGAAGTGCCACAGACTACAGTCGAACCAAAAAAAGTTTCAGCAATGACACCCTTTGCAGAGCAACAATTCAATGGCGTCAAACGACGCTTTCGTCGTTGGTTCTGGAGCTACCGACTTCAATGGTGGTCCACAGTTTCATTCTGTTTTTTTGCAGCCTCAGGGTGTTTCATCTCCACCTTGGGGATAATGCCCCGTGGGATTGCCTCCTTGTTCTCTGCTGCTGCTCTTTACGCCCTTGCCGCTGCAGTGTTTTTCTTTATCTTTGCCCGCCTTTTCCGATATATCCTCGAGGGAAGTTGCGAAAGACTACCTGCAGTTCCTCCAGATAGAATGGCCACCCTTCTTGATAAAATAGAGAAATCTCAATCAAGGCCTCAGCTCGAGCGAGCTGTTGAATGGTCCCCATATATCTTCACTTTGATGGCTGCCGTCCCCCTTTCTCGTTTCATACTTCCAGGAAGTGGTGGCATAATCAGCGGGACTCTCTATACAACTTTCAGTTTTCTCTTTGGTGGTTTTTTCGTCTGGATGGCACTCATTTCGACGAGACGTCATCGTGCCACACTCGAGAGAATTCGTAGCCGCCTCCGTGGAGCTTCAAAGGTCTGACATGGGCAGCTTCTCTTTTACTCTGGCAAAAGCAGTCTTTAGAAACTGGCTCAGTAAAACCATCCTTCGGGAAAAAATTCCCGGAGCCATACATATCGAAGTGACGAGCCAATGTCAGTTCAATTGTCCAGGTTGTTATGTCCCACAGAATTCAGAGAGCATTTGGGATATTCATAAACTGTCACAACTGGTAAACGAAGCTGAAACCCTTGGAATTCGCCAATTCACATTTACTGGTGGCGAACCTTTCCTTTTTCCAGAGTTGATACTCGAAACTGCCTCGAAGCACCAGAGTTCAGCTTTCTTTGTCGTAACGAACGGATTGGCTCTTGATGACAGGCTCTGCGGCAAAATTGCCAAAAGGCAAAACGTGGCCGTCATCGTGAGCCACGATGGTGCGAAGAGCGATGTTTACAGAAATGAGGGAGCAAAAAAGGTCGCAGAAGAAGCATTGGAAATGCTCTGCAAACACAAGGTTTTTACCTGTTCTTCAACAAGAGTCAGTAAAGAAACCTATGACGATGTAATTTGCAGAAGATTCTTTAAAAAGTTATCTGAAACAGGAGTTTCCTGCGCAATATTCGCACCCCTTCTTCCTGGTAAAGAAGGGATGACAGCCCTTGACGATGAGCAACGGAGCGGACTGCCAAAACTTGTCAGTGAGCTTGGTAGAGTAACAGAAATACATGCTGTCGTGCCCTGTGGGAAGGGTGAAAAATCCTGCGCCGGTGGTGCCCTTGTTCTCGCCTTCTCACCACAAGGAGCTGCTTTGCCTTGCCCTCACATTCGCTCCTCCACTCATCGTTGGCCTGAGACAAGTTTGCAGGAGATACTCGAAAGTTCTTATTTCAGGGATATTGCCAAATCACGTACACCATTGTCTTGCGGTCGTTCCTGTCTGGTTCTTGATCCTGCGGAAGAGCTAGAGAGAATAGTTGCCTGTCATTGCGCGCGCTTTCCCCAATAAAAGCCTGCTCAGAAGCCCACAAACACTCACATTTGGTCGAAATTCGACACATGGTCTATATTTACATTTAGTAATTAACAGAAGAAGGAGTGGTGTTTATGAGTCGGGGTGGAGACGATATTACTGGAACCTTGGGGTTCATCATAGTACTCGTGCTTCTCAATGCCATTAGTTATGCCTTGGATACAGGGTGGGTCTTCTACTGAGATTTCGCCGTTTCTTAGACATACTTGCTGGTCTCAGTGTTTTGTCATGGGCCGTTACTGGTCTTCTAAAACATCAATGGACAATTCCGCGTCTTTGTTTGTCCGTAATTCACGCTGTTGCCGCCTTTCTTTTTTTTAGTCGTAGGCCTGCGAAAAGGGAAGGTAATTGGGTCATTGTTCTGGCCTGTCTGCCTTCTTTTTTTATGGGTGGGGCTGCTTTTGCTTTGTCTGATCCTGCGGGGAAATGGCCTTTTTATGCTGAGTTGCTTTTTATAGTGGGGACTCTGTTGACAACGACTTCTCTTATGACCTTGGGGCGCTCTTTTGCCATTTTGCCAGCAATTCGTTCCATAGTCGTGGGAGGGCCTTATGGGGTAGTTCGTCATCCGGCTTATTTCGGTGAACTGGTGCTCGTCTTGGCTTGTGTGTCTGCTAGGCCAAATGGGAAGACTGCGCTTTGTTTTGCGCTTGCTCTTGTCACGATGATGCTACGCATTTGGGCGGAAGAGAAGATACTTTATGAGAATGAAGAGTATAGGAGTTACGCCCAGAAGACTTGCTGGCGTTTGCTGCCAGGACTCTGGTGAGGATTTAAGACGCCTTGTTTATTATGGGCTGAGTGGGCAGAAGCGATGGGCATTCGGAAGTCAGGTATGAACCATCGTAAGACTTAGCCACTGCTTTGAGAAGGCAGCCTATTTCAGTCATAGAACTTGGCCGTAGTTCGGGCTTTTTTTCGAGGCAGCGATGGATGATTTTCCTCAGTGAAGGTGCGACGAGAGGAAGTCGTTTGTCCAGCGAGGGAGCTCTTTTGCGCAGATGCTGATCAGCTAGCACTCTGGCGTTTGTGCCCAGAAAGGGACGGCTGCCGACGAATACTTCATAAAGAACGACACCGAGGGCATAGATGTCCGTAGCAGGAGTTGCCTCTTCAGCGCGAAAGAGTTCAGGGGCCATATAAGCTGGCGTGCCGACAATGAAGTCTGACTGCGGTTCAGAGGCTGCTTCGCGAAAGGTTGCAAGGCCGAAGTCTCCGATTCTGATGGTTTTGCCGACGACAAAGAGGTTGGCAGGTTTGATGTCACGATGGACGACACCACGTTCATGGGCATAGGCCAAACCGTCGCAAAGACTGGCCATTAGGTTCAGTAGTTGGCAATCGACAGCTAGTTTTCTGCGTGCCAGAAGATAGCGTAAAGTGGGCCCTTGAGCTAATTCGAGAACCATGTATGGCGGTTTTGTAGAGCCATCGAAGTCGTAGAGGCGCAAGATGTTTGGGTGTTTCAGGGCAGCATAAACACGTGCCTCATTTTCGAAACGACCAATGGCTACTGTATCGTCCAGTCGGCAGCTGAATAACTTGATCGCAGCTGGGCGGTCCAACTCTCGATGGAGGGCGCGAAAGACAATCGCCATCCCTCCACGACCAATCTCTCCGTCAAATCTGTAGGTGTCCAGCAGCGACTGAGGTAAGTCGCTTAGGTCCATTATGCCCTCACTCTCTCATTGCAGAAAGCACTCAAAGGCCCATTATGAAAACATTACAAGGGTTTTACCGTTTTCAGAAAAAAGAATTTCAAAAAACTTTGGCTCCTGGAAAAGGTGTGCAGTATTGTTTTGTGTCGGAGGTGCACGAAAGGGGACTAATGAGACTACGCCGCAGTAAAGCCCGCAAAGGAGCAATCCTAGTTCTCGTCGCAACAGGCATGGTCGTATTATTGATGGCTTCGTGCTTGGTACTCGACTACGCTCTATTCAAGACAGCTGGTATGCGACTGAAAAACAGTTGTGAACTGGCTCAAATTTCTGCCAACCTTGCCGCTGGTGGCGCACCAGCCGATCCCAAAAATCCCAATGATCCGTGGATGAAAACGGCCAAAAGAATATTGTTGGGAAATGGTGTCACTCCTGAAGAGTTGGCTGCCGCAACGATTACCGTTGGTGATGACGGTACTGTTGCGATGACCATTCCACGCAAAGTGGACCTCATCCATCCTTACCTTTGGAAAGGTAAAGGAACGGCCAGCGCCAGGTTGGTTCAGATTGCTCCTGACAAAGACAGTCAAGGCAAGCCTGGGACAGGTCAAGAGAGTCCTCCTCAGCCTTACGAAGGTTACGATCAAAAAGGTCGTTACATAGTGCGAAAACCAGAAGCCAAACCTGATGAGGCACAAAAGACGGACAACTTCGTTGTTGCCAGTGAGCAAGCTGCTGACTCGAAACAAATGGAAAATCGGCCAAGAAGGAAAGTACGCATAGTGCGACCTAACGGCGTGGGTGATTGGTTTGCCGAGGCACCACCTTGGTGGACTCCACCTGTGCAACATGAAGATGAAGACGAAGATCTCGACAAGTTCGAAGAGCCCAAGGTGGAAGAGCGAGTTTACCGTCCCAAAGGAAACTCTAGATATCGGTTTGATAATGGTCCCACCTGGTATCCTTCTAGCGAATGGTTGACCAACGACTAGGAATCTTCAAAAAAGTCATCTTTTTCCTTGCAATGTGAGAGCATGTTCGGTTTTTATATTGGCCGTCACTATTTGATGATATTAGGCTAGGAGGCTATTGTGGTTGGCGTTCTCTGTAAGTGTGGAGAAATGCTCAGGATGCACACGCAAGTATGTCCAAATTGTAAGTCGAAAGTTCCGGGTCCTCACGGAGCTACACCTTCTGACGTAGAGCAAGCTGAGAAAGCTCGAGCCAGTTCAGATGAGACGAATGCAGCCAACCAGCAGCAAAAAGGACAAAAAGTCCATCCTGGTCCTCATGGTGCACCACCGCAGGAAAGCGACGAAATCGTCGTTCCCGGTCCCCATGGTGCAGCTCCATCGATTATTGCTCGTTAATTGAGCTAAGGCTGCCTTTGCCTTCCATCTGTCGGGTATAGTTGATCTTACTCGACTAAGATGGGGGTAAAGCTCATGACTTCACAAAACAACGAACGTGGTCACACCTTTTGGCTACAGATAATCACTGTTTTCCTTATTCTTCTTGGTTCTTTTAGTGCAGGTTGGCAGATCCATCAGTTGTTTACTGGGGGGCCACCTTGCCTGCAAGCTTTCATCTATGGTCAATGGGAGGTCAATCCTGGTTTACCTGTTGCATATCGTTTGTTGGCACGTCACGGTAAGACTGGCAAACCTGTATCTGGAATACCTGTCAAATTACAGCTGACTTCCTCGACTGGCAAAGTCATCAATAAAGCCTCTGGCAAGACTGGCGAAGATGGTACAGCCATCATTAACTTTGATGTGCCAGCTGATACAAAGGCTGGACTGTACAGTCTTGCAGCCGAACTGAATTCTGCTGGTTCTTTGATTCATCTCAACAAGCAAGTCAAAGTCGAACGCAAGGCGCGCATACTGGTTACTACAGACAAACCCATCTACCAGCCTGGGCAAAAAGTCCGCATTCGACTTCTTGGCTTGTCAACGGCTCGAAATGAACCGTTGGCAGAAACAAGCTCTGCTATAGAAGTTGAAGATTCCAAAGGAAATGTAGTTTTTCGTAAAAAAGGCACTACCACACGTTTTGGCATTTTTTCCGCTGATTTTGAGTTGGCTGATCAGGTCAACTTAGGGGCATACACAATCAGAGCGTCAATTGGAAAGACGCAATCTCAACTAGAGATTAGGGTCAAACATTACAAACTGCCTCCCTTTTCTATTCAGCTAACGACGGAGAATGGTTTTTACAAACCTGGTGAGACAGTCAAAGGCAAAGTTTCTGCTCAATACATATTTGGCAAACCTGTCGCGAATTGTCAGGTGAAAATCCTCGCCAAAACAATGGTGGAAAAGATGAGAACCGTTGCTACCCTTTCTGGTCGAACGGACGGCAAGGGGGTCTGGCACTTCGAGTTGCCATTGGGAAGGTATTTTGTCGGTCACGGTATCACGGGTGGTGACGCTTCCGTCACTTTGGAAGCAACAGTTACCGATAGTACGGGCCATAATGAAACGAAGAGTCTGCAGTGTCGTGTCACTCAGTCCCCCTTGCGTGTTGAGGCTTTTGTTGAGGGAGCTCTGGTTGCTCATCAAAAAAATCGTCTGTTTATCATTGCTTCATATGCAGACGGCACGCCTGCTGAAGTCGATGTAAACATGGAGTCTGTGAGAAAAGATGTAAAACAGGCAACCTTCGCTCAAAATCCCATTAAAACATCGACCTTGGGTTTAGCCATTGCCACATTTGAAGCTCATAACACTTCCTTCATTCTCTCAATCGAGGCCAAAGACAAGTTGGGCAACATAATCTCAAGGCGTATCAAGCTGGGTAGCCGAAAACGCAAAGATAGTTTAGTCGTGCGAACGGACAGGCCTATCTATTTAGGTGGTCAGTCAGTTGCTGTTTCTATC
>CAZXTJ010000093.1:0-17606 GCA_964643655.1 uncultured bacterium
CTCTGGAACGACAACGAACTTACCGTATAACAAACACTTGGATTCCTGGCCTGTTGCAGGATTTTTGTAAATACCACGAGAATAGATATCCAAATGGCTTACGCGAGCATTGGACAATCGATTTGCCAACACAGCTTTGCTCGTGTCGTCAGCAGGAACCTTGGAAGGATTAAATCCATCAGCAACGGGATCATCGGGCATTGCGTCATCAGGAAACTTCTTATGGCGTTCCACCACAACAACATCAAAGGTGCCACTATCGAGGTAGTTGCGACTGATACCAGCAGGTAAACGATGGGGTTTGAGTAGGTGCCGAATACCACCGATTTTGTCACCCTTGGCGATTTTGCCAGCTTCTTCCAAATACCAGCGTTTGTAGAAAGGTCTCGATATGAGGTGGGCTGCTGCTTTGTTGAGACCAGCTTCAGCAGCAAAGAATGACATCTTTCGATCGAACATCTTCGCTTGAACTTTGGATTCAATCGATGAACGTTGCATGATGACCGCAAAAAGCACGGCAGCGATGATGATACAGAAAACGATGACGGGTATGGCAATTCCCCGCTTTTTCTTAGCTATCACGAGATCCCTCCCTACATTGCATTCAATGTGTTACGCAAAGTGATGCTATTGAACATGGCCATGGTGTTGGTTTTACTCTTAGTCCCAGCTTTGGCCTCGTTTTTATCAGAAAGACTCATTCTCACTGCGATTTCACGACGCCCTTTGCGGGTGAAACGCAAATCAGCAATTTTATCGCAAAGAACCTTGGGCTCTGCCTTTTCATCATTGAAGTTCACTCGGCAGAGTTCACGTTTCTTAGGATCTTTGGGGCTCTTGCGAACGTAGTAACCTACGATTTCATATGTGACATTGGTGAATAGAACAAAAGGTGTAGAACCATTGATGGATGGCTGGAGGATCTCCGTACCTAATTTCATCTCTTCAGTCATATCAAAATATGCTCGGCGAGCTTCACCATATAGCTCGAGTTTTTGCGATAGATGAGCCTCATCTTTTGGAGCCTGGCTGAACATACCCAAGGCAATGCCAATGACGAGGAGGAACAAAGCTGCACCGACAGCAGCCTCAATGAGTGTAAAAGCTCTTCTCTTCATCAAAATCCCCTATTCCATATTGACATAGTCTTCTTTGCCATTGAAAATCTCGGCAGCTGCTTCTGCTTCGCGGTGTGTTCGGCTACCGCTGAAGTCAATGGTGCCTGGTTGCCACTTAATGCGTTCCAGCTCTTTCTTGAACTTGTTGGCATCTTCACCAGAGTTGGAGTCACCAGTATTGGCATAAGGTTTGAGTTTTTCCTCATAGTCCTTTATGCAGTCTTCTCCAACGTACATTTTCCAGTTTGCTTTTAGCTGAGGATCAGTGCGGAAGAAGTACTGAGAGTGACATGAAAGACACTTGAGATTCATTTCGTCAATGGCACGGATGAAACGGCTACTGATGAAACCTCTACCCTTTTCTTCTTCAGTAAGGCCTTCTCTAAGAGTTCTCTCTTCGAGTTCGGTCCTTGTTTGTTGTTTGTGTGGGTCACCATCAATGACCTCTTCGTGGGTCAAACCAGTCACCTTGGCTAGAAGGTGAACTTTTACGTTGATACGTGTTTTTCCTTTGAGCAAAGGCGTTCTCATGGGATCTCCTGGCCAGAACATAAATGACTCGAAAACCATATGTTCAGGGGGAAACCACATTTTGGAAAGCTGTGCATCTTCAGTCATAGCCTCAGCCAAACGCAGGTTGGCTTGATAAGAACGGTTCAAGGCAACAGAGCCTGGGCCAAAAAAGACAGGGGCGTCAGCATAGTTGCTATTGATGACAAACTGATAGTTTCCATAGAGAGATTGAAAGTGCTCGAGTTTGACGGAACGAATGTTGTCCGTTCTGTCTTTCCAAACCACTGTTACGACCTTTGTTACACCAGAGAGACGTTCATAAGGTCTGTCACCCTTTATCTCTGAAAGTTTGGGGAACAGCTCCTTGTTCTTAATGGTGCATTGGAATCTTTCCAAAGCAGCGAGAGCATGTTTGGCTTCTGGTGTACCCTTGCTCGTTAAAACAGCTCCAAGAGCATCGAGGGTACCATCGGCATTACCATCTTCTTCTGCTTGGAAATACTCGAGAACGGGCATTGGTTCATTCGTTTCGAGCTTGATGGCGTCGAGCATGGTTGCTTGATTTGTCAATCGAGCTTTGAGGCTCTCAATTATCTTTTCTGCCAAGCTGTATGCGTAGACGTGATCCTCTGTTCGGCCAACAGATCTCACTCCTCCGCTCATTAGGGTATAAAGAGGAATGAGTGAGACAGCAAGAATACATATGCTGACCACCACCTCTATAAAGGTAACACCATCTTTGGATCTTCCAGTCATCTGAGAACCTCCATTAACGTAGCCCAGTGGCTTTTGATGGGTGATTTGCACTGTCATCATACACCGAATGATCGGTCGAGTTAGTCGAAGGTTAGAAAATTACTTCACTTTTTATTACTGACTTCTTTGCCCGTAGGAGATTTGATGAATTGATCACAGGCGAGAAAAGCCTCCTGGAGGGCTTTGCAGGCTAGCTCTTTGTCTCGATGGAAACGCAACTTAATGGATAATAGTCGATTATAGGGGTAGACTTTGTTGCGTGTTTCTTCAGGAAGGGACATTAGATAGGACTTGAGCAAAGTCCAGTTTTTTGGGAAAACATCTTCAGTCAAGGGATTGAGCTGCATATTGGCTACTACTTTGACAACATCCTCTTCAAAAGCCGAAGGAGGCTGTTTTAGTCGAGCAACGAGCTGTTGGTTGCGATAGCTCCTGTCTGACATGGTCGGCTTTTCAGGAAAAATGAGAGGCCAACCGACCCAAACTACGCCAGCAAAACTAATGAGCCCGAGAAAGACAATAACACCAAGCAGGTTGTCTCTATTGCCTGTAACCTTATTGCTCAGTTCCTCGAGGAGTTCAATGAAAGCTGTGCCTTCTTCAGCTGAACCAGAGCTTTCTTCTTCTGTCTCCTCTTCTACTTCAAGGCCTTCCTCATCTGGCAACTTCATTTTTTTTCGAAAACCCTGAATGATGTCATGGCGCTCGTGATTGATGAGAGAATCAAAGTCCATCAATCTCTTTTTACGATCAAGAGTCTGGAGAAAAGCTTCAGCTGAATAGAACTTTTCCGAAGGATTTCGAGAAAGCAGTCGCATGATGATGGCTTCGAGCTTCTTGGATACATCACCATTGATGGACGACGGCTTGGGGATATTGAAGATGTCATCAGGAGATAGCCCCTCCATAGTGTTTGGCGGAGGGAATGGCGAGCGAAAGGTTGCTAACTGGTACAAAAGTGCACCGAGCATGAAAAGATCAGTGGACTGAGTAAAAGGAGCATTGTCATAGAACTCTGGTGTCGGGATGAAGTTGAACTTTGTAAGAGTACTGCCTGCAGGCAGAGAAGCTTGCTCAATGTCTTTAACGAGAGCAAACTCAGAGACATAGGTCCTTTTGTTGTCCAAATCATAAAAGACCGTATCGAGGCTAATGTTTCGATGGAGCAGATTTTTACTATGAATATGCTCCAAGGCGCTTCCCACCGATTCTGCCACTTCCAATACTTCATGACGAGTCATAGGCCCACCAATACGCCCCAAAAGCTCGTCCAAGGAAATGGAATTGCGGTATTCAGTCGTGTAATACATCCTCGTTTTGGTATAACCAACATCCAGAACTTTGACTACAGAAGGATGATCGAGCCGTGATAGAGCCTTGAATTGTCGACGGAAGCGATCGAATTGGTCACTCTCTTTACCAGTAGAGGGACGATTCAAGAGGCGTAACTCTACATCGCGGTCTAGGCCTGTCTGATGAGCACGAAAAACCTGAAAATAGCCAGGTACTTCCCGGATTTTCTTGATAATCGCATATTTTTTTAAAAGTTTCTTGCCCATTCTTATCGAGTTTACCAAGGAAACTTTCTTCTCTTCTATAAGTAGATACATATAGAGAGATCTATATTTAGGTAGAGTTAGAAAGAAATTTAATGAGAAAGCACTTTTTGAGGACTCTGAGCCTTTTAGTGGCCATTTGTGCTTTCTCCTCTTCATTACTAGCTTTTTCAGGCAACGGAAGTCGCGAATATCGTTTGGGAATGGCCTATTTGAGGTGGAATCCCGAAGGAAAAGGTGCTGCAGCAGCTTTGAGAGGCTCTGATAGAGACGCCGCCGCCGCGATGAGTGATATTGAGCGTCATGAAAAGGCTCTAGAGCACCTAGAAAATGCATCTGGAAGCTCTCCATCTAGCTCTGAGGAGACTAGGGTCAACGATGCTATACGTAGAGCTTGCAATCAGCTTTCTTTGAAATATTCCAAAGAAGGTCGAAAAGAAGAAGCTTGCGACATGGCGCAAAAAGCTGTCGACCTAAATCCAGAATCACCTGTCCTTTGGTTCAACTTGGCTATGTACCAACAAGATTTGGGTAGAACATACGACTCTGTTTATTCCTATGAAAAGTCGCTCGAATATGCTGGAGAACACAGCATCAAGGGGAGAAGCCGTAGTCAGCTCATTTCAGTTTTGATGAAAAAGGCGATGGGGGAAGACAAAGGGTACATGCACAGAGCCCTTGAGTTGATTGAAGATGGGCTCTATGAAAACCGCAACGACAAGACACTCCTTTATAAAAAGGCCTATGCAAACTATCAACTTGGTGAGCTAGAACGGGCCATTGAAGCATTTGATGAGTTGGCTCAGTTGGGGTCTCTTACTAAAGGGCAAAAATCACTATACGATGAATCCAAAAAACGCCTCGAAGCAATCAATAAGCGAGGCGAAATCGTCGAAGAGCGCGCCGGTTTTGTCATTAGCTTTGATGAAGAGATTGGGCGCGATGAAAACTATCGCTCTTCTATCTCTGACTTTTTGGCTGATGCCCGAGATGAGCTCTCTAGTCTTTTTTCCATCCCCACTAATACTAAAATCAACGTTTACGTCCACCGCGTTGAGGAATATCGTGCCATTCACAAAAATCGACCCATCGCTGGAACCTGTCGCTTGAATCACATTGATTTGAACGTTCAGGCTGGATTGGATCTCAATAAACTAAAAAACACTATCTTTCACGAATTCACACACTATCTATCCCGCTCTTGCGCTAATAGAGGATCTTTTCCTGTTTGGTTCAGTGAGGGAGTGGCTCAACACTTTGAACCCAACATCGATTGGCGAAGAAAGACCATTCGCGGCCTGCTGCTCTATAACTCGAAAAGACAGCTGACTATTGCAGAGATGGATACAATCCAACAACTCTCTCGCAAAGACTTCTTCAGAGCCTATGTTCAATCCTTTTTCCAGGTCCATTACCTCGTCGAACACAATGGACAAGAGCGTATCATCCGTATCCTGGAAAACATTGCCACTGGCAAATCCTTTGAAGACTCCTTCACAGAAGTCATCGGTAAGAGCCAAGAGGAGTTTTTTAAAGCTTGGCGTCCACTGTTCAAAGAAATGCTCATTGCTCTACGTGACAAGCATGTTCCCGATTGGGCAGAAGTGAAGAAGAAACTCAAGGCCCGCGCCAAAGCACGTAAAGCCAAGAAATAATCCTTATGCGTCATGTCATTCGTTGTGGTCGTATCACCTATCTTTTGGGCCAAGGAGTCTATTCAATAGGAAGACATCCTGAATGCTCCATTGCCTTAGATGATCCTGAAGTGTCACGGCGCCACGCTGCCATCGTAGGCAGCGGAGAGAAATTTTTTCTCGTTGATCTACGCTCTTCCAATGGAGTCTTCGTCAATGACAAACGTACCTTGGAATGTTCTCTCGATTCAGGAGATGAGATAGTTCTCGGTCAAACTCGACTGGACTTCTTTTCCGAAGGAGAAGATAAACCCTTTCCTCTCGACGCTGCTTCAAGAAAGGGTGATAAAAAGAAAGCCAAAGCCAAAGAGTCAGCAAGTGTGGGGCAATTTCTAGCGAATAACCTGCAAAAGTCCCATCGCTTACGAGCAGCTCTGGAAGATGCTTTTCGTTTTCTCAGATTTGTGGGCTCCCTGCCCAAATCAGATATCTTGATTAATCGCTGTCTGACTATTGCCAGAGAGCTGGTGAGAGCAGATAGGGTATACCTCCTTCTCTTTGATGGTGAAAAGGAGGTGGAGCGACATATTGAAGAGGTTACCCCCAGAGAAGGTGAAGACATCGTCGACAGAGAAGTTACCCAAATGGCTCGTCATCTCATCAAAAAAGACAAAACTCAGATCTATGTCAATGAGGTCATGGAAAAAGAATATGGTGACGATGAACGTTTCCCTTGTCTAAAGACTGACATCGTTCGCTCTGGTTTGGGCGCACCTATGAAAGTGGAAGATGGTTCCATTTGTGGTGCACTCCTCGTTTTTAATCTCTTGCCAACAGAAAGAGCCTTTGAAGAAGTTGATGAAGAGATAATTGGTCCATTAGCAGAATCTCTAGCTGTTGCTCTGCAGAACATCAAATACTTCGAAGAGACTACAGAGTAGTCAGTATTCCCTCTAGCTGCGCACAAACAGCTTTACCTGATGATGGCCGTCCTGATGGATCTCTTTCCAACAATGAGCTGAGCAGCATACTGAGTTCAAAAGGTATCTTCTCGTCTACTTCGTGGGCTGGAATAGGCCTTTGCATGATTTGCGCAGGCATGGGTTCGCTCTTGAAGGGATAGTCGTGGACTATCAATTCGTAAGCAACTAGAGCTGCAGAATACAAATCAGATTGTTTGGTAATGGGATTACCATAAAGCATCTCAGGAGGCATATAACGGATGGTTCCCATCATTGCCCCATCAGTTGTCAATTGTGTCTGATCAGCTGTCTTGGCCAAGCCAAAATCGACGAGCCTGACATGGCCCTTTCTGTCTAGGATGAGGTTCAGCGGTTTGATGTCACGATGTAAAACCTCAGAATTATGGCAGTGAGCCAAAACGTCAAAGAGCTGATGAGTCCACGTACAAGCCTGTTTCAAGGGGACTCGTGTACCGCTGAGAATACTCTCGAGGGTTTTGCCTTCGATGAACTCCATGGCCAAAAAAGGCATGGGTTTTTGCAAAAAATCGTAAATCTCAGGCAAACCTGGATGTTTTAACTTGGCCAGAGTCTCAGCTTCGCGTGTGAAACGTTTCACTCGTTTGTGACTGTCATCACCATCACCACCAAGAACTGCCTTGATGGCTACAACCCTCTGCAGCCTGCGGTCGAGGGCTTTGTAAACGACACCCATTCCACCTGCGCCCAACATTTCGACTAGTTCGTAACGTTCGGGCAAAACCTCACGCAGCTGCTCTTCAATGGGAGAGATACCACCGTTTTTAGCGCTGGCGAGTAATTTGCCAACTTCCAGCTTTTTCGTCTCGGCTTGGGAACGAGCACCAGCTTTTGCCACCTTCTTCACTTGGCGACCAATCGGCCGACGGCCTTTGGAAGGTTTGGCAGAAACCATCTTGGGTACGGGCTTTTCCTGTCCTTTACTGTGTACAACGTAGATGACCGTAACAGCCAGTGGTATACCCAGCCCCAGGCCAAAAAGTAACAAGGACGACGAGCTGCTCGAACTAGGTTTGCTCGTTGAGCCTCCTTTGGTAGGAATGGGAGTTTCATCGGGGGAGTCGGCTGGAGTCTCTGTAGGTTTTTTGGTCACAATTGCCAGCTGTTTGGGTACCTCACGAGCGAGCTCATCAAGAATAGCAGCCAAATCTGATAAACCAACTCGCAACTGTGAAGCTGTATCACTTTTGATGTTTTCACCACGAGTGGCCAGATCCCTCAACTTGCGAACCATTTCATCTGCTCGCCGTAAACGTCTGCGAATGACATTGGGTGCTAGAGACCGTCCTTCTACAGCTTCTTGCAGCTCAGTGGCTTCGGCCACACAAAGAGTGAGACACGCCAAGAATGCACCGTCTCGTGGCAAGATGGTGAGCCCTGAACCAGGTTGGCCAGATTGAGGTTTCCTGCTGCCACCATGACGAGACACATACTTATTCAGTAGCTCGCTCAATTTTGAACGTTCTTCTGTAGGCAGACTTTTACATTCGCTGATGGTTCTGCTCAATTCACGACCAGTGGCTTTGACCAAACCCATCAACATTCCCAATAACCTTGTATCGGCGGCCCATTTGTCGCTCTCTTGCCGTTTCACGTAATGGCTCAACAAATCCAAGTCCCTATTGTTGAGATCGCCGTTGAGATCGACATCACCGACAAGAAAGACCTTCTGTCCAGAGGAGGTCATTACATCTACGTCACCAGATTGAACAAAATCTCGAAGAGTATCGACATCACTTCTGTCCACTCTGCCATCTTTATTGAGGTCACCCAAAGAAGCGCCAAAAACAGCTGAACAGAACGACAAAGACAAGATGACTGCCAAACGCCAAGGAGCCAACAAAGCAATCAGCCTCCATCCAGCCGTGAAGATATGGTCTTTATCACAATACTGGACGGAGGTTCGTCATACAATTGCTTAGTCGGAAAGGGACTCTCCCAGAAGCTCCAAACTCTCACTTGGAGTATCTCGAAGTTCATTGGGTAGTCTTACGGAGCTTTCTGATTCTAGCCCTTGATCAAGCATGGCATATAGATCGAGTACGTTATAGACTTGGTGTTTGTGCCAATCACTCTCATAGACTTTCTGATAATTCTGACGAGTTTTGCTGTAAACATCAGCTGAGTTGCCAAAGAGGTGAAGAAGGTCAGCTTCATCGGCCCGAAAGCCTGTGACGCAGTCTATTGCCAGGATAGTACGAATAGCTTGTTCTGGATTCTCAATCATATAATTGCGAGTAAAGCTGACTATATTGCGATCATCGGAAGACTCAGAGAACTTGTTTTGATGACCTTTTTCAAAGACATCGAATATCCTGTTGCGATGTTTTCCTCGTCCATCGACCATTGTCAAAATTGTGCTGACGATTCCTGCGCAGCTCAAATGCGTGGAGAAATCAGGATTTTCGATTGTGACGTATTTGGGTTCTTCAACTGTCGAATCTGCTGTTTCAATTTCCATTGATTTAATTGCCAAAAGGGCTCTGTGCTGTTCCATTTCACAAAATATGCCTTGGTTATAAACAGCCCATCCTTCACACCAGGCTGAACGTCTATTGGTTACTTCGTATACATAATGATCTAAGTCATTTCCACAATCGCGAGGCCCTTTCTCACTTGTGTAAGCAGCCAACAAAGATAGTTCACCCAAAAACTCATCTTCTTTTTTGTCCCGCCTAGATTCTCCGATTCTTATGGAACCATCGCTCCATAAAGCACCAGAGGTCTGATTGAAGCGCCAGTGGTTGTCTTTTATCAATTCCTCTTTAGAAATACTCAGACGATTAGCCACGGTTTCGAGGGAGTCTCCCTTTTTGACACAGGTTCTTTTTACTACCTGACCCCTGTGGTCATAATCTGTAAAGGTTTCGCCAATACGGAGCACTTTTTCGCTGTCGAATTCTATGTCGACTACCATGTCATATCCACGAGAGGATTGAAGTTTTTCGAAATGGCGTCCGATTTTTGTGTCTGTAGTCAATGCCTCTTGCGTTCGGTAAAAAACAGAAGACCTATAGTCAGGACCATAGAGAGTCAGTAGATACTCATCGCTAGGACTAGAGATAGTTTCGCCTTCAACGAGAAGATTGAAGCTTATGCTGTAAGTTTTGAACAATGGCCCTTGGGCGGAACAGGTTCCAATTGTGAATATGGCAATTATGACTACTGCTACTATGCTCTTCATGGAGCCTCCTTCTTTGTTTAGTACTCATCAAGAAAGAGGCCAATGTGTGAAAGTCAGTAATGGAGCGGTGTTGACTATTCTAGTTCTTTTGGGTGCGTCCAAATTTGGGACGAGAATGTCTCGTTCGAGACAACCTCAAGCTCAACTATTTTCGTTTAACAGTTCCATTGGATCTAGTTGGACTTCCTCATCAGAGGGAGCGCCGAGAAGACCAGCAGGTTGAACAGCGATAGTGGGTTCTGAAACTTTAATTGTCTTGTCCCACTTTGCAAAGAATTCCAAGTTGTTCATCATCTCTGTTTTGTTATTGGCTTCATGATAAGCGACGATGTACTTCGTACGTTCTTTGAGATACTCTTCAGCATGGACACCAAAGAGTTTACGCAGTCTATCGTCATCTGAAGTGAAGTTTGTTGCACAATCAATAGCTAACATCGTGCGCATTCTTTGGCCTGGATTGGCGTTCATATAATCATTTGTGAAAGTGACGATGTCACGATTAGACAGAGAATTGGTGACCCAATTCTGGTTACCCTGTTTCAAAATGTTCATCACGTTGTCACGGTATTTACCGTTGCCATCAATGTTTGTCAGTATTGCAGCTACTGTACCTTCATTACGAAGGCGAGTCATGAAATGTGGGCTCGAGTAATGTTCATAAATAGGATCTCCAGGCTGTGAATCCTCTGTCTCTTTCACCATGTAGTGGGCTGAATTGTTGATCTGCTGACGATGGATGGGGGAGAAGATACCTCCGTTGTAGATTGCCCAACCCTCGGTCCAGGCCGTCGATCTGTCTGTTACTTCGGCCAAAGAATGTTTGTCATCGTTTCCATAATTTTGAGGAAAGTAACAAGTTCCATCAGCAGTGTGTGCAGCTTCGTGGGCGAGGGTTTCATAAAGCGTTTCGTCAGGATAGTCTCTCCAAGATTCACCTATGTTGACTGTGCCCTGCTGCCATCGTGCATGGGGCCACACATTGAAACGATTGAATTTGCTTTTCAATAATTCTTCTTTCGTTACACCCATTCGTTTGGCAATAGATGCGAGTGTGTCGCCCTTTTTGACTGTTTCAGTCGCAAACTTTTTCGTAGCCGGATTGTAGTGGGAGAAAGTCTCACCGGGGATGAGGTCAGCTTCATTGTCATAATACACGTTCACAGTAATGTCATGACCACGAGTTGCTTGCAGGCGTGCATAATGGCGTCTAAGTTCCGTATCTTTGGTCAAAGCTTCCTTGGTGCGGTAATAAACGGAAGATTTGTAGTTTGCTCCGTAGAGGGTTTTCAGTAAATCATTGCTAGGGTTTGTGTAGGAGCGGCCATTTACCATCAAGTTGAGATTTATTTGATTTGGAAGAGGATTTTCTGTGTAAGCAGGTGGAGATGGAGGAGTCAAAGGCTGAGTTTGTTGATAGTATGGCTGGGAATTATCCAAGATTTCGATTAAGCCATTTTCTTCAGCAAAAGCTACATTGACGATGAGGGCAAAGATAAAGATGATGGAGATGAACTGCTTGTTTATATTATTCATCATCTACTCCTCTGTCAGTCCAAGAGCACTGCTCGGTCAATTGTGAAAACTTTGCGACCTGAGTTCTCGAGTTCTTCGAGAAGTGCTTTGGCCTGTGCCTTTCGACTTTCGCTTTCATAGCGTCCGTGAGGATCTTCTGTGACGTAGTCTTGGGCTGCGTCGTAGGGAAAGCGGTATCTCAGCTCGATGTTCACACCATCTGTGTCTCCGGCATTGTGTCTGCGACGACAGGTGATGAAGAAATCGACTGGTTTGTTCAAACGAGCATTCCCACGGAGTTTGCTGGGTTTCTGGATGACATCTACACCGCTGGAAGGATTAATTCTGATAGCTACTCTTGCGTTGTCTAGTAGAGAGAGAACACGACAAGCGATGATGAACTCACCATTGTTGTCAGGTTGTTGAGCCATAGCAACGGCAAATTCCATGGCTTGTGGAAGCATTGGACTGCCACCGACTTGTCTATCAATGGAAGCAAAGCTTGGCAACTCTTCAGCGAAGAGGGGGGTGGTGGCTAGCACTAGGATTATTATCGTTACTGCTAAGTATTTCATTGGGCCTCCTTGTTTCGATTAAGGAGATGCAATGAATGGGCCAACCTTGGAAACAGCTAAGAAGAGACTTTTAGAGGACTCTTTCGAAGTTAGATAAACAGCCCTATTGGAGCAACCATTTATATTTTGTTATGTAAGAGAGTGTATTGGTGAAAGATGCTTGCTTTGCTTGCAGGCGTCCCAAAATTGGACGCCTCAATGATTGAGCGTCCCATTATTGGACCCTTTAGCGCCGATGACTCTTCACTTTGGCGTCTATACGAGCTCGAGCCGCTTCTTCGGGTGTTTTTACTTTACGCTCGAGTTGTATTTGCCATTTGCAGGCTTTCTCTAGTTCATTTTTGATCAATCCTGCATGAGCCAATTCCTCGTGGTTTTTGCAAAGAAGGGCAATTTTTTCTGGATCATGCTTTTTTACGAGGGCCCAGCGATATATGTGATGAAAGATCTTTCCTCGTCGATGACAGCCAGGAAAAGCACAAAAACCACCAAACTTTGCTCGCACAAAGGCCTTTATGGCCTCAGGGATGTTTCGATTCGTGGCTGTAGTAGCTATCTCTTTGGCTTTGGCCAACAAAGTTGGTAGGTCCCTCACAGGCCCCTTGTTTTTGTACTGGCTGCGTTTTTCCTCTGGAACGGCAACGAGACCCCATCGTGTTGGTGTCAGATAAAGATCCCGCTTGTCATCAACATAAAGTACTTGTTCAAAACGAGGAGGATTCTGAGTTTCCTCTGAATAGCCGTTCATCAAGGTGCCAAGGGCGTCTGACATGGTGACACTCTTTCTTTTTCTCGTTGCATAATCCTCACGAAAAGACAAAAAGCGCTCGGCAACCAAAGGTTCAAAAAGCAGGTCAATCATCTTCTTGTTTGTGTCCAAAAACTCTGGCCTAGGAAAATAACCAAGCTCACGCGCAGCAATGTCCTCCGGAGATAGATCGTCTTCTTTACGTACTTCCTTTTTTAACTCCTGAAGGGCTTTCCAACTGAGCTCTCTTATCTTTGTCGCCCACTGACCATCTGTTTCTCCAGTAGCGATATTGGCGATGACGTTCAACTTGCTGGCCGCCACTTCGCCATCTTCAAGCAATTGGCGAAGTTGTGGTTTGCCTTCCAGTTTGTTGTCCGTTTCGAGGACAGTCCTCACCTGTTGCCAATTCAAACTGCCTGTTTTGGTCGCCAACTCTGCAATAGATGTGCAACCTCTTTTTTCGTACATTTTGCGCCTTTTGGCTTCAGGCAATAATCCAGCAAAACGTCGGTTCCACAGCTTTGCCAATTGACCATACTGGTTGAAACGTTTCTCAAATTCTTTGTCTGATAAGTCTCGTAAACTCTGCTTCTTCATCCGAACCACCTTTCAGTGGCTCAGGAGAATAACGCTCTAGAAGCCAAAAGTCAGCTTAATCTGTCTTAATAGTCGAGCCCTTTAGGCTGTCAAGAAAATTAAGGTTATCACACAGAATTCATCCAATCAGAGAGCAGCAGAGTCTTGGAGACCTTAACACCCCTTTGGGAGCAGCCGATTAGCTCTTTGTTTTTAACGTGAAAACTACTATTTCTGAGCGGCCAGCCGTGCGAATAGGGGGCCCAAAGGTACCCGTCCCACCAGAGATGAAAATCTGGAAGTCACCTAGAGTGTGTAGATTACAGTCGAAACCACCATAAATTTTTTGTGCCAGATGACCAAAAGGAAAGAACTGACCAGCATGGGTGTGACCTGAAAGTTGCAGATCCACACCCAAAGAACGGTTTAGCTCAAAGTTCGTATCGGGATACCAGTAGGTCGAATTATGCCGTTCTGCACTATTGTTCCCCTTCTGTTTCATACTCGTTGGCAAATGCTGAAGCAAAATAGTTGGTTTATTCTTGTCTAAATTTGCTCGGAAATACTCCATCACTGCTTTTCCTTTTTCGCCGCTGAGACCAGGGAAGCCAACGCCAAACAATTGCAGACCATCAATCTCGACTATCTTGTTGTCCAAAATCTGGAGATTCGTTTTAGGAAGGGCAAGGGCCATTGATGATTCTTTGGTGTACACCTCATGGTTGCCCACTACCATAAAGACGCCCTTTTCTGCTTTCAACTCGTTGATTGCAGGAACGTAAGAGAGGAAATCTCCACCCAAACCATCAAACAAATCACCTGTGACGACAACCAGTGCGGGGTTTTGCTCTGCAACTTTGTTAGCAACATAACTCATGAACCTGTTGCCCAAAATGTGCCCCAAGTGCAAATCAGAGAGATGGACTATCTTCTTTCCCTGCCACTCTTTGGGCAAGTTTTCCATTTCAATGGTGAAATGTCTTACTTCTGGATAGGCAGCTTTCAGCAAACCAAAAGCAGTTACGCCAAGAGACAAGAGAGCCACTAACAGTAAAACAGCAGATGTGGGGACTTCTCTACCTACCAAACTTGCTAGCTGTGAAACCAACCAACCAAAGAGAGTCAAAAAGAAGAGATTAAAAAACAAAGCCATCCAATATGCTGCAGCTAAAAAAGCAGTCCTGCTCAGGAAGTTCGGAAAAAACTTCACAATTGGCATTGATAGGGGCATTAAAAAGGCAACTAAACCAACAATGAAATAGAGCAAATCAGTTTGCTTTTCATCGATTAGTGGAAAAGCACGTATAAATGTACGCAAGACGAATAAGTGGCAGAGCGAAATAATCGTCAAAGCCGTGAAGACAAAAAGCAATATTCTGAAAACCTGCATCGGACCACTCCTTTGTCCATATCATTTGCATTGGGTGTAGGAGCGGTCAAGAGACCTTACTTATCTTTACCTTTGACAGAAAACATTACAGCAATCATTGCCGCTAACAACAGAGATAGGAAGCCACCACCGACGAGGGCGTAACAGGTGGACTTACTGTAGGGATGTCTGCCCTTTTCCAGTATCCATAGTTCGCTCGTTAGAATCTTGGGAAACACTTTGTTGATCAGTCTTTTCTGCTCACTAGTCAATGGCGCAATGCGGTTCGTGACCAGTCCCTCAACTGAGTTCAACTTCTCCATTTTGTCGGGAATCTCACCATAACGTTTCCACTTGCGAGTGAGCACCAAAACTGCAAAGGTTTCGATTTCCGGATATTCCCTAGTTGGGATGTTCTTTACACTTCCATACTTTTTGGCCAACTTGTTTAGCTTGCGGAAAAAGGGATTCTTTCGAGAGAGTATGGGGTACTTGACCCAGCTCACTCTAGTTCTAGCTGTTGGTTCGGAAGTTCCTCGGCAACGCACGATGGAATGGCTGTAGACGGCAACATGTTCCCCAAGTTTTAGATGGAAGTCGGGGGGACTTTTTCCATTTTCTAAGTCAGTAAGATTACCTTTAACTGGGAAAGGTGAGCAGTCTTTGGAGGCTGCATATTGAAGTCCTCCCCAGAAAATGCAGAAGACACCAATGAGCACAAACAAAATGGCAAGGCCTGCAATGTTTACATTTGCAGGCTGAGGGATGTCATCAACCGTTGGCGGTTTCACGTCTGGGCCATCTGGAGCTTTTCCACCAGCAGGTTGAGAGCCCAACAGCCAGGAGTTCATCTTCTCTGCTGCTTTACTCAGCTCATCTTTAGATTGAGATTCACCGAGAAAAATGGGCTGCTTGGTCGGCATCGTTAATACGAGATGCCAAATCCCGGCACCACCATCTTTACCAGGAGTGAAGAACAGAGGATTGGCGTTCCACTTGACCTCTACCCTTGGTCCCATTGCTAGAGGGACGGTTTCGGAGTGAGTAGAGAAACGATAAAGACAGTTTAGGATAATAGTGTCATCTTTGCGCTCGAGAGCAGTGGAAGGATTGTTGGTGAAAAAACTCAACAACATCAAAGGGACTGCACACAAGAAGAAGCACACACCAAAAGCCATAGCAGGTTTGCTTCCTGAACCAACAAGGGCCAGAATACCTCCGCCGATCATGAAAAATAGGGACACATAAAAGAGATATGTTCCATAAGGGTGGCTCGTGGCAGTGCAGGCTCTCGAGCCGGCTCGCTCTTCGAATTCCCACTTCATCGTCAGCCTCCTCGACTACATGTCGATGATAGATCATTCATCCCAATCCCAGGAACGCTGCCAAGTTTCACCACCATCTTCGCTAACGAAAAAGCTAGGAACGTCTCTGGATGAAATTGAGGTGTGAGCAGAGGAAAACGCACTAGAGCATGAACTAAAAGTCGCTCCACAGTGTTCACAGGAATATTCAAAGCTCACGTCAGTGTCTGCCGCAGGAGAGTTGGGATTGCCATGCAGCACTTCGTAGTTACTTTGACTGAGGGCAAACTGGTGGCACCAAGGACAAAACATTCTCTGTTCGTCGTCTTTTTCACCCTGCCAGCCACAAGACTTGCATTGGCGTTTTTTCCCTTTAGCAATACTTTTGCATTTTAGATTTGGCGGAAACAACTGCTCTTTGTTGGGTATGAGACAAGAGAATTCAGAGAATTTCTTTCTAATAAAAGCCTTCGTTTTGTCATCTACATAGTAGAGCGGAGTTCGGTTCTTGTTGTTTTCTATTTCAGGGGAAGCGCCAGATTGCAGCAAATGTTGGATCACTTTCTTTTGCTGTTTCTTGCAAGCCAAATGAAGAGGAGTGTTGCCACTTTCATCTTGGAGGGAATAGTCGCAACCTTGCTCCAGTAGGACTTTGACAACTGAATGATGCCCATCAAAAGCTGCCCAATGGAGAGGTGTACGTTGCCACTCATCTCGAGGATTTTTCTCTATTCCCCGCTTGAGAATTTCGCGACACAAGTCAGCATCGCCAGAACGTGCGGCTTTCTCTAGGATTGCAGACTTATTTTCCTTGTTATCCTTGAGATCTTTAGTGGCTGACAGAATGATGGCAGCCTTGTTTTTACAATGAGGTTTGTCTTTATAAAAGGATGAAGCGGCTCTTTCCAACGGTGTCTCACCATTATTGTCTTCGCAGTTGGTATTCGCCCCAGCCTCGACAAGAGCTTTTACCACCTTTTCATCAACGTCCTCGTAAGCTGCTAGATGTAGAGGCGTACGTCCCTCTTTGTTTCGCGCATTCAAGTCTGCGCCAGCATTAATCAAGAGCTCAGCAACCTGCCAATCTTTGTTGTAGTGGCAGGCGGCAAGAAGCGGTGTCATTCCATCTTCATCAACGTATTGCAGGTCACCGCCTTTATCCAACAACAATTCGACAACAGCCTTAGGTGACCAACGACAAGCTTGGATAAAGGGAGTGCGCTTGAACCTGTCAGCTTCGTTGACCTTTGCGTCCTTACCAAGCAACAAAGAAGTTATCTCTTTGGCTGCTCCCTTTTTTAACTCTGGATGACAAACTAGTTGTAGGGGAGAACAACCATCATTATCGAGTGCATGGACATCAGCACCTGCATTCAATAGAGACTTAACAGCTTCAGTGTTGAACCAAGCACAAGCTTCGTGAAGAGCCGTACGATCTTGGTAACCACAAGTCACCGCCAGTGAAGCTCCATTTTCGAGTAGATAATCGATGATTTCTGACTGACCCTCCTTGGCTGCTACAAAAAGGGCGCTGTGTTTACTCTTGGAGCACTTATCTATGCTGGCACCACGTTTTAATAACAGCTCCACGATGGCCAAATTCCCAGAGAAAGAAGCTGCAGTCAGCGGAGAATGACCTTTATCGCTACCAATTCCCGACTCTTCGCTAAGATCTATCTCTGCGCCATTGTTCAGAAGATAAGTGATTATCTTTTCGTGGCCGCCACGGACTGCAGCCACTAGCGGTAATTCATCGG
>CAZXTJ010000094.1:0-17546 GCA_964643655.1 uncultured bacterium
GAGCAATAGTACCAATCACCTTGGGTGAGCCTGCTTCTCGAGCGAGACGTGACAGGCCTTTAGGAGATCCCTCTGGTGACAAGACAAGACCGTCTTTGGCCAAAGAAGGAAGTGAAAACTCAAGAGTTTCGTCCGTCATCGCCACTAGAACATCTACAGCTTTTCTCACACCAAAGCAGGGTGATTTACTAACCGTGAACTGGTGAAAGTTGATTCCTCCACGGACACGTGATTCCACTTCTATGTGACAAGTAGCATACCAACCACAGCGAGTGATTGCTTTACCCAGCAAAAGGGCGGCTGACTTGAGACCTTGGCCAGCAGCTCCCGTAAGACGTAGGGTGACTTCATTCTGTTTCATTGGGCACCTCTAATATGGTGACGATGTCATGGGGAGCCAATCTGTAGGTGGCGCCTAGACCTTGGTAAAAACCATGTTTTTCAATGAGGTGAATACCCAACTCGGTAAATGTTACTGTCTCACCCAATTGTTTGTTTTTGACAGTAACTACAGTTTTTCGAAAGATTCCAGCATGTCCGAAGGGGCAGGGCATTTTGCCGCGATGGCTGGTGACAGTAACCTCAAAATTATCTTCAACGTCGATTGGATCTCCCAATCCCTTTTTTCCAGCCTGCAAGAGAGCTCGCATTCTTACTGCCAATTGTCTATGAGTGAAACCGAGTCGTCTCACCTCCGCCTCGTCAGCGACAAGAATGTCCACCAAATTGCGCAGGTCACTACCCATAAAACCGTCTCGCGAAATTACGCCGGGTTTCATTTGTTCCTGAGCTGCTTTTAATTGAGGTGTCAGTTTCATTATTCACCCCTGTCAGGAGAATTTGTCGTAATAGAATTTGTCTTCAGGAATGCCTTTTTTCTTCAGCACTTCTACACAAGAGTCAATGACGATGGGGGCACCACAGAGGTACACTTCCAGATTGTCGCTTTCCTCCACGTATTTCTCACAAAGGTCTGTGACTCGTCCCACTTCTCCTTGCCAGCTTGCTTCTTTCTCTGGACGCGAAAGGATGGGAGTAAATTTGAAGTCTTCCAACTCTTTTTCATACATTTCCATTTCATCGAGATGGAAGAGGTCTTTATGGTACCGGGCACCAAAAAAATATCTAGCCTTTCTCTTGATGCCGTCTTTTTTCATCTGCTGCAAAATGGCCCTAATTGGTGCCATTCCTGAACCTGTGGCGATAAAGAGTATATTCGAGTCTGTCTCACGAAGGAAAAAGTCTCCATAGGGGCCAGTGATGGTTAGCTTATCTCCCTCTTTGAGATGTTTGTGAATATAGGTAGTGCACAAACCGTCTGGTACTAGTTTGATTTCGAGCTGCACACAGTTACAAAGATTGGGACAGGTCGCAACGGAATAGGCGCGAAAGACTGGTTCATCAGTTAACTCATAGGGTGGAATCTCGATCTGCACGAATTGACCAGCAACGAAGTCCATGGGCTCAGGTAGGTTCAGACTCACTCCCTTGATGTCGTGCGTCAAATCTTCGAGTTGACCAACCTCGACTTCGAACTGTCTTACGTTAAAGAGCTCTTCTGGAATGGTGATATCCATGTCCCCTTTGACTTTGAGTTGACAGGAAAGGCGTACCATCTCCGCCTTCTCCTCTTTGCTCAGCCAAGGAAGTTCTGTGGGCAGAATGTCGCCACCACCAGCGGTCACTTTACATTTACACAAACCGCAAGAACCTCGACCGCCACATGCGGAGGGGATGAAAATCTCTTCATCTTTCAAGCTGCTGAGAAGTGTTTTTCCACCATCGACGACAACGTCTTTCTCTTCGTTGATGGTGATTTTGCAGTCACCATAGTTGGCAATCGTGGCATCAGCAATAACTATGAGCAGGGCCAAGGCACCCGAGATGCCACAAACTGTTCCTACGGCAACGAGATAAGCTTCCAGCATCACAGCCTCCTAGTTCAGGTTGATGATGCCCGAAAAGCCAACATAAGCCAGGGACATAATGCCAGTAATGACGAGTGTTATGCCTGCTCCTTCTAACCCGCGAGGGACTTTTGAACGAGTCATCTTCTGTCTAATGCCTGCCATTGCCACGATGGCTAAAGCCCAACCAATGCCTGAACCTGTGCCATATGCTAGTGAAGCCCAGAAGTCATATTTTCTAATGACCATAAACAAACTAGCACCCAAAATGGCGCAGTTGACTGTAATCAAAGGCAAGAAAATGCCCAAGGCGGCATAGAGTTTATCTGAGACCCGTTCGATGACCATCTCCACTATCTGTACGGACGACGCTATGACTATGATGAAGATGATGAAGCTCAAATATTCGAGTCCCAGGGGAACGAGCACCTTGTAGTAAACGAGCCAGTTCAACGAACAGGTCAAAGCCATGACAACAACGACAGCAGCACCCAAACCGAGGGAAGTTTTGACTTCTCTTGAAACGGCAAGGAAAGAACACATTCCCAAATAATTGGTAAGCAATATATTATTTGTCGTGATTGCCGCAAAAAAGATGGCAAAGAGTTGTGTCTTATCCACTATTTATCACTTTGCCCCTTCCGCTTCAGGCTGAGGCAACAGGTGACCTTTTACAACCCAAATAAAAAGAGCCAACATGAAAAAGGCACCAGGAGCCATTACCATAATTGACCAGTTGGTCCACCAGGCGGGCATCACTCGCATTCCCCAGATTGTTCCCGAGCCCAAAGCTTCGCGGAAGACTGCGATGGAAAGCAATACATAGGAATAACCCACACCTGAAGCTATACCATCCATCAAAGACAAATATGGGGGATTAGTGAGTGCAAAAGCCTCAGCTCGGCCCATGATGATGCAGTTGGTAATGATCAAACCAACATAAGGTCCAAGCTGTCTTGATACATCAGGTAAAAAGGCTTTTACTGCCAAATCAAAGACGATGACGTAAGAGGCTATCACCAAAACTTCCACCATCATACGAACACGATTGGGCATTATTTTGCGAACGAGGGAGATGGTGAAGTTTGATAGAGCAGTTGTAAAGATTAGCCCTACACACATGACAGCCGTGTTTTCCACAGAGTTGGTCACAGCCAAAGTGGAGCAAATACCCAAAACTTGCGCAAAGACAGGGTTGTTTACACCCAGGTCTTCGATGAAGAGTTTGGTAACTCTACTGCGCGCCATGGTTATCTCCCTCCTTTGTGTTTGACTATCTCATCAACATCATTACAGACGGTGTTGAGCATTTTCAAAACTGCTGTAGAAGTGATGGTTGCTCCAGTAATGGCATCAAAGGAACCAGGATTGGTGGAGCGGGTTTTTTCAGGCACCATTTTGAATGGTCCATACTTCCCTTTGAATTGTTCACCAAACCAGGGTTCTGAGATTCGTCCACCAAGACCAGGAGTCTCGTTGTGGCTAGTGAAATCAACGCCAGTCAAAGTTTTGCAATCAACAGCAAAACCTACAACAGCGCTGATAGTGCCCCACAGACCTTTACCTTTGCAAGGAATGACACAACCTATTCGCGATTTGTTCTCGTCATAAACCTGGAAATAACGCACATTTCCTTCGCTGTCGAGAATCTCTTTTATGTGTTTGTTGAAGTTCTCTACGACTGCCTTTTTGTCTGTTGGTACTTTAAAATTAGCAGCGCGCAAAACTGCTTTTTGTAAGAAAAGTTTTTCATTTTCTGCAATAAAACTCTTTGTCGAAAGGAAAGTGAGGGACACAGCTGAAGTGAAGACAAAAGAAGCAATCAACATGAAAGCAACGGTCCAAGCTCGCTCTTTGAGCTTGGAAGGTCTTACTTTTTTCTTCTCTTCACTCATGCAGCTGCTTTCGCTTTCTTTTTCTGGGCCATTTTGTACTCTTTGATGGCGAAATCAACGATGGGGCCATACATATTGCCCAACAATACTGCAAACATTACTCCCTCTGGCCAAGCAGAAAAGACACGGATGACAACTGTCATGGCTCCTATGAAAAAGGAGTAGAGCCACTTGGCTTCGTCATTCATAGGACCAGAGATTGGTTCCGTGATGAAATAAAAGAGCCCAAAGATGAATGAACCAGAGAAAAGAGCATAATGAGGAGCAATAGCTCTCTCAATACCCATTTGCCAAAAGATAGTCTGAAAAATGGTGAAACCGAGCAATCCACCGGCTACAAAACGCCAGTTGGCAGCTTTTTTCCAAACAATCAAAATACCGCCAAGAATGATGAGCAGAGCACAGGTTTCGCCGTAAGAACCAGCTGTACAACCCATGAAGAGTTTTTTCCAGGCAATGGTCAGCCCATTTTTCCACTGAGTAGTTAGTGGTGTTGCGGCAGTGATGGTGTCAACAGCTGGGCTGTAGGTGGCCAAACCTGCAGCACCTCTGGTCAGAGGTGGAAACCAGACGCCCGTCATATGCGCTGGAAAAGATACATAAATAAAAGCTCTACCAACAAGGGCTGGATTAAAGACATTCTTGCCAAAACCGCCAAAGACCATCTTGCCAAAAGTCGTCCCTACCACTGCACCAACAATCCCCATCCAATAGGGCAAAGTTGGAGGTAAAGATAGGGCGAGTAATGTGCCTGTCACAAATATGGCAGAAGAGATAGATTGACCTTCTTGACGAACGAAGAGATATTCTATGAAAAATGCAGCACCATTACAAAGGGCCAACATAATGAGGCTCTGCCAACCAAAGAAATAGATGGAGGCGCACACCACGGGGATGAGCGAATACAAAACCCACTTCATGGGTTTTTGCCACATTATTAAAGGTTTAGAAATTTTTGCTGCCATTGGACGGGAAATATAAGGCATAAGACTAAAATTGTCTATAATTGCGCTGTACTAACAAAGCGGAATTGTAAGGAGAAAACTCGTGACCATATCACATGACGTGCTCATCGTAGGTTCTGGCCTGGCTGGCCTACGGGCAGCTGTCGAATTGGCGGGGAAAGTAGACGTTGCTGTCGTCACAAAAGTTTATCCTACCCGTGCTCATTCGGGAGCAGCCCAGGGTGGAGTCGCCGCCTCCTTGGGAAATGAAGATGAAGATAGCTGGGAATGGCATATGTTCGACACTGTCAAAGGCAGTGATTACCTTGGTGACCAAGATGCCATCGAAGTAATGTGCAAAGATGCACCTCGCGCTGTTCTCGAAGTGGAGCACATGGGTGTGCCCTTTAGTCGCAACGAAGACGGGACTATTGCCCAGCGAGCTTTTGGTGGTCACACTCGTGATTTTGGCGCAGCACCTGTGAAAAGGGCTTGTTATGCTTCAGATCGAACAGGACGTGTCATTCTTGATACTCTTTTTGAACAATGCGTCAAATTGGGTGTCAAAGTGTATGCCGAATACCAGCTCGTGGATATTCATCTCAAAGATGGTCGAGCCAGAGGAGGGGTTTTGCTCGAGTTGGCAACGGGACAGCTTCATGAGGTGAAGAGCAAAGCCATGCTTTTGGCTACTGGTGGTTATGGACGACTCTTCAAAACGACTTCAAACTGCCATGGCAACGCTGGTGAAACCCTCTCCATGCTCTACCGCCAAGGCCTTCCTCTACAAGATTTGGAATTCGTTCAATTCCACCCAACAGGCATTCGTAATCTAGGCATTCTCATCTCTGAGGCTGTCCGTGGTGAGGGCGGCATCTTGCGCAATAATGCAGGAGAGCCCTTTATGGAAAAGTATGCGCCCACCATCAAAGACTTGGCTCCTCGTGACATAGTTGCTCGCTCAATCTTGCAGGAGGTTCGGGCAGGTCGAGGCATAAATGGAGAAGATTACGTTCATCTAGACATCACTCATTTGGGTAAAGAGCTCATAGAGGAACGCTTGTGGGAGATAGCCCACTTTGCCCGCATTTTTGGTGGAGTAGATCCAGTGAAAGAGCCAATTCCTGTCTTGCCAACGTGCCACTACATGATGGGTGGCATTCCCACTGATGTCGATGGACACGTATTCTCAGACGCAGCTGGCAGTAAGGTAGAAGGACTCTTTGCTGCCGGAGAATGTGCCTGCGTATCAGTGCACGGTGCAAATAGACTTGGCTGTAACTCTCTGCTCGACATTATCGTTTTTGGTCGTCGTGCTGGAATGGCTATAGGTAAGTGGCTAGAGACAAACAAAGAAGGCTACGCTGACGACTGTTGCCTCGACAGAGCCAAATCATACATAGAGGTTCTACTCAAAGCAGATGGCCAAGAGCGAGTGGCAGACATTCGTAAAGAAATGCAGGACGTGATGATGGACAAATGCTCTGTCTTCCGCGAAGAGAAAAGCCTGCTCGAATGCAAAGAAAAGCTGAAAGAGCTTCGTCAACGTTTCGCCCACATTGGCACTGAAACGAGTGGTGGTCCTTTTGATTATGAGACAGTAGAAGCCATGGAAACTGACCACATGCTCACCTTGGCACAGGTAATGGTCGACTCTGCTCTTGCTCGCAAAGAGAGCAGGGGAGCACACTATCGTGAAGATTTTCCTGAGCGTGACGATAAGGAGTTCCTTGTCCATACACTTGCCTTTGACAAGGAGAGCGAAGTCCGCATTGAACACAAGGGAGTGTCAGTTACACGTTTCCAACCAAAACCAAGAAAGTACTGAGGAGGTGGCAAGATGAAAGTGACATTCAAAATTCAAAGATTTGACCCAGCCAAAGACAAAGAACCACACTTCCAGTCTTTCGAGGTGGAAACTTGCCCTACTGATCGAATACTCGATTGTCTCAATAAAATTCGTTGGCAACAAGATGCATCGCTTGCATACAGAATGTCCTGTGCTCACGGAGTCTGTGGATCTGACGGAATGCGAATCAACGGTATTTGCTCCATCGCCTGCCAAAAGCTCATGAAAGACTATGAGGGGTGTAGCGAGATAACCATCGAACCTTTACCAAACTTGCCAGTGGTGAAGGATCTTGTTGTATCGCTCGACGGTTTCTTTGAGAAATACAGCTCTGTATCTCCCTTTTTGCAGCCAGCCGATGAAGCTCCGGAAAAAGAACGACTACAGTCGCCAGAGGAGAGGAAAAAGTTCGACGAGGCCATTCGTTGTATCCTTTGCGGTTGTTGCACAGCCTCATGTCCAATCACGGCAGAAAATCCAGGTTTTGTTGGACCGGCCGCATTGTTGCGCACTTTCCGCTTTCTCTTCGACTCACGCGATGGCGCAGATGAAGAGCGAATGAAAGTTGCTGATAGCAAAGAGCACTCTGGAGGATGCAAAATGCATCAGCAGTGCACAAAAGTGTGTCCTAAAGAAATTCCAGTGAGTAAGTCCATTGGCCAAGTAAAAAGGAAGATTTACGAGGCGAAAAAGAAGTGAGAGAGACCTACGACGAGGCTGTAGAGCTCTTGCGTTCACTCTTTAGTGATCCTTTGGATGCAATCCATCGGGCTAAAGATGAACGTTATTTCAAGGCATCCATGTTGGTAGCGCTGGCAGGAATACTGTTTCCTTTTGTTCTACGCATTTATTACGGTATACCTCGTTTTCATTCCCTCATGTTGGCGACTGCAGCCTTTCCGGTGGCAGCATTCACTCTCTGGAAAGCAGGAGAGATAATCAAAGGCCGTGGCACCTTTGGTGAAATGTTACAGGTGGTGGGACTGCTTTGGTTGCCAGCCAATATTGTCTGGTTCTTTTGTGGATTCGCTAAATGGGGAAATCTGATAGGCGACATCCTCTATATAACTAGACTATTTAGCGATCCCGTTCATTATTTCCAGTCGATTCATGCCTCCTTCACAATGGCCATTGTTGCCAACTTGCTCATTTGGTTATGCGTGTATCACGTGTTACTAGTCGTACATCGTTACAGCGATTTCAACACGACGAAATACGCCTTGGCTGAAGCAATAGTATTGCATTGGGTTGCCTGGAGTCTGACTACGCGGTTGCTCTGGTGGGTTGCATATGTTTGTCACGAAATATTCTCGGCAGTGGGGATTTGAAAGAGGTGATGATGAAAAAACTAAGCAAAAATAAGTGTTTTTTCCTTCTCCTTCTTTTGGCTTTTCTGCTCACTGCACCTACCATCTATGCCCGTTTCGGTGGCGGTCATTCCTTCTCTAGTGGCGGTTCTGGCGGTTACGGCGGTTACTCGAGCGGAAGCTCATCATCCTATCGCTCGAGCTCAAGCGGTCGTAGCTCTTCTAGTAGCGGTGGTGGTGATGGAGCGTGGGTTCTCATGGGTTTACTCTGGTACTTCCCTGAAGTCTTGGGCATGGCCTTGATGGCAATCATTGCTCATCACGCCAACTTCCATCTGCCACAGAGAATGCCCGATTTACAGACAGAATGGGACATAAAGAGGCTTCAGAGGAAACTCAACGATATACGGCACCAAGATCCCAACTTCTCTAAGGTTCTTTTTCTCGACTTTGCGCGTTTGCTCTATCACAGATGGTATGCAAATCGAGGCACTAAAACAGACAATCCCCAAGAGCTCTATCCATTTCTTTCTCCTTTTGCTCGTTACAAGCTTGATGAACTGCGAAACAGCAAACGCCCCAAGTGTTGGTGCGAAGTTCAGGATGTCAATGAAATCATTGTGGGCGCAGCCAATGTCGTTGACGTTGATACTTCAAGGGATTGGACGACTGTCCGCATAAAGATTGTTGCCAACTATGTGGAAAAGCGTGACGAAAAAGGAACTATCGTTGAAAAGGGAATCATTGAAAATGATGAGATAGTATTACGTCGCAAAAGTGGTGTTCTCTCTAAGGAACCAGAGAAAATGCGTGCATTGCACTGCCCATCTTGTGGCGGACCAGTGCAGACAAAGACTGATGGTTGCTGCGAATACTGCGGTGCGCCACCTAAACCTGGCGAAGAACAGTGGGAGCTGCTCAAGCCGCCTAAAGGGCACCATCGTTTAACCCGTGACTACTATGACAAGCAAAAACCCGATGCAAGACAAGTGGTTCATTTGCAACCTCTGTCCATATCAGAAGCAGTTCAAGCCGGCTGTCGGGATCTTGTGGCAAGAGATCCCGAGTTTTCCGTTCAAAGCTTCATTTTGTTGGCCAAAAATGTGTTCATAGAGCTGCAAGCTGCTTGGACTTCTCTCGATTGGGATAAGACTAGGCCCTTAATGACCTCTGCCCTTTGGGAAGCCAATCTGATGTGGATAGAAAAGTATCGACGAACGAAACAACGCAATCATCTCGATGATTTAGAGATAAACGAGGTCACTCCCGTTGCCTTTGAAAGCGATGCTTTTTATGACACCATAACAGTGGCTTTTGACGCCAAAGGTAAGGACTACACTGTTGATAGTGAAGGCAAAGTCTTATCTGGCAGTAAAAGTGTGTCTGTTCCCTTTAGGGAGTTTTGGACCTTCATTCGTCGAAAAGGACGAGAAGGAGACGAAATCTTCAAGCGACAGTGTCCCAACTGTGGCAGTCCTGTAGAAGCTGCCAAGATGCAATCTTGTCCAAGTTGTGATGGACTATTGGCAAGTTCAGAATTCGATTGGACGCTGGCTTACGTAAGCCAATCATCTGTTTACTTCGGTTGATTAATAACGTCTCTTGGCGCGGTAGCTGTTTACTTTGTTTTTCAAGTTGTTCAGTTGGTCTTCTGATGGTTCATCTAAACCAAACTTGTCAGCAAAACGACGAGCCCATTCATCAATTTGTTCGTCTGATGGCATTTGGTTTTCAGTGAAGCTAAGTATCTCCTTGATTTGTACACCTAGGTCACTAGCTAATTTGAGGCCTTTGATTACGTTGTGAATACGCTTTTTGTATGAAGCATCCAATTGCACAGCTCTTTGGAAGTGATGAACTAGTTTTGGGCCATTTTCTAGTTGGTCATAAGCTAGTCCAATTAGAAAGTGCAATTCAGGCGAGTCGGGGGTCATCTCTAAACAGCGAGCAAAAATCTTCACCTGTTGTTGAAAGTCTCCTTTTAGACCGAAAGCCTTTCCCATACCAACCAATGCCTCTAAATCATTGGGTTTTTTATCGAGAGAGAGGCGAAAGTACTTTATGGCTTCGTCAGGACAGTCACCATCCTCTAGGTAACAAATGGCCAATTCTCGCAGTATTGTGGGAGAGGTTTCACCTTCATCTATAAGAGGCTGTAGGGTCTTCGCTCCTTTCAAAGGATCTCCATTCAGCCGATGTCGTATGGCCTCAGACTTCAGCTTTCCTGCATCCACTTTGGCTTCAGCATTCTTTTGATGGACTAGTTTGTCAGCAATCTTGCCATTTACTCTGGTTAAGGCTTTTAGTGCTTTTTCGTGATTGATTTTGCGTTTTAGGATGTGCTGCCAAATCCTAATAGCCTTATTCCTATGTTTTCGCGAGCGCAGGCGATAATAAGCGACACCTATGTAATACCTAAGGTTCATAGCTTTGGGTTTGCGACGAGCCACATAAATCCAATGTTTCAGTGCTTGGCGATAATTACGGGCCTTGAAGTGTAGAGTTCCGAGCTGCAAATGAGCTCGCAAATCAGTGGGGTTAATTTTGATGACCTGATGCAGTTCTTTGGTAGTAGTTATTGCCTGCAAGGACGTACTGCAAAATAGAGTAAATCCAATAACAATCAGTCCAGACCAAGCACCGAGAGTTTTCATGTCTTTCCCTTCCACTAACGTTTTTATTCTTGTTACTTGGGTCAACGAAAGGCAGAAGAAAAACCCCCGAATATATTTCAAACCATTTTCTCTGGAGCAACGACCTTCTCAAAGGTCTCCTCGTCCAGTTTTCCGCCGTCCTTTTCTGGCAGCAGATCTAAGTCCAGAGCAAGAGCAGCTTCTTTTAGTGTAGTGCCATCGTGATGAGCCTTTTGAGCTACTTTGGCAGCCTTGTCATAACCAATCCAAGGATTGAGAGCTGTTACTACCATCAAGGTATCCGTCAGATATTGTGAAAGCTTGTACTCGTTTGCTTCCAAGCCGCTCAGGCAACGTTCGCGCAGACTTTGCAGTGTGTCAGTGAGAAGTCTAATCGATTGAAGAACGTTGTAAATGATGACTGGTTTGTAGACATTGAGTTCGAAGTTACCTGACGCACCAGCAAAGTTGACAGCTGCGTCATTTCCAAATATTTGGGCACAAACCATGGTGGCAGCCTCAATTTGAGTCGGATTGATTTTGCCTGGCATAATTGAACTGCCAGGCTCATTGGTAGGCAAAATGAGCTCACCGAGCCCACATCTTGGACCAGAAGCTAACCAACGAAGGTCATTAGTCACTTTATGAAGTGAGGCAGCTACTGTTTTCAACACACCATGTACTGCAACGAGAGCATCGTGAGCAGCAAGAGCCTGGAACTTGTTATCTGCCGACACAAAAGGAATACCAGTCGCTATTGCAACTAGCTGTGCAACTCTCTCTCCAAACTCTTCGGTCGTGTTCAAACCAGTGCCGACAGCTGTTCCTCCCTGTGCCAGTGGTAACAGTTCTTCCAAAGACACTTTCAGCCGAGTTTCGTTTTGTTTGAATTGAGCAGCATAACCCGAAAACTCCTGACCGAGAGTTATTGGTACTGCATCCTGAAGATGGGTCCGGCCAACTTTGACAATGTCCTCAAATTTTTTGGACAGTTTCTCCAGCTCATCGCGAAAAGCAGCAATGGCAGGCAGCAAACCTTCTTTAATGCTAAGTGCAGCCGCAATATGCATGGCTGAAGGGAAACAGTCATTGGAGCTCTGTCCCTTATTGACGTGATCGTTCGGGTGTACTGGGTACTTGGAACCCAAGGTGCCACCCAATATCTCTATTGCTCTGTTGGCTAGCACCTCGTTTACGTTCATATTTGTCTGTGTCCCACTTCCCGTTTGCCACACAGAGAGGGGGAAGTGTTCATCGAGCTGGCCCTGAACAAGCTCAGTAGCAGCCAGCACTATTGCATTGCCAAGCTCCTCTGGTAACAAGCCCTGCTCCATATTCGCTTTGGCACAAGCCCTCTTGAGAATGCCAAAAGCACGTATGAGCTGCTGGGGCATTTTTTCCCAGCCAATTGGGAAGTTGGTAATGGCTCTCTGTGTCTGTGCTCCCCAATATTTGTCTGCAGGGACGAGAAGCTCTCCTAAGGTGTCTCTTTCTTTCCTCGTAGTCACGGCAGTCTCCTCATTCTTTTACTTTGGGTCGGAAAGATTGGATGACACATTACTGTAAATCTTACTTGCGTGGTATTGTAGACGGACGAAATAATACGCCTTGAGGCTGAAAGGACGAAGAAATGACTCCAGAAGAAGCAATCAAAACTGCACTCGATTATGAGAACAAAGTTTACAAAACCTATCTCGAGGCCGTTGATAACGCAAAAGATGTGGCGGCCAAAAAGTTTTTCTCCCTGATGGCAGATGAAGAGAAGAGCCATGTCGAGTACTTGGAAGCAAAACTCGCAGATTGGCAGAAAAACGAAAAAATTGACGCATCTGAGATTGAAACAGCCATTCCTGCTGCAGCACGTATTTCTGATGGTTTGGCAAAAGTGAAGGCAAAACTGGAGAAACAAGGAACTCACGGTGCTTTTGGCACTGAGTTGGCTTCGCTGAGGAAAGCTCTTGACGCAGAAAAAGAAACGTCTGCCTTTTACCAGAAGATGGTTAGTGAACTGAAAGAAGATGCGCAGAAGCTATTCCGCCGTTTCCTCGAAATCGAAGAGGGCCACAAAGCCATCGTAGAGGCTGAGTTGGATGCAGTAGAAAACAGCGGCTTCTGGTTTGATATTCAGGAATTCAACCAAGAATTGGATTAATCAGAGGAGGGGCCATGAACGAACAAGATCAGAAAAGAATTCAAGAGGGCTTGCGCGTGGCTATGCTCACGGAGTCCGATGGCCACAGCTTTTACAAAATGGCCTCTTTGACTGTTGAAGATGAACAGGGCCGCAAGATGTTGGAGTTGCTCGCTACTGAGGAGCTGAGGCATTTTCAATGGCTCAAGCATCAGCGTGACAATCTCAAGGAAAAAGGAGAATTCGACGAAGATATGTCAATTCCCTCTCCTGAAGATGTCAAAGGTGCACGTTCAATCTTCTCCCCAGCGCTACGAAATCGATTGGATAAAGCTCAACTAGAAATGAGTGTATTGTCCATCGGTATGCAGCTCGAGCTCAACTCTATCAAGTATTACGAAGAGCTCGCTGGAAAAGAGACTCTGCCTGCAGCAAAGAAGTTTTTCCAAATGTTGGTCGATTGGGAAAAATTCCACTACAAGACTCTTTGTGACCATTTCGAAGAGTTGAAAGAGGATTATTGGGCGAAGGCTGGCTTCTCTCCCTTCTAGAGCCTTTTCCAATTGTAAGTGTTGCCTCCCTTTTTGCGACTGTGTAGCGAAGGGAGGCACTTTTATGTCAATAGCAACATTTTCTGTTCCTCAGCCAAAAAACGAACCAGTGCTCTCCTATCTTCCAGGAAGTCCTGAACGAAGAGCACTGCGTTCTCAAATAGAGCAAATGAAGTCCACTGTGTTGGAGATTCCACTGGTTATTGGTGGCAAGGAAGTACGTACTGGTGACCTTGGCGAATGTCGTTGTCCCCATGACCAAAATCAGCTTTTGGCCCGTTATCACAAAGCGGGACCAGAGGAAGTAAAAGCTGCCATTGAAGCTGCTTTGAATGCCAGGCAACAGTGGCAAGATTTTCCCTGGGAGGCTCGTGCTTCCATATTTCAAAAAGCAGCCGAATTGTTGGCTGGACCTTGGCGACAAAAACTCAATGCAGCCACAATGTTAGGGCAATCTAAAAATGTCATGCAGGCGGAAATAGATTCTGCCTGTGAACTCATCGATTTTTTCCGTTTCAATACTTTTTATGCCCAGCAAATATCGAAAGAACAACCCTCGTCTGCGCCTGGGGTGTGGAATAGGCTAGAACAGCGGCCTTTGGAAGGATTTGTTTTTGCCGTTACGCCTTTCAACTTCACATCTATTGCGGCGAATTTGCCTGCTGCACCTGCTTTGATGGGTAACGTTGTTTTGTGGAAACCAGCGTCATCCTCAGTCTATAGCGGTTGGTGGCTCATGGAGTTATTCAAAGCGGCGGGTTTGCCACCAGGAGTGATTAACTATCTACCTGGTCGTGGTGCTGTCGTTAGTAATGTCGTACTGACAAATCGTGACCTCGTTGGCATTCACTTCACAGGCAGCACGAAAGTGTTTCAGCACATGTGGCAAAGTGTTGGCGAAAACATCAGCAAATACAAATCATATCCACGCATTGTAGGTGAAACGGGCGGTAAAGACTTTGTCTTTGTTCATGAAAGTGCTGACGTGGACGAAGTAGTGACTGCTCTTGTGCGGGGTGCCTTTGAATACCAAGGTCAGAAGTGCTCAGCTGCTAGTCGTTGTTACGTACCCGATACAATATGGCCAGTCATCAAAAATCGACTAATCAATGAAGTGGCAAAACTGAGGATGGGTGACGTGGAGGACTTTCAAGCACTCGTCAACGCGGTTATTGATGAAGCAGCCTACCGTCGCATAGTGAAATACATCGAATATGCCAAAGAAGCGCCCGATGCTGAGATTATCGCTGGCGGCGGCAGTGACGAGAAACAGGGATGGTTCATTGAGCCAACAATAGTGGAGACGAATTCACCAAGATTCAAAACAATGGAAGAAGAGGTTTTCGGTCCCCTTTTGACCATCTATGTTTACGAGTCCAGTGCTTTTGAAAAGACGCTTCACCTGTGCGACGAAACATCCCCATATGCCCTCACTGGTGCTATCTTTGCAAAAGAGCGGAAAGCCATTGTTACAGCGGCGAAGATTCTTAAGAACGCTGCTGGTAACTTCTATATTAATGACAAACCAACAGGTGCAGTGGTGGGGCAGCAACCATTTGGCGGAAGCCGGGCATCGGGAACCAACGATAAAGCAGGATCGATGTTGAACTTGTTGCGTTGGGTTTCGCCGAGGACGATCAAAGAAAACTTTGCACCTCCCAAAGAAGTCACATACCCATACATGGCCCCAGACGATTAATGTCTTATGGACATAAAAGTTGACTGACGCTCTCTTTTTAGCTGTTCCTGTACCTTTATTCAAAACAGTAGGCATGCTCATTAACGTCGCATGGAAACACATACACGTACATGTAAACCATGCAAAGAAGAATGTGTAGCAATGAAACAACTAAAACCGCACATGTTTGTTTGTAAATAACTATGCAGATAACAATTGCGTATAAAACATGCTATCGAAGTCTTCCACTCAAATCGACGAAAAATCCGTGTTTACCTGCCTTGGTGGAAGAGTTGTTCTTTAGTCCATCGGGATATATATCGGTGTCTCCGCCTTCGTCGATGAAGAGCGATAAGCTCGTGCCACCGTGGTAGTTGTTGGAACCAGCTACTCCTTGGCCAGGTTTGTAGGCGTAAGTGTCTTTGCCTGCACAGTCCCAGAAAAGGCACTTTGAGTTGTGGGCAGAAGCGCCATGGCTAAAGAAAGCACCACCTTCATATTTGTCGTTTCCTGCAAAATCGATGAAGAGTGTAGCTGACTCATCCCAAGCCAATGCTTGCGCAACTCCTTGGTGTGTCTTGTAGCTGTCGTTGCCGCCTTCATCAAAAAACAAACCAACTGCTTGATGGGCACAGAAACCCTGGTTGTATCGGCTTCCTTGATAGCTATCGTTTCCTTGGCCTCTATCAAGAATTAATCCTGCACCGAAATAATAACCTCCACCTTGGCTGAAGTTACCGGCTTCATACCTGTCATTTCCAGAACCATCTATGATTGCAGCCAACCCTCCAGGTGCAAGTAAACGAAAACCATCTGCGCAGCCTTGGCTCCAGGCGTCATAAATGCCCGGTGTTCCATAACCAGTGGGTGTCATACCAAGGGCATAATATCTGTCGTTACCTTTGCCATCAACGAGCAGTCCAGCTGCCAAGGCTCCACCAAAAGCTTGGCATTTCAAGTGCCCTTCATAAACATCGTTTCCTCTGTTGTCTTTTAACAATCCGAAACCGAAGATAGCTGCTCCCTGGCAGAAGGTCATGCCGCGATAGCTGTCATCACCTTCATAGTCCAGCAGAAGACCGCAGCCGCATAGGGCACTACCTTGAGCCCACTGTTTGGCTATGTAACGGTCGTTACCTTTTTGGTCCACAAGCAATCCGTGTCCTAAAAATCCGCTGCCCTGAGTGTATTCAGTCGTTGATTGGTAATAATCATCGCCGGCAAGGTCCAAGGTTATCTGAAAAGGTTTTGTCAGCGGCTCCGCTAAAGGTGGTAGTGAATAGAAATCATTGCCGCCCAAGTCAATGATTAGGGCCGCCTCTTTTTTGTGCCAGTTGCGCCCTTTTCCGCAGATGATTATTGGACCAAATTTGGTCTCTTCTTCAAGTGGAAGAGTGGCATTACGGCAGACTTTGTTTATCTTCTGTAAGTGATGTTCTTTGCTCAGCCATAGTAGTGGGCGAAAAGAGTCTATGAGCTCTGGCAGTTGGAGTTTTTTAGCCAATTTTATCGTTCGTAGAATGAGCTTGCGATCTCGTTTGTTCTTTTCATTGTGGACGTAGTTTCGTTGTGCAAAGGAGCTAGTCAACAAATGCAAGTTTTCTTGAAGGAACTTCCGTTCACTAGCCTTTAGCTTTCTGAATGCTTTTTGTAAACGACGATAGCTCTCAGTCAAACTCGTCTTAATCGCAACGACAAGGCTTGGGACATCTTTGTAGGATTTTGGCCTATAGGCAGAGAGTCGATGATGACTCAATTCTGCATGTTGAGCTTTAGTCAGCTCTGCCAGGAAATGTACAACTCCGTCACAATCTCTCCTCAAAGCTATGTTTCCAAGCTGCCTCGTCATTTCGTGGCCCAGGGTTACATCATGCAGGAGTGCCCTAACAGGCCTAAGGGCTTCCTTTTTACTGGCAACTAGGTTTAGACGTTTGTCCAAGTCGAGGCAATCCTCTTCAATACTTTCTTGGAATATGAGCTCTTTCATTTTCCGATTGAGCTTCTTCATCATTCGCGTTTGTCGCAGAGATCCACCTAGCAGCGGAGCAAGATTTGCCATGGTTGTCTCATCGCGTTTTCCAAGTATGAGCTTCTGGTTAAATCGTCGGTGCCTGATGTTTATATTTAGGTTGAGCGTCGAGTCAGGCTGGGTCTTTTGGACCAACTCAGGAAGATCGAGCATGGGGAACTCGCTGTCGCTCTTTAGTCCGTCTATCTTCAGTGTCTTGATTTTTTCAATACGGTCAATCTCTAGTGTAATCGGAGAGCCGATTTGTTTGTTCTTGTTTATGTAATCAACAATTTGTTGGCGCCAAGTTTTATCGACTCCATTGAAAGTCCTGCCATCAAAGCTGACAATCACATCACCATCCATAAGCCCTGCCTTTTCCGCAGGAGTCCCTGGCTGAACATTAACCTTGAGCCCAATTGGTTCTTTACTCGGTGTTAGATAAGCACCAATGTATGGTTTTTGGCAAAAGCCAGATGATAGCGCTAGTGATATGAGCAGTATGGTGCAAAGCAGATAAAAGCTGGTTTTCATGTGGTCCTCTAATCACCAATGTTTGCTGGCTTCTTGACTGTTTTGACTTCCTAACTCGATTGTATGCAAGCATAAGTGTGGTAGAAATCACCCTTTTTCAAGTGGGTAG
>CAZXTJ010000095.1:0-17452 GCA_964643655.1 uncultured bacterium
ACATATTTCACCGGCTTTGGATGCAGCAAGAGTGGTGGCAAGGTCTATACGAAGACGAACATTGGCGTTAGGCAAAATGACATAACATGGGCTTATAGAGCCAAAAAGTTGCCAAAAGAGAGAACAAAGAGCATCAAAGGTCCTTTAAAAGGAGCCTTTTGGGATAGAGAGAGAAGTCCTGAGGAAAAACGCCGTCGCAGTGGAGGTTTTGAAGGTTATGGAGGTGACAATCTATATGCTGGCCAAGAGCTCGTTCGATTCGTAAAGAGCTCACTCTGGCGAGACTATGTCACTAAAACAGCACCCCAAAAGCGGACTCTTACTGCGAAACAGTATGTGGGACGAAACCATCGGCCTACAGCTGCAGACTGGGCAGTTCCTCTCTACTCGAATGCTGTAGTTGCCTTTCTGGAACTGGGATATCTAACCAATAAAGCAGATTTCTGGATTCTACGGAATAAGCTCGATGTGATAGCTGATGGCTTGGCTGTTGGTGTCTATTCGCTGTTTGCCGGGACGAAATCAGCCCAAATGGCCGATATTCCCTTCTTACCAAAGGGGCGATCCATCGAATGGGGCGCCTACTCAGCTGATGATGGACCGACTTACTTTGAAAGAGTGAGTCAGTCACCTTGAGCCATGTGATACACGTGCGATAAGATAGAACCGAGAGGGAAAATGAAGTTAGTCGCCATAATAGTCCTATCCCTTGCGACACTGCTCGGGGCTGGATCCATTCTAGCTGCCGATAGTTATCCTTTGTTCCAAAGTGCGCTCGTCGATAAGTCTGGCGTAGTCAAGTTCATTCAGACTATTGAGAACAAACCCGTTCAAAGAGAAGCACGCGATGGAGACCCTTGGATACCAGGTGAAAAGCTCTCTGTTGATAAGGGGCGTGGTTATGCTGCCAAGATAGCCATCTCAGATCTAGCTCTCATTTCCTTTGATGGTGGCTCTCACGCAACTCTCATCCAAGGTGCAGGCCATGAAGGTATGGCACCGCCGCAGATTCAGTTGGAACAGGGTGTTTTCTTTTACAAGATGAAGAAGGGGGCTTCACGACCTTTGCGTATCAAAGCAGGTCCCCTGAAAGTGGAGACCTCATCTGGTGCAGGTTATGTGAAGTTTCTCGGTGATAAATTCCAAGCAATTTGTGGTGGCGGCTCCCTTACGGTTACGGACAAAAAGCGCAACACTGTGGGGAAAGGTCGAGGATACTCTTGTAAAGTCAGTAGAAAAAGAGGTTCCACCAAGAAATTACCTAGTTCGGTCATGAAGAAGCTGGCCAAAGCTTTTCGGGTGAAACTTCCAGATAAAAAGGTTCCAACTCTACCTGACAAGATTCCACCTGTAATAACTATCGTTACCCCAAAAGAGGGGCAGGCAGTCAATTCTGGCACTGTTGAGGTCGCAGGAGCAGTCAACGACCCATCTGTGGAAAAAATCAAGGTGATGGTGCAGAACGAAAGCCGCGGTCTTAAAGATGTCAACGCTGGTGAGTTTCGTTTCCGCGTGAAGCTTTATGAAAAGCGCAATACCATCATCATCATCGCCGAGGACAATAATCGTAATGAAGGTGCCTCCACAGTCGTTGTTCCTTGTAAAAAACCTCTAGCCAAACCAAAAGCCGAAAAAACAGACGAACCAAAGGGTGGATTACAGAGCGCTTTGGCAAAAGTGAAGAAAGCTCTCACTGATCCTTCCAATCCCATGATGTTCATTGGTTGTGTTCTCGCTGGTGGATTATTGCTCTTCATTGGCTACCTGATTGTGCGCAAGGTATATCTCACATCGAAAAAATCACTGCAGAAAGCATCTGAACTGGCAACAGGTATAGTTTTTCAACGTTGTGAGAAGTGCGGAAACCGTGAATATCACTACCACCTCTTTTACACGACTGAGTCAGTGAATTCGCCTTTCTTGCGTAATATGATCAACAACGTCAATCCAATGGCGACGAGTATGATGAACGAATCGCTCGAGAGCTTGCTCAGCACAGGTTTGAAATGGAGCCAGAAGGCCAAACAGGCTGAAAACAAGATTAGGGTCATTTGTTCTTGGTGTGATTTCTGTAAGACAGGTACGTTGAGCCTCGAGCATATGCAGGGCGATGCAGTTACTAAAGTGGACGACTATCAGATTATCCACCCAATCTTCATTGAATGGGTTCGGAAAGTATATGACTAAGTCCCCCTTGTGGGGCGAGCCGCAGCAAGGCTCTCGAAAGGAGGGATCTCATGCCCTTCAAGCGTTGTGCAAGTTGCGGTAAAGAGTTCCTCGCTCAAAGCGATTCTCAGGACATCTGCCGTCCTGATTGTGCTGGTCCCCAAACAATGGAGCTCGAAGCCAAAAGAGTGGAAGGTACTTGGTGGTACTTCCCACTTTTCTTTTTATGCTGCTGTATTGCCACTTATATGATTTACGACAATGCCTACGATGTTGAGCTCTTTTTAATCCGCAATGTCTCATTCATGCGGCCAATGATGGCCAGGAAACTAGCAGAAGCTGTCCCTGATTCGCTTGATCAGTTCATTGATGGTGTGGCAGATCCATCTCTAGAAGTTGCCCAAGCTTGTTTGGATGCTCTCGTGGAAACAGAAAAAGAGCTACCTGCTGACAGCGAAGCTGTATTAGAGCTCGTCGATCAGTTGAGAGCCATCTATGAGGATCCTGAAGAATCAATGGAATTAAAGAAATCGGCTATTGCAGCTTTGGGCTCGGTGAAAGACAAAGAGTCCGTCGAGGTTCTTTACCGAGCTTTGAATGATCGTAATCTCGTCCATGGCGCTGTGAAAGCCTTCCGAAAAGTTGGGACCAAGCGAGCAATCAAACCCTTGGCCAAGATTGTTATGGATGAACACGACAACTATCAAATTGGCGACATTCGTTTCCAGGCTGTCATTGCCGTTGGTTTGATACCCGATAAAAACGCTGATGCCGTGCCAGCTCTGATCAAATGCCTTCGTGATCCCAGTGGTCCCATTCGTGACGAAGCCTTGACGGCTATTCGCAATATTGCCAATGGATGGAAAGAAATGACACTTTCAGGACGTGACAGGATTAAAAAGGCTGTTGATGCCATGAAGCTATACTGTAAGTCCGATAGAATTTTTTCCATTCGCGAAAAATCAAAGGCAGTAGTCATCGAGATCGAGGGGATAATGAAATAACCGCAGATCTGTTGCGGTGAAGGTGTTCAATGTTTCCTTTGTTTTCAAAGGGCCGCAAAGCCCTCTTTTGTGTGGCACTGGTGGCTATGGGCTACTGTATCTTCGAACCATTCATATTGTTGATGATTGTTCGTCACACTTCTTGGCTGAGCTCTATTCCCTCAAGAACAGCCGTTTTACGGGCAGGACAAGTTGGGCGATTGGCTGAAGGTATCATCATCGAGGCTCTGCAGAGCCAAGATATGGTTGTCCAGATAATCGCTTGCCGTCTGCTGCGCAACAGAAAGACAAAAGCAGCTGTCAATCAACTTGGCTATCTCATAACCTCACCTAACAGAGTGGTCCGCAAGGAAGCAACTGCAGCTCTGGAGGCCATAACGGGACATAAATACTCTCAGTTGGACTTTACTGGGAAAAACCGTAAAGCAGCTGAAGAGTTGATCAAAGAGATATTGTCGCGCGATCCAGACATTAGGAAATATGCCAGAAAAAGAATGGCTAAAATTGGCTTGCCTGCAGTCTCGGTGCTCGTTGCTTCCTTGGAAAATTTGCGTCCAGAGGAGGCTCCTTCGTCAACGGCCTGGTTGTTGGAAGCTTTGGCAGGTTTCGGTTATGGTTATCCGCCATCCTTGATTGTGCCGTATATTGAGCGTCAAGATGCGGACATTCGACTTGGAGCGGAAAAGGCACTCAAGGCTCAAGGGGATGTTGTTGTTCCTCATTTGTTACCTTATTTGGATACGAGGCGCTTCTGGGCTTTCAAATCAGCCGTAAATGTACTTGCTGAAGTGCGGCCAAATATTGCAGCACGACATCTAGCAGACAAACTAGTCAACAAAACAACTGCTAGTGATACGAGGAGAGCGAATTTCTACAGGGCTCTTGGCCGCTTGAAATCGCCAGAAGGCCTTTATGCATTGACTGTTGGCGCAGAGTTCGAAAGCGAGCCACGTCTTCGCTTGGCAGCAGTTGAGGCATTGGGCAAGATATCACATCCCAAGGTCGTACCAGCTCTCATGCGTGCTGTCCGCGACGAGGACAAAGATGTGCGACAAGCAGCCATTGAAGGATTGTACAAACATGGTTCACCAGAGGCTCATAAGGTTCTCACTGACCAATATTTGTCCAAAGATCTCAATCGTAATGATTTGCAGAAGATAGACAACCTGCTTCGTGGAGCAGGCCTGAGTTCAGACGGGGAGAAGCAATGAAGAGGTTGGCTCGTCTGCTCCTCAACAACTTCTGGACTCTTCTCTTTGCACTAGCAGTTGTTTTCCTCCTGCTCATTTTGCGTGAAGATGCTCTGTCACCCTTTGTTTGGGCCTTCGTTTATGGAGAAACAAACTGGCAGATGACAGTTGAAGACCACGGTCTGTCATCACTTGCTCTTTATAATGTGTTTTGGGTACTCCTTGCTCTCTTTGCGCTTTCAACAGTCATTTTTACGCTCTTCGCAGGTTACTTAGCCGACAATGATGATGAAAGAGGTCCGCCAGCTAGAGTCATGGATGAAGATGTCAACCGCTTCACGGGATTATTATTGGGCAGCACAGGTATCTATTTGGCAGCTGCTGCGGGAGGCACAGTTTTATATTCGAGCGTTTTTGGCGCTGTGACCATCCTTTGGGGATTTCAGTTAGTCTTCATGGCTGAGGAAGATAAAGATGATTACACGGTAAGTGGCGCGAGCAAACTTTTTGGTGGCAAGGAGCGGCAATGGGAGGGCGATCCACTCTTTAGAGCTTGGGCACGTAAAGTGAAAGAACGTTTCAAACGTCAAGAGGAAGAAGCACGGGCTTGGCAGCAAAGGCAACGAGCCGAAAAACAAGATTATGAGCGACAGCGCAGAAGGGCTTCTTATACTAGCTCAGAAAAGACAAAAGAAGAAAGTGGTCCAGCACGACCTTGGACGATTGACGATCCATGGAGTGTTTTGGGTGTTGAACCTGGAACACCTATGAAAAAGATCACACAGAAATGGCGCCGTTTGTGCAAACGTTATCATCCAGACGTAGTCCCGACGGGATTGAAAGAAGAGACGGAAGAAGCACTAAAGAAAATCAACGCCGCTTATCGAATGATCAAGGAGAAACATCAAGAGAAGGAGAAGGGGGCGAAGTAGCCAGCAGGTGAATTCCTCTTGTTGTACAAGCCAAGACGTTTTTCCCCTGATTTCTCAGTGTGTTGATAAACAGTTTTCGAGTCGAGTTCCCTTTGACACCCCGTATCCACTCTCCATTGACGTAACGGAAGACTCCTTTGCCCCAGGTGCCAACCCACAATTCCTTGCCAACGGTTATGATGGCTGTTACGAGGAAAGGTGAAAGGCCTTTCGGTTGTATGGAGCGCAATTCAGGTGCCCTGTAGACATATAAACCTCCGAATGTGCCAAACCATATCTCTTTACCATTAGCTGCAATGGCGCGAATGTGTTTGCCCCTCAGGCGCCCCTTGAAATCGTGTATTGCCCAGGAACGACCATCAAATTGCAAGATTTGGTGTACGTTCGTTCCTACGAGCAGCGTTGCGTCAGAGGTAGTGAGACAGGTGGCAACGGCCCCTCTTCCAGGTGGTAGGGGAGGGTGAACACCTTCGAAGTTACCATTTTGATCTAGAGTGCCCAATCTCTCGCCCAGTGTCATCCACAGGTGATTTCGCCAACTGAGGCAGTCTGCAGTGTGGGTTGGCGAGTTGCTCTTTGGCTGAGGACCAAGCCAGTCGTTTTGCTTCAGTTGCCAGAGACCAGCGCCATATAGAGAGGTCCAGACTTTGTCCCGAAAACTAGTCAGTCGCAATGGGTGACTATTTGGCAGTTTGGAGTTCAAGGGAGAGTAGGTACGCCAATTGTCTCCTTCTTTGACAGCAACACCACTTGCTGTGCAGGCTGCCCAGATACGACCGTCTTTCGTCATTAGGGCGTCTTTTACATTTGTGTTGTGCAAAAGCACTTTTTGCGCAGACAAAGTACCTGTTGCCCAAAGTGCAACAGTCAAAAAGCCGACTATCATGAGTCGAAGAGCCATAAATGGTCTTCAAAGCTAAAATCGTGCCAGGAAAAAGGGGCAGGAACACAGTAAAGTCGAGTTCACAGTGCTACTTTTCTGCCGCAGCATCCTCACTCTCTTCAATTTCGGAGGGTGAGTCATTAGAACGAAAACTCTCTGAACGAATACCGTGCTTACGCATTAGCTTCTGGAAAGCTGAGCGCTCCTTTTTGGCCACTCTAGCTGCACGAGAAACATTTCCTCTGGTGATGGAGAGAAGTTTCGTGAGGTATCGTCGTTCGAAACGATCGACGAGTCTAGCTTTTGCTTCGCCAAAGGGCTCCATGTCGAAGTTTTCTTCCTCTTCACTATCTTCTCCCAATGGCAAATCTTCAGCTGTGATGGATGAGCCAGTCGTTAACAAGACGGCTCGCTCCATTCTGTTCTCCAGTTCGCGAACATTGCCTGGCCAGCAATAGGAGACCAATTTGTCTAGGGCAGATTGAGTGAGCTGCATATTCGGTCTGCAATGAAGATTGATGAAATGTGTGAGGAAATGAGTAGCCAAAAGTGGAATGTCGTCCCGGCGTTCTCGCAAAGGTGGAACGATGATGGGGATAACGTTTAGGCGATAAAACAGATCTTTGCGGAACTGATTGTTTTCCACTTCCTTTTCCAAGTCTCTGTTGGAAGCTGCGATTATGCGCACATCAACATTGATGGTTCGAGCCGAACCAACCCTTTTGATGGCTCCTTCTTGCAGTACTCGTAAAAGAGTCACCTGAAAATGTGGAGTCGTCTCGCCAATCTCATCGAGAAAGAGTGTGCCTCCGTGGGCTTCTTCAAAAAGTCCTTTTTTCTGAAAATCTGCTCCTGTGAAGGCTCCTTTTTCATGACCAAAGAGTTCACTCTGGAGGAGTGTTTCTGTTAGTCCTCCACAGTTTATAGAGAGGAAAGGCGCTTTTTTTCGTTGGCTATTGAAATGAATGGCACGAGCCACGAGTTCTTTGCCTGTACCGCTTTCTCCCTGAACCAATACTGTGGCGTTTGTGGCCGCAATACGAGAGATTGTTTCGTACACTCGCTGCATTGAAGTAGAGCGGCCAATGAGATTTCCCATGCCATATCGTTCTTTTAACTCTCGTCGTAGGAGAGCCAATTCGGCGTCAGCTGCGCTTTGACGTAGACACCTCTCAATGGTGACAAGCAGCAGATCCGTTTCAAAAGGTTTGGGAAGATAATCGATTGCGCCTTCTCTCATGGCTTCTACTGCCGATGACACAGTTCCAAAGGCTGTCATGAGGATGATTGGCAGGCGAGGATAATCTCTGCGCACGCGTTTGACGAGCTCCAAACCATCCATCCCTGGCATCTTCAGATCTGCCAAAACAATCTCAATCTCTTCTTCTTGCAAACGTTTTAAAGCTTCCCTACCGGAGCTGGCAGTCAAAACGTGGAAACCCTCGATATCGAGTGTATATTCTAGACTCTCTCGCATTACTTCTTCGTCATCAACGACGAGTATGCGATGTCGTGCCCCTTCATCAGGCATCTTCTTTTTCCTCTCCTTGGGCTGGCGGCAAGGTTATGAAACAAGTGGTCCCCCCTTGTTCACCAGATTGGAGACTGAGGTCTCCACCGCAACGCGTAACGATACCATAACTAATGGACAAGCCCAGGCCTGTTCCTTCTCCAGGAGCTTTAGTAGTGAAGAAAGGTTCCAGTACTCGGTCTCTCAAGGAGGAGGGGATTCCTCCTCCTGTATCTGTGACGACTATTTGGACACTGTCATCTTTCTCCGTTGTTTGGATGCTCAATGTCCCGCCATCGGCCATGGCTTGAATGGAATTGGTAACGATGTTCATCAGTATTTGACCCAACTCACCAGATGATAGTGGAACGGGTGGAAGCTTTTCTGCCAGCAAAGTCTCAACTTTCACTGTCGACTGTTTGAGACGAATGTCCACTAGGGTCAGCACTTCTCTTACGACTCCATTTACAGCCGTCGTTGCCTCTTGGCGCTCTTCGTCCTGATGAGAAAAAGTAAGCAAGTTTTGAATGATGTTTTTGCAACGATCAATCTCTTTTAATAGACGGTCTGTTATCTTGAGTGCTTCCTGACGTAGGGCAGGGGCGTCGACGTTATCTTTCTGCGCTCGCCGACGTAATCCTTCGAGATAAATGCGCATTCCTCCCAGAGGATTATTGAGTTCGTGAGCTATGCCGCCTGCAAGTTCACCAATGGCTGCCAATCGATTAGACCTGATCATATGCAGTTGGTTTCGTTTCAGCTCTTCATTCTGACGGCGAACTGTGGCTGCAGATTCTGCCAATCTCTTATCTGCTCGCCAGACAAAAATTGCCAGCAGGGCAAAAAGACCAACCATGACAGGTAAGCATGTGCCAACGACAGTACGTATGCCCGTTGCCTGCAATTGTCGTAATTGGTGCGGAGAGCGATAAAGGACGGCTGTTCCCAAAAACTCCTTCTTTTTGGGACCGAAAGGCACCACTATCTGGATTTTTTCACCAATTGCATCCTTTGAGAGCAAGGGGCTGCTATTGGCTTCAATGATGTCAAAACAAGCTTCGCCGTTGAGGGCTCTGCGCAGAATTGGATAGGTACCAATATTGTCACCGATTTTGTCAATATTCGTGGAGAAGATGACGCCACCTTCAGCGTCCATAATGGCAAGGTTTTCCAGTCCCAACGATGGAGACAATCCCGAGAAGAGAGCTTGAATCTGATCGAGTTGATTGGGATCTTGAATGTCCAGTGATGTAGAACCGTAGGGCTGATCCTTGAAAAGCTCTTCATAGATACGTTTCATCAGACCCTGGGAAAGAGCAAGGGCGTCACTGCGATTTTGCGTCAACAGACTACCCTCGAAAAAGCTAGTCAATGTGGTGGATAAAAGAATTGTAGCCAAACCAATGAGAGCTGCACTTATCAAGGCAAACATGGCCGACATGGCAAAGGGGCGTTGACTGAGCTCTCTGTGATCCATAACTCAGAACTTTCGGTTGAGACTGACAGATAGGGAATCCGCTCGTGTATTGTCTTCGCTGCGAGCTTCGTAAGTCTCGTCTGAACGGCTAGCGTTAAACTCAAAACTCCAGTCAGCTGCATATCTCCAGAGCAAACTGAAATTCATAGTGCGAGAACGACTATCGACATTTTCATCATTGACAGTTTGATTACTCGTTGGATAGTGGTCTCGCGACCAGTTTGTGCCAAAGGAAAGATCCAATTCTTTTTGCGAATACATAAAGGACAGTTCGAGATCACGATTATTCAAGTCGTCAATATTTTCTTGAATTGCAGGACTAGTGTCATAGTCGTCTCCATCTCGATCTTTGTATCGCTCTCTGGACCAATGAAGAGACACTGTAGATGACCATCCAGAGCCAATGTCCCAATCGACATCAGGACCAAATTCAAATGTACTGAAATCGAAGTTTGTTTCATTGGGATTGTCGTAACTCTGATCAGACCAATTGATGGAAAACTCTGTTGACAAGCTGTCGCTGAAGCTCCACTCAGCAGTGATGGACAACTCGCTAGAATCGTAATCATCGTTGGTCGTGCCTGTTTGCACACTTTCACTGAGCACATCGTCATATCCTCTAGACGAGCCAGTATAAGCAATTTCCCAGTCCACTTTTCCCTTTTGACCCAAGGCAGATAGCTCAATTCCAAAATCGCTGTAGTCGCCTGCAGGGTCATCAGAGTAAGTCATGTTGTCTATGAATAAAGAGGCCCCATACTCAACGTTCTTGCCAAAATAACTCACACCAAGGCTGCCGTTTAGTTCGCGGCTGTCGTAGGAAGTAGTTGTCGAGGCAAGGTAGTTGATTGAGTCCAAAGAGAGATCTGCAGAAAGCTCAGTGTCTTTGCCAATTCCTTTGGTTGTTTTCCCGTTGAGCCCCCAGTTCAACGTATCTGAAGCCAATGGATCGTCTGTTTTTTCTCCTTCGAAGTTTGCCGTCAATCCGCCTGAAAGTTGGTCGAGGGCTGCTGAAGGACGTCCCACATTATATTCCACCGACATTTCATTGAAAGTTGTTCCCAAGGAACCTCGGCCAGCAAATGAGCGTTCCACCTCATCAGAGCTATAGCTATAGTCGTGAGAGTATTCCACGTAAAGGTTTCTTGTTGTGGAAATAATGGGAGGCACTGAGTTCTTCTGTTTGGAGGAATCTAATGAATATCCGCCTTTGACGGCCCTTTCCAGTCGTTCAGTTACTTTACTCTGTCGTTCTGTGGCAACTCTATCTCCTGGTAAAGCTCCTTCGTCTTGGACTTCACTCAAAACATCGCTGCCCAAGCCTAGAGCAGCCATTTCCTCGGCAATGATGGCTTCAATGTCTGCCTCTTCACTCTTCTCTGTTCCTACGTCTCCACGAAAGTCAGCTGGAAAAACGAGCAGTGCAGCAAGGCTTTTGGGAGGATCAGGTAACAAGCTTGCAGGAACCTCTTCACCAGTTGCCGTTGACCAGCCAGTGACCGTAGTCACTTCACCACCGATGACATAGGCTCTTACTCTGAAATCTGGAAACACTATCCACGCCTCAGTCACTGCCAAAGAGTCGAAGAAACCTTCACTTCCCTCTTTTGGCTCCCATCTTCTGTCCACCTCGGCACCATCTTCGTACATGAGCAAGAGGCGGCCATCTGCCTGCATCAACCAAGCGACAGAGCGCTCAGTTTCATCTTGTGCCCAAGATAGGCTCATTGTCAGCGATAGCAATAGCAGCAGAGCAAAAAATCTGAACATGAAAATCCTTTCCCTATATATATATCGGTAGGAAAAGGAGGGAATCTCAGCTCAGTAAGTGACTTTGCTGAGAAGCTTTGTAACCAGCTCTCGAGGGCAAGAGGAACTTATTACAGGCAATTTGGAGCGTTGACAGAAATCCAGTACCTCTTCGATGTGATCGCTGACACCTCCTGAGCCGACGAGAACGCCAAGAACTTTCTTCTCGTCGTAAGCTATTGTGAATTCATTGAGAGTGCCCAAAGCTCCGCCAACAGTTATCACTGCATCGCAAGCCCGGACATTGAGTATGTTTCTCCCTTTGAAGCCAAAGCCTGTATAGAGGATGAAATCGTGGGGAGCCAGAGGCAAACCAAACTCGTCATGTTCCTTTTTGTTGGTTGCTGGTGAGACTCCAATGACGAGCCCCTTTTCGCTTCTTGCCCCTTCAGCTGCTTTGAGGGGCAAACCTGTCGTTGCTCCTGTAACCAAGATAGCGCCTGCAATAGCGATTTCTCTGCCAATTTGGAAAGCCAGCTCGTCTGCTTTTTTTGAGGGGCTCGTGGCTGATCCCATCACTCCAATGACAGGTTTCATATTCTTGCCTCCTTGAGGCGAACCTTATCAGACTGTTCTTGACATTGCAGGTCTTTCTTCGTAATTACTGTGGTCGTGAAATCATACGACTACAATAATCGTGTTGGTGTACGGTGGGTTTCCTGGGAGGAATTTGTCTCCATGTCAGGCAAACTCACTGAAGAACTTGCTGCTAGAGACGTGAATGCCATTGTTGGTGTTGCTCGAGCAGGTCTTTTCCCTGCCACTGCTATTGCTTGCGCTCTACGCTCAGAGCTTTATCCAGTACGTGTCACTCGTCGAGTCAATGATGAAGTCGTTCACTCCAAACCAGTTTGGAAAGTGCCTGTTTCCGATGAAGTAGCAGGAAAGACAGTCGCCGTCGTTGACGAGATATCGGATACAGGTGAAACTCTTGCCATCGTATCAGCCAGCGTTTTGGCCAAAGGTGCAAAAAAAGTCATTACTTGTACACTCGTATGTCATCAACATGCCCGTCCCAGAGCCGATGTTTCTGCCATAGTCTCAGATGAATTCATCGTTTTTCCTTGGGATCAGCGGGTCTTCATTGAAGGTCAGTGGCAAGCCCATCCAGAGATTCTCGCTGGCTTAAAAGCCCAGCAGAATAAAACATTCTGAAGAAAAAGAGAATGAGCCCCCTAAGGGGCTCATGGGTGACCAATGTCGCAATTAGATAGTTCAGTCGCAACCTAAAGCGATTGGTTATTGATTAGCTCTTGGGTGTAATGTCTTCGAGAGATTCACGCCATTTTTTGAGACCCTCTACCCACAGCTCACGAGTGTTCTTGGCGTTCTTTTCGAACTGGCTGAAGAAGTCAGTCTGCTGCTTGAGAGCGAACTCTGTGTATTCGCGGAAACCTTCGATTTGTTTTTGAGCCATCTGGAACATTTCGTCCTGCACTCTTACGCCGAGTTCGATGTATTCGTCCATGGACTTCTTGGCTGTCTCATTGATGGCTTTCAAAGTTTCGTTTTGCTTTTTCATTTTTCCTCCTAGGTGACTATGTCATTTAAGTTTGTGTTTCTCGTTACGTTTTGCAGTGTATCATTAAGATTTTGCAATCGCAACAAAAACTTTTGTAAAAACAAAAATATTTTCAGGAGTGCGCTGAAAAGCTATTATGGAGGTGGTTGGGTGGGGATTAAAAAAAGGTAGGAGATACAGATGAAAGGTATCCTCGTAGTCAGGAAGTATAAAAACAGGCGTCTCTATGATACTGAACAGTCCAAACACATCACTCGTGAAGAATTGCTAGAGATAGTGCGTTCGGGGCGTAATGTGCAAGTGCAAGAAGCCAAGACTGGTGAAGACGTTACCGTAGAGACACTTCTCAACGTTTTGTTGGCAGAAGCTGGTTCGTCGCTCAATGCAACCATTCCAGGCGAGTTTGTCCATTTCCTGATAAGAGCAAATCAGAATCTCTTGTCTCAGTTCTTCCGAGAATTCATGCCCAATGCGATGCAAGTTTTCCGTGGCACCTTCAACAATATCCGAGCCCAAGGCAAACAGATGGCAGAAAATCTATTTCCTTATAGTGGTTATGGTTCGCCCTGGAGTTTTCCTTTTGGTCGAGTCGCTAGCCAACCAGCTGAGGAAGAGACAGGAGATGTTGCTGAACTTCGCGAGCGAATGAAAGAGCTCGAAGGTGAACTCAAAAAACTTCGCAAAAAGCGTTAGTTTCATTGTCCTTTCTTTATTTTTTGCCACTTCCTTGTGGGCAGACGATATTGTCAATTTCGCCCATCTCGAACATCTCACTGTTGATTTGACAATCACTGGTCAAAAGACACAGGGGATTGTCATTTATGCAGATGGTCCTGATTTCAAACTGGTCAATGCACCAGGTGAAGGATTTGCATGTGTAGATGATGTTGCCCGAGCGGCAGTCTTATATATAGACGCCAACAAATTGGACAAAGCACGTCCTCTCTTGAATTTTGTCCTTCAGCTACAAGGTGAGAATGGTCTTTTTTACAATTTTGTCTACAAAGATGGCACCATCAATCGCTTTGGGAAGACTAGTCGCCTTTGTGACGATTTTTGGACGAGTCGAGGTTTGTGGGCTCTTGGCAAAGGGGCAGAAGCCTTTCGTCATGTAGAACCAGTTTTTGCGAAAGCCTGCCAACAAGGTGCAGAAAAGACATTAAGAGCTCTTGGCTTGCGGATGAAAAAACGTAGCAAACTCGTTCAACGTTATGGCCGCACTTTTCCTACCTTTTTCCTGCTTCGCGGAACCGATTGTTGGTCAGAAGCATTGCTTGGTGCTGTGGCTCTTCACCGCGCTTTCCCCTCTTCCGAAAGCGAGTGGTTTATCAAGACATTGGCCAATGCTCTGGCGGATTGTCGAGCTGGTTCGAAAAACTGTCCTCCCTTTGGAGGATTTTTCGTTTGGGCAGGAAAACCATTCACTTGGCATGGCTGGGGGAGTAGACAGGCCTATTCTCTCATAGAAGCAGGAACTGCTCTATCAGAACCTGCTTGGATAGATGCTGCCCAAGCTGAAGTGGACGGTTTGCACGAACACTTCTTTAAATATGGCTTGTTAGCAACAATGGATGTTGTTCCTGAAGCTTATCCCCAGATTGCTTATACATTGTCGCCTTTGATTCAGTCTGCTGCTGCCCTTTATCGGTTGCGGGGGAGGAGGCGTCATAGAGAGATAGCGCTAGCTTTTGGTGCTTGGTTTTTAGGAGCCAATAGCTCAGGTGAAGCACTTTATGATCCAGAGAGTGGGCGCTGCTACGATGGTATTGACGATGGTAGGATTAATAAAAATAGCGGAGCGGAATCAACTATAGAAGCACTGATTGCCCTATGGGCTCTCCGTGATTTGGGGCCCATTGAGCCTCCAAAGAGAAAATGCCTACCTCGTATTGTGATTGCTAAACCAGAGAGTGGTAGGCAAAAGACGAATAAAGTGATTATTCCACGCTCCGGTTCTTATCATTGCGTAGTCTGTCGCAACAAGAAGCAAAATGGTGCTGTGTCGCTAATCCTTGATGGCAAGGCACACAATTTGGAGAGCACTGCTTCGGCGGGAGTTTTCCATTGTGGAAATACCAAGTTCTTGGCAGGCGAGCACAAATTTCAAATTCAAGGAAAAGGCGATATTTCCTACATTATGTTTTTCTATGCAAATTGACTTCTTTTGCAAAAGCAAAAAGCCCTGCCTCACGAGGCAGGGCTTTGATATTGATATGGTTAGTCGTTTTTCTCCAACCAAATGCAGATTTCATCCCAATATTCTGTCGTTGGCTGTTGCATAACGTCTTTACCCAAGGCGATGCCAAGATGTCCTGTGGCATATGCCTTCGATGTGCAATCAGCATTGGGCAGTAAGTCTGGTAGAACCAAACAAGAATCGCAAGGCGCAATGTGGTCATATTGAGCCGCAAGATTGAGACATGGCATCTCAATATCAGCCAAGCGGGCAGAGTCTTCTTCCAAAGGCCATTCTCCTTGTTCAACGAGAACGTTTTCCTGATAACCGTGCTTGATGATGGAGCGATATACCTCACCGGGGAAGGGAGTATTTTCTTTTCCCCAGATGTCCAAAGCTAGGAATGAGCGCATGAACTCTTTGTCTTTGTGTTTTTCATAGATAGTACGCATTTTCATCAAGTTGGCTTGCGGAACCAACCAAGGGAAGGCTTGCGAGAAAAAGTCGGCAGGAATGTTGCCGTAAGTGTCGACTACCTTATCGATGTCAAAGTGTTCTTTTTTCGCCCACCAACTGAGCATTCCTTTGTCTTCGAAATTGATGGGCGTCACCATTGTGATGAGATTGCGAACACGTTCACCTTTATCACAAGCTGCGTGCAAGAGAGCTAAGTTGCCACCAATACAATAACCGGCTAACGAGAGTCCTGGAGCTCCAGTAAGCTTGAGGATGCGTTTTGTGGCTCTATTCATATAGTGCCTGATGTAATACTCGAGTGGGAACTTCTTCTGGCCAGGAGTTGGTTGGCCCCATTCGAGCATAAAGACTTCAAATCCACGCTCGAGCATAGCCTCGATGAAACTTTCACCTTTCAACATATCCATGATGAAAGGTTTGTTTACCAGAGATGGGACAACGAGCAATGGCAACCGGTGAGTGGCTTTTGTCCGTCGCCTGTAATGGTATAGAGATACCGAGTGTTCTTGGTAGATTTCATGACGTGGTGAAGGGCTAAGGAACACGCGCACCATGTCCCGCTCTTTTTTTAGCTCTTTGTGTGATTCGATGAATTCGGCAAACCTCGAGTATTCGGCTGCCATGGCATCCAAATCAGCCATCTCGATTTTTGGAAGCTTGGCCATTGCTCTTCCCTTTCGAAACTTAACGCTTCGTACGTTTTTTAGTTACTTTTTTAGTTCCCTTTTTTGCCGCAGCCTTTTTAGAAGCGGCTTTTTTCTTGGGAGCTGCCTTTTTAGGAGCAGGCCTTTTCTTGGGGGCTGCTTTGGGAGCGGCGGCTGGTTTTTTCTTTTTTAAGGCAGCAAGCTCTTCTGTCAGGTCTTCGACCTTTTCTTCCAAGTCGAGCATTCTCGTTTCGAGATTGTGAACTGTTCTATATAGGTTGGCCATGTTCTCTTGTGTTGGCACGTCCAAAGAGCGAAGCATCTTTTCGAGTTGCTTCTTTACTACTGAACGCATATCGAGATTTGTGGCCATACTTTTTGCGACCAATTTCATGAACACGGGTTCACGCATTGTTTTTTGTACGTATTCACCCAAGTTCTTTTCAAATTCTGCAAACATTTGTTTTTGCATGTCAAAGGGATTGAACGACATTATGTTAGACGTCCTTTCAGTTTCGGGGGCGCACCTATCAGTGCGCCTCCCTACTGACGATACCATTGTTTTTAATTCAGTTGCTAGACTAGCTCTGCGTCCACACTCTTACAGGGGCGTGCTTCGAGCCACTCTTTCGTTGATTTCCACAGTCCATCACGAGCACGGCTACCAACAGTTACACCAATGTGTCCACCTCGAAGGGGCAACAATTCTTTGTCTTCGCTGCTTACGAGGTCGTGCAACATTGAAGCTGAGTCTCCGGGCACGATGTGATCAACAGTTGAGATTACTGTCAAAACGGGGCAATTGATATCTTCTAGTCGGACAGCCTCTCCATCGAGCTCAAAGGTGCCCTTGATTAGTCTGTTTTCCCTGTAGAGTTCTTTAATGTGGCGCACATAGGTTGCACCGGGGAAATCTACGTTGTCGTTGAGCCAGCTCTCGAGAGAGAGAAATTTCTCGACGAATTTGTCATCCCAGAGTTTGTCCCAGAGACCTTTGAATTTGTTCTTCTGGGAAAGGGGATCCATCATAGAGAAAGAAGATTGCAGAAGCTGTGCAGGAATGAGTCCATAGGCGTCTGCCAATTTTTCTACATCAAAGTGTGGGTCAGCAGCCCAAACACTGAGAATTCCTTCATCGTGGAAGTTGACGGGAGCTGTCAAGGCGATGAGTCCGGCAACACGCTTGGGACGAAGAGCAGCGTAAGAGATGGCGAAAGTGCCACCAACACAATATCCAAGAAGATGGATCTGTTCTACACCAGCATCTTTGCAGGCTCTGCGTACAGCAGCACCCAACCAACGCAGTATGTGGTCTTCCATTGTGGCGTATTTATCTTGTGGACCAGGTTCTCCCCAATCGATGAGATAAACGGGTATACCGTTTTCACAGAGGTATTCGATGTAACTCTGACCGGGGCGCAAGTCGAGTACGTAATATTTGTTGATGATTGATGGAACCATCAAAACGGGGCACTGTTTTGCTTCACCTTTTGTTTCGTAACGAAGAAGGCGTACTCTTCCCCAGCTGGCAACCACTTCATAAGGTGTTTGTGCCAAACGAGGTTTCAACTCATCCTTCATTATTTTCATGAGGTTGAGCATACGGCGTGGAGCTTTCCAGCTTTCGTCGAGTAGATCTTTCGGTAGGGCAGTGTTCATGGC
>CAZXTJ010000096.1:0-11939 GCA_964643655.1 uncultured bacterium
GCATATGCCTTCTGTCTGCCTGTGTCGGAAGAACTGGTGCGTTTTCAGCCTGCTGTGCCCAAACCCTTGGCCTTGGCCCTCAGTGGATTCGCCATTTTTCTCCTCATCAGTGGTTTTGCTTCTTTGGTGGGATATTTGCTCCGAAGACGACGGATGGGAGAACTAGAGGGTGAAGAACTAAGCCAAGCCGTAGAGCGGGATAGAGACAACGGTGCAAGCCTTGGACTCGTTCAAGGTTTGTTATTCGTGCTATTCATCAGCCTCGTGTTATCAATGGTTCCAGAAGGAAATGCAGTGCACAAAGAGTTGGCTCTCAATGACTCGGCTTTCATCGATGTCGTCAGGCCCTTCACTCCACAACTCTTTGGCAAACTAGCTGCTGTCACGACAGGAAGTCCCGCAAGCGCAAAAGTCGTTGCTGCTGTTGTGAGCGATCCTCAGGGGGCCCAAAAGGCAGCTCAAAAAGTATTCACCAGCTCCTCTGTCCAAGCTTTGGCCAATGATCCGACTTTCCTTGATGAAGTGGCCACAGGCGACCCCAAAAAAGTAGCCCAAGATCCACGTATTTCTGGATTGCTCAATGATCCAGACTTGGTCAATGCTCTCAAGCAGTTAGGCCTCTCGGACAAGGATATGCAATTCACTCCCGAAGAGGCTGCCCAAGCCATCGTTCAGGTGAGAACCCTGATGGACGACGTACAAGGAATGGCTCTGAAAGCAATTGAATCAGGCCATTTGCCAAAACAGCTCGATACCCCTCAAGTACGACAAGCAATTGCCTCAGGAAACGTACAAGAGATATTGCGTAGACCGGGAGCACTCAGACAATTGATTGGCGGATTTGCCAAGTTGAAGGGTGTTTCACAACAAGATCTCGGATTGGTGACAAAACAACAATGAAACCCCTATTTGCAGCAGATGTGATGGTCGTACCTTTGGCAAAGTGGCTTCGAACAGCAGGTTTTGACACGACGGTCTTGGACGAAAAAGACTTGGACGCCAGTTTTGCCAAGGCTGCCAAAGAAGGACGATGGCTCTTGACTCGCCGCAGGAATGCCAAATTCGACGGAGCAGGAGTGATCTTTCTCGACAGTGATGGTTGGCGCTCTCAATTTGCCACTATAATGAATCAATTCACTTTCAGAGAAGATGATTTGGAGACATTGGTTCGATGTAATCGCTGCAATGTTCCTTTGACGATTGTTGGCTGCGATCAAGTGAAAAACCTCGTTCCCAACTATGTATTCAAACAGCACCGACATTTCCACCAATGTACTGACTGCAAACGTGTCTATTGGATGGGTTCACATATCGACCGCATCAAACGTGAGCTGACCGATGTGTTCATTTATCATCTCTTTCGCTGCAACCACTGCAATGTTCATGTAAAACCAAATGAGGCAAAATATAAGGGCCAGCTCAAACTAGAGTCTGTTTACCAACCGCTGGAAATCAGCGATGAAGACATTATGGATGAACAGGAGGCAGAGGCCCAGATAGAGGACTTGCTCGAAAGCATAAACAATATGAGTGAAGAAGAGCTCAACGAAGCAGTGGCAGTAATTCACGATTTCACGCTATGCGGCAAGTGTCACCGCAAGTTTCTCGATATGGCCAAAGAATTCCTCAAACTCGGTGAAAAGCGCCTTGATGGCTGAGAATAACAGACAACTCTATCTAGAACCATCGCTGATTTTTATCGTCGTACTTCTGTTGATGAAACTTGGATTGGCAAGTACATTCCTTCGCGGTACTGGTTTGGTCATTCCAGTACTATTCGTTTGGACTCCCTGTTTGCTCGTTTTAGTTAACCGCACAAACAATGAAAAACTTGGTTTGACTGGTGGAGAAGCTTTCAGCTCGCAAATAAAGACACTGGCCATTTTGTTTCCCCTTTTGGGCCTATACAGCCTTTTCCACATTTATGTACTGCAGACCCTAGTCAATTTTGGTTCGCCTGTCCGTTCCATTGAGACAACTATAATGGGCATCTTGTCTGCACTAGTCGTTGAGTGTGCATACGTTGCCTTGCCAGAGGAGTTTTTCTTCCGTGGATATCTGCAAGGTCAGATTGACGAAAAAAGGGACGGCTCGTTGCCCATTTTTTTCAGTGCTGCAACTTTTGCCTTGGCTCACGTCATCGTTTCAGGCAATCTGAGACGCTTTGAAGTTTTCTTTCCTGGCTTGCTCTTTGCTTGGTTTCGTCGACGAACGAAAGCCATATGGGTACCCATTTTGGCCCATAGTGCCTGTAATGTGATTTTTTATCTTCTACTGCAGAGAGCTCTGTCTATTTGACGCGACCGATTTCGCGCATCAACTCTTCCACTAGACCACGTCCTCGTTTGCCTTTCCGTGGTGCCTTTTCCTTAGCCGAAGAAGTCTCACTCTCATCATCAGGCAAACCACGGCTAATCTCTTCTTTCAAGCGGCTGGCAAAACTGCGAGTCTTGTCGCGACGAGAGATTGTTTTGTTCTGCCTGCGGACTATTGGTGGTGCAGCTGTTCTCTCTACGACTCCGTGACGTTTGAATTCGTCAGCTATACGTTCAGAGAAAAGTTTGAATTTCTTGCGCTGCCCAGGGGCCATGGCAACTTCAGACTCACGGTTCAACATAGGCGCTTCCCCATCTTCGAAGTCCATGAAACTATCGAAGTCCTCATCATCATCGCCAGACTTCTTGGCAGGAGCTTTTGTTGGAGCTTTAGTCGGAGCTTTGGGAGCAGCCTTTGTTGGAGCAGGTGCTTTTTTTGCATCGCCATCAAAGTCGTCAAATCCGCCAAAACCATCGTCGTCGTCATCATCGTCACCAGAGCTTGCAGGAGCTTTTGTCGGTGTTTTTGTGGCAGCGGGCGCTTTTGTGGCTCTAGTTGGAGCAGGCGCTTTTGTTGGCTGGCTTGCTCTCGTGGGTTTAGGTGCTCTTGTCGCCTTTGAGGTACTCTTCTTGCCAGAAGAAGGAATGACCATCATGGGTGGCATCGTTGGTTTGGAAGCAGATACGTTGACGTTGGCATTATCAGAAGGATCAACCATGAGAGGTGGCATCTTAGTGGCAGCGTCTTTATCAGACTCGCCAAAGAACCTATCGAGTTCCTCTTCCTCTGCTGTTTTGTTAGAACGTAGACGTTTCCTGATTTCATCGGCTCTTGAAGTCCCTGTACCCACAGCCCCAGTCATTGCTGTGTTGGAGTTATCCATTGTGGGGGTAGTTGCTCGGGCAGTAACCATGTTTCCTTGAGCCATATAGTTGCCAAATCCTGCTCGCAACATCCTGTCTACATCTCGGACTCGACGAGGTGCGTCGCGGGCAACGTCATTACATACTCTTTTGGTCGTAGAACGGATTGATTGTAGCTGACGGAAATAGAGACGAAAGGATTCTGCTTGGACTGGATAACGTCGTCTCAGAGGGCGTTCATATTTACCCAGCTGTTTGGCTTTGTATTCCATCTCACTTCGGAGCTGCTTGGCTAGGACAGACATCCTGTCCAAATCTTGCTTCAAAGCAATGACTTGGCGCGGATCGACCTGGCTCCGCCCCTGAGCTGCACGCATATTGTTTACGATGACAGCTGCTTTGTCATAATCCAGCTTGAGACGCAGTGCTTTCGTACGCAGACTGGAGAGTTTTTGTTGGAGTTGTTCCAATATGACTCCAACTTCGGCATCATCAGCAGCGGAAGCCAACAGAGGTCCTGAAGTAATCAACAAGACTGCCACAAGGGCTTTAGTTACAGTGCGCAAGGACATATACCTTGCTCCTTTCGCTATCTAAATTATCGTTGCACGGAAACACCAGAGGTGTCGAGCAACACTCTTCCTCCATAGGTATCATCGGAACATTCTTTGAATTCAATGACCTCTCCTCTCGCATCGAGCAAAGGTTGCATGAAAAGAATGTCCCCATCTGCCTCCTCAACTTTTATGAATAACACTGCTCCAGCCAAGGCTGCGCTGAGAGCTGCCGCCCCCATGTAACCTAGACCAAAATGGGCCACAGTGCCAATTTTGGCCACATAAAAGGAACCAACTCCACTGAGCAGAACAAATATGAACAACAGAGCCACCAGATGGCGGCGCTTGTCGAAATACATGAGGAATATGATGATGTGCAAAAAAGCAAAATGGCAGTAAGCAGCAACGAGTAGCGTTCTGAACAACATTGGAGGACAATTGCCCAACCACAAGCGATTGAGCAGCTTGGGGGCAACCATGATGAAGACGAGTGTTATCACTCCTTGGAAAGTAAGGAGCTGCACTATTCCAGCCCGCAGACCGTCTATCATGTCGCGTTTTCTCTGTTCGACTACAGCTGCCGGTGCGTCGAGCAAAGAAGCGATGAAACGTTCGTAATGTTCAGCAAAATGGGTCTCCACCTTGATGAGGAAAAAAGCTGTAGATGGAATGGCTGTCAGGTAAGCCAAATAAGCTGGAATATCATAAGGTGGGTAAAACAAGAAGAGTCCCCAGACGGCCGTCCCGTGAAATCCCCAGATGACGAACTTGTCTATCCAAATTGCTAGGTTGGTCAGTAATCCTACTAGCAAAAGAAGAGGGAATGATGAGATGTATTTCAAATAGTCTCTCGAGATTCCCCAGTCACCATGGAGTTCGCGAAAGCTCACGAACACTAGGACTATAAAAATGAACATATGACCTGCAGTGTATCCCCAAATCAACCCCAAGAGTGGATAAGGGACGACGTGAGCCAATGCTAGGGCAGCTCCCCAAGCCATGGTCATTCCCAAAACAAAAGCCGCTGTGACGAGACGATAGTTCTTCAGACAGCTAATGTAACTCATTACTATCCACAAACAGTTGACGAGACAGAATAGGAAAACTGCTGACAACTCGAGGGCTTGGGGCAAGTTGGCAAAATAAGAACAAGTAGCCCCCACAACAATGGACAGTATGGCAATCAAACCAAGAGCAGTCGTTATTCCAGGAGCTATGAGCTCTTCTTTCTTTTCATAAAGCCTATCTGAGACATAACGTGTCGTCACTATCTGAAATGGACCACTGAGCAAGAGTGAAAAGGCATATACATAGACAGTAGTAACAGTGAACTGTTCGACGATGACCGAATCCAAGAAAGTACGTGCGAGAGCAACAATGCCGCCGAGAGCAAAGATAGTACAAATCCAAGGACCTGAGGCATAAGCCAGAGCAGCCATATACGCTCTAACATAGGCTGTAAAAGTGCGCCTACTGAGAGTTTTTCTCAGTTCAAAACCAATGCCGGCCATTAAGCCTCACCTCCAGCCTTTTGGAGGTGGCTGTTGTATAGATTACGGTAATTGGTAATCATGTTTTCCAAAGAGAATACCTTTTTGGCTCGTTCAATACCCTTCTGAATACATTGATGACGATATTTATCTTCCGTTATGTAACGACCAATGGCTTTGGCCATATCAGATGGACGTTTGGCATTGACTACTTGTCCACAACCTTCAAGTATTTCTGAGACTCCGCCTACACGAGTCGCTACAGTGGGAACACCTGCACACATGGCCTCTATCAGGACGAGAGGTTGAGCTTCTTTCACACTGGACAAAACTAGACAATCGAGTTTGGGATACCACTGGCGAACGTCGACCTTGCCTGGAAACTTGAGTTGCCTATCTATACCCAAGTCACGAGTGAGAAAACGGCACTCTTGGGCATATTCCGGTTCCTCTTCCCATGGCCCTAAAACGAAGAACTCAGATTTGGGGTTGTCGCGGGCAACGAGAGCGCAGGCTTTGATGAAAGTCTTGATGTCTTTGATTTTTGTCACACGACCAACGAGACCTACTCGAAAGACACCATCGTCTTCCGCTCTAACTGGTGATGTGTATTTCTCGATGGAAATTCCATTAGGAATGACTTTGCATTTGTCTTCATTGGCGCCAAGACTAATCTGAAGCTGTCTGTTTACCTCAAAAAGAGCAATTATTTCGTCAGCAGCCTCATAGGTCAAACGCCCCAAACCATTGAAATAGCGCACCCAAAATGGCTTTTGGTGTTCGGCAATCCAATCGGCACGCATGATTTCCATTTCGCGCTCTTTGGTGTATATGCCATGTTCTGTAAGAAGATAAGGTGCTCCTGTGCGCCACTTGGCCAAAGCTCCAAGGAAACCTGCAAATCCCGTAGATATTGAATGATATAGACGAGCTTGAGGTATGCGCGCTCGCAGAAGATGCATGAGAGGAAAATGTGTGGCACGCCAAGTATGAAAATAATCGAGCAATGGAGAGAGCCTGCCAAACCTATCATTGAGGTGGCGTATAATGTCAAAAGCCCGTCTGTCAGTGAGCATTGAGCGAGTATCCAACTTAGGACGTCCAGCTTTTCCAACGACCAAATCGAAGATAGAGGAGATACCTGAAAACAGGCCACCCGACATTTCCTCGTGAAAGCCTTCTATCTCTTCCCAATCAGCTTTACTAACTCGTCCTGAAGCCGAGCGATTGAGAAAAGACTTCTGCTCTATAGCAACTTCCACCACTTCTTTGACATTGGGTGGATATTTATATCGAGCCTCTTTCTCTTTATCATCTGGAGAAATGACCAAGATAGAAAAGGATAGTTCAGGCAAGTTGGTCATCAACATCTGTACCCATGAAGAGACACCACCTGTAACAAAGGGGTAACAACCCTCCAATATCATACAAACGTCAGTCAATCTGCACTCACCTCCTGAGCGTTTCGAGATGAGCGACGCAAGATGAGATAAGCCAAGAAAGCTGATCCCAAAATCAAACAGACAAAACGTCCATAAGACCACCAAAAGCGACGAACAGCCACTACCATAAATTGTTTGTCCGAAATCTCTTCGATAACGATGGTTCCTTCACCAAGGAGGGGAATGGAAAATTCTGCTTCCCCTTCTGAAGAGCTTCGGAAGGTAGTCTCTGCAGGCAGAGCGTTTCCTGACTCAAAGTGGCCCCAATACGACTTTCCTCCTGCTAAACCTTGGAACTTGAATTTACCTACTGGCGGCCCCCAGGTCTTGAACTGTATTCTGTCCTCTATTTTCTCCAAGTTAGTTACTGGCCGGTTGGCTTTCAAAAGAGCGAAACTACTAGGTTTTTGGCTCGACAACCAAACCTGCTGTTCTTTCGAGCCATCTAGATAGACGTATAAAGCTCCATTGAGGTGGCACCAACCAATGACTCCCTTTGACTTTTCCATGTCAGGATATTTTTGGGTTTCATCAAATCGCACAGTGGGAATAGAGCCGTCTTGCTCTATGGCGAAGCCCTCTACTCCAAGCCTTCGCATTTTTGCTCCACGAATGGCAATCACAGAACGAGCGAAGTGGGAAGTCCATGTAGGTGTTGTGTCCTCTTCGAGGACCCAGTTTAGAACCTTACGCAGGGCATCAAGAGCCGCTTGTCTCTCTCCGGCATAAAAATGATAATAAACGTTGATGGGCATCAACAGTCGCGGAGCAGCTGTTCGTTTGAAGGTCTCTATGACTTTGGCGAAACCACCATAATCTTTCCACTCCTCAGTAAAGATGTAGTCATTGGCTTGGCCCGTCTGCACCCGTACGTAATCTCCGACCCTTATTGAAGGTGGACCCAGCCCTGTAATGGTGGGAACTTTGTCATCATAACGACCATCACCACCATTCATGTTCATGTATCCACCATCTGTGACCAGCTTGAGGGCGTCCTCTTCAGGATTGCAGTTGCCAGACCAGAGAATGATTTTTGCCTTTTTCCCTTTTGGAGCAAGAGACTGAGCAATCTCCAAAGAACCCAAGGTTTCTTTGCGTACGTCAAAGGTGTACTCTTCACCATTTAGCTGCAGCCCAGGCCAAGCCAAAACCTTCGTACGCCAATCCATGGGATGGGCATAAGCGTGGCTAGCAACTTCCACATTCGGTAACTCGAAGAGTTTGTTGGCCACATCATTACTGATTGCCAAACAGAGTGTGGTTCCCTTGTCCATCTCAGCACCGATTACGGAAAGAGTGACAGGCAGCTGACCATAAGCGGGATTTACATAAATTTCGTCGTAGAGCACTTGCCCACAAATGCGCCCCTCAGTCATTCGGGAATAGGAGTTAAAAGCATCTCCATCGACATGGGAAAAGTAGGATCTGCCTCCATTGATGAGGTTGGGCTCGAGGCGTGGTAGGCCTTTCGTAGCAAAGACTGCTTCAAAAAGTTTGAAGGGATTGATTATCCACTGGCGAATGTCACGTTTGTAATCAACGTGAATGAGATACTCCTCAATAGCAAAACCTCCACGCGGAGTGACTGTGACAGCTGCGGCATCAGAGCCTGGAATATCTTCCCACCAAAGAGTCAGAATGGACTGGGCCTCTGGTGAGATTTTTTCGACTTTCATGTACCATTTGCAATCTTCCGGCTTGAGCTCGACCTCGAAGTCGAACCATCCTTCTTTCTTTTCTTTTAAACGAACGATGTCTTCACCCAAAGTTGCTGTGAGGGAGGAGACCAGGTGGAGCCCAAGGGGTTCGTAAACACTGTTGAGGACAGCATCGCTTAGGGGTTCGCGCTCTTCTTCTCTTGTTTCAGCAGGAGCTTGAGGAGCAACGATGAATATACGTCTTTCGCCTCCGCGAGCTTCTCTAGCCATCCAACTAGTCCATTTGGAAGAAGAAATCCAAGAACCTGTTGGAGCGATTATTCCCCGATATTTTGCCATCTCTTCTTCTGAAGGAGGTTCATTTTTTGTCACGTCAATTGTATCGAGAGGCATACCGAGATGGGCCAAGGGAAGAGCAAAAACTTCGTTACCGTCGTTCTCTTCGTCACTCTCTCCCATGGTGGAGGAGTATAAATAAAGAATATGGTGAGGCTCTACCTTTGCCACACAGGGGGAGAGTGCGGCCAAGGCATAAAACAAAGCCAATACAAGGGCCAGTCTATTGTGTCCAAAAATCGAGCACTTCATTGTACTCGCCCTCTCCATATCTTTCTTTGATTCGTGTACATAACTTGCGAACATCGTCGTAACGACCTTGGGCAAACCTGACGGCAGCCACTCGGACCAAGAGGTCGCCGTCCTCTCCATGGGCGCTCTTAATCTTGGCAAACCAGGAGAGTGCCTTTTCGTAACGGCCCAATTCGTAACAGGCTGATCCCAGGAATTGCCAAACCTGCCAATTTTCAGTTTCACCTTCTCGGGTGAGAGCTTTCTCCAGTTCTTTGACTGCCTTCTCGTAATAGATTACTCGCATTCCCGGGTCGTACATACCTTTGAATGCATAATCAAAATAGAGCCGGCCAAGGAGAAAGTGTAATCTGCGAGTGGATTTCTTTTTTATGCGTTCAATGAGACCATTGATGGCCTCATTGTACATAGAGTCCAGTTTTTCGAGAGCTTCTGCAGCAAAGAGGCGAACCTCTTCACTAGGATCATCTAAGGCCTGTTCGAGCAATTTGCAGGCATTACGTCCACCACGTTTTTTGAGCTCGAATGTTGCTCCTTTTCGAACCTGATCATCTCCATCGCGAAGTGTATCTACGAGAGGTTCCACAGCAACGAGACAACGGCTGTACTCTTGAACGTCAATGAGACCATTAACGAGGGCAACATCAGCCTCATCAACGGTCATTGGGCGGAAATCCCCTAAATGGCGCATCGTAGCCCGTTCCTGACGGCTACCTTCGGCATCTATTGAGATTTCACCCTTGTCTGGAGTCTTGGGACCTTCACTCATTGCAGTTTCACCTTCACCGAACCTGGAGCTCTTTCTTTGGCTTTCGTAAGTGCCTCATTGGCAAATTCCTGTAACTCTTCGATTGTTTCAGCGTGCTCAGAGGCCACCGAAATCCCAAAGCTGGCAGTCGGTCTAATCACTGAGTTTTTCGATTTGACTGAAATTCTTGCCAAGACTGAGCGTTGCACCTTGCGAGCGAATGTCATGGCACCTTCTACGTCTGTGACGGGCAACAACATGGCAAATTCATTCGATTTTTCACCAGGAGCAACGACATCGAGATCTCGTTTATTGGCGAAAATGAGACCTGCTACCTCGCGAACGAGTCTATTGGTCCTTCCTTTGAGCACTTTCTCTAGTTCTTCGAACTCATCTATGTCCATCCGAACGTAGGCAAAAGTCACCTGAGCCCTTTTGAAACGCTGCAATTCATCACGAAAACGCTGAGCAAAATATTGACTCGTATGCAAACCATTGGCGGGATCTACGACTGCAGCGTCTTGTATCGCCGAGAAGCGAGCTGATTTGGCAATGGCTGAAGATCCCAAATCGGCGATGAGATAAAAGAGGCGGATTGCCGTTGGAGTGAACTTCAGAAAAGGAATCTTCTCGACGTTGACTACACCAACAACTCGCCCACCAACTTGAAGGGGAGCCACGAGAATGGAGGGGATGGGCGCCTCCTCCTGCGCTCGTTTCAGCTCCTTGTTTTCATTGAATTCGTTGAGGGAGTACATCCTTGCCTCGGCTGCAGAGAGTCCAATTGGACCAGAACCAAAGGGTATGACGAGCCCCTTCTGTTGGCCCCTCTCCTCCTCACTCCAACCAACGGTTTTTACTAGTTTGAGCTCTTTGGAGTCGTCTTCACACCAGAAAAGTGAAGCCCTCTCCACACCAATAAACTTTGAAGTGAGATTGAGCAGAGCCTCTTGAACGTCTTCGAGTTCGAGGGCATCGAGACTCTTGGCCGCTTCATAGAGCGAAACTATGGATGAAGTCTGGCCAACTATTCGCTCTGAGAGCTCTTCTTTCACCATAGCCAGTGCGTTGTATTTGGTTTTCAGAGCTTCATGTTCCGCTCGGAGCCTTTCGAGCTCATCCTTGGCTTCTTTCACCTCTCTGTTGAAAAGTGCCCCCAACTCGCCGAGAACGAGGTTCACAATCACCATGATTACGACCTTCTCGGAAAGAGCTTGGCGAATTGCTACGTCAGTTCCCGTAGGTCCCTGAGTGGCCAAGAGCCAGAGGGCAAGGCAGGTCAAACCTGTGCAGATAAGGCTCTCGAGGCGAGAATATCGCAAGGATACAAGGATGACCACGGCAAAAAATGGATGGGGATGGATAGTAAGAAAAGCCGGATAATCAGGGAAAAAGGCGAGATTGAGGCCAACCAGAAAGCCTAGGGCTACGATTGTCTCACCAAAACTAATGAACTGAATAGAGCGCACTGCTTCACCACTTTACACTCGCATGGCGAGCGCCGTACTATGCGTTATTGAACATGTATTACATATTATAGCTTCGGTTTACTGACCTTTCGGCTTTAGGTATGGAGACCGAGGAAGGGAGCTCTAGAGTCATGAAGATTGGTGTTATCGCAGATAGTCACGAGAATATGGCGCTCATCCGCAAGGCTGTAGACATCTTCAACGAAAGAGAAGTTGATCTGGTCTGCCATTGTGGTGATGTCATCTCACCGATAACATTCAAAGAATTCGCCAATCTCGAAGCTTCTTTCGTCGGAGTTTTTGGTAACAATGATGGTGAACGTCATTTTTTGCGGAAAAAATTCAAGGAGATAGGTTCTTTTCACGAAGAACCATATGAATTCACGGTAAATGAGAAGCTCATCCAGCTGATGCACAGACCTCTCAACGTTGATGCTTTGGTTGCTGAGGGTAGACTCGATTACGTTTTTTATGGCCACACTCATTCTGTAGATATTCGCCAAGAAACCAAACCTATTGTGGTCAATCCAGGCGAATCTGGTGGTTGGTTGACAGGCAAAGGAACCATCGCAATCGTAGATACAGAGGCCAAATCAGAGCCTGTAGAACTCATTGAGTTGGGCGAAGTCTGAGAGAGTCGTTGACGGCGTTGACGTACTGTGTTAGATTGCTGGCTCGTAATCCGCTGAACATCAGCAATCCGGAGGAAATTCTTGGCTAAAGAAGAAAAAATTGAGGTACAGGGTACTGTCATCAAGGCTTTGCCCAACGCCCAGTTCAACGTAGAACTAGAAGGCGGACATGTTGT
>CAZXTJ010000096.1:11949-17441 GCA_964643655.1 uncultured bacterium
TATTATATCCGTATCCTTCCAGGGGATAAGGTCACTGTCGAGTTATCGCCATACGATTTGACTCGTGGGCGCATCACCTATCGTTATCGATAGGGACCGAGGCCGAATTCCTCTTCGTTGAATATTTCTGCACTGAAGATCTGAATTTCGGCATCTTCATTCTTCCAAGCATCCTTGGGTAATCCTGCTTTTGCACAGGTATGCTCAAGGAATGTTTGCCTGTCCCATCCATATTCTGTGGCGACTTGTGGTAGGAGCAGACCTCTGTTCCAAGGCCCTAATGCTATCTGAATTCCGTGTACTCCCACTTCGATGACCGATGTGTCTTCGATTACTTTGAAGGGTGACAATACGGATATCTCTATTTCCAGCTTGGGCACTTCGTCGGCTTGAACGGGTGGAAAACGAGGATCGCGAAAGGCTGCTGACTGAGCCATCTCTTGAATGGTTTCCACTAGCGGCTTTACTGCCACGATATAACCAATACAACCGCGAAGATGACCACCTATTTTGAGGGTAACGAAAGCCCCAGATTTGGCACCGAGTTTTTCAGTCGTGGCTTTGGCTTCAGGTAGTGTTTTATTGGCCACTTTGGCTTCGATAGTCGTCCGGGCCAAAGTGAGCAAATTTTTCTTTTCATCATCAGATAGCGAGAAAATCTCGCTCGAAGCGCCCTTACTGGACATATCTTTCGCCTTTCCCGTTCCATACAACACAGCTGATACATAACCAACGACGCGTGATTTGTCACCACTAGCCGTTGCAGAGGTATCATAACCAGTTACTTTTGCTTTTTCGAAACCAAGGGTCTTGGCTGCAGTCATGACAGCATAGGTCGAACCATAACCGCAGGCTTCAGATTTTCTCGAGCTTATACATTTGAGAAACTGTTCTGCATCAGCCTTCTTGATTGCATCAACGAGGTGTTTGTCTAGCTGATTGGCTTTTTTCACGTTGTGAAAGTGAGACAAGTCCGTTGAGCCAACGAGCAGTACCTTGCCAAATGTTTTGACCGTTTTGGCGATGGCTCGAGCCAAGTCCTGGCAGACAGGTCGGCTCTGCTGGCCGATGACTACTGGCACCAATTTGTAATCACCAATGACGGCAGAAAGAAAAGGCAACATCACTTCCAGTGAATGTTCATATTTGTGTCCAGCCTCCACAAAGGAGCCTTGCTTAGAATTGTTCAGCATGGTGCGGGCGAACTTCTCGTTTATCTCGATTTTCCCCAAAGGGGTTTGGTAAGCACCCTTCCACCAAACGGAAAAACCACGATAAGAAGCCCTATGGCTCGGAGCGACAACAACGACAGTGTCGAACTTTTGACCTTTGAGAGCTTTGAATGCTCTTGCTGCCGTTGCTCCTGAATACATGTACCCAGCGTGGGGACAGATGAGAGCGCCAATCTTGCCATCAACAGTGACAGCAGGAGCTTTCTCCAGATAACCATTCACTTGAGACAAACAGGCTTTGCCCGAAGAGGGATAAAAAGCTCCGGCCACAGCTGGCTGGCGAACCTTCGGTGGCACTGGAATCTTGCTCTTTAGCAGGGGCAGTTTATCGGGTAGAGCTGGACCTGCGATTTTGGTATCAGAATGACTCTTTTGGCACCCTAACAAGAGGAGAAATACCAAAGAGATTGTTAAAAATCTGTAGTTGTTCATGGTACGTCCTTCCACCCCTCCTCACCAATGAGAGGAACGAAGACACATCCCAAAATGGTTTCGCGCACATCTCCTTCTTCGCGTCGTCTGATACGAATCAGTTCTTGAGACCACCGCAATCCCACTGGGATGAGCAATATGCCATCAGGGGCTAACTGACTGAGCAGAGTAGGCGGAACTTCCGGTCCAGCAGCAGTGACAATGATGCGGTCAAAAGGCGTTTCTTCTGGACAGCCAAGAGTACCATCACCAACTATGACATTGACCTTGCTAAGATTATCTATTCCAGCTTCTTTAGCACTATTGATGTTACTCTGGGCCAAAGTGGCCAATTGAGGAAGACGCTCCATGGAAAAGACCGTGCAACCCATTGTTGCCAGAATGGCAGCCTGATATCCAGAACCTGCACCTATTTCGAGAATCTTTTCGTCGCCTTTCAGAAGGAGGCTCTCAGTCATAAAGGCGACAATGTATGGTTGAGATATGGTTTGGCCAGAACCAATGGACAAAGGGTGGTCTTCATAGGCCAAATCGCGAGCATTTTTGGGTACGAACAAGTGACGCGGAACGGCACGCATGGCTTCAAGAACCAGTTCGTCGCGTACCCCCCGACGTCTGATTTGACGCTCGACCATCTGTTCTCGCTGGTAGTCGTAATTCATGAGTTCTATCGGTATTCTAGGGTGGCTAGCCAGCCAGCGCAAGCTCATCTGTGGTAAGTTTGTCCAAGAAAAGTGGATTGGCCATGAACACCTTTGTTGGCACCATCGTAGATGATCGTTTCAAGATAAGCTCACCCCTTGGACGAGGTGGCATGGGTGCTGTCTTCCTTGCTCACGATAAAAAGACTGATAGACAGGTGGCTGTAAAATTCCTCTATGGCGGTGTTGCCACCCATCAATTGGAAGAACGTTTTCAACGCGAATATAAAATGATGGCCAATCTCTCACACCCCAATATTGCCACCCTTTATGCAGGTGGTCGCGATGAAGAGACTTCACATTTGTGGTATGCCATGGAGCTAATCGATGGCAAATCCATTAGTGATTTGATAGAGGAGGAAGCTCCCCTCGATTATGAACGAGTCAAAAACATACTCGAACAAGTTGCTACAGCTTTCATATATATCCACCCACAGGGCATCATTCATCGAGATATCACTCCGCGGAATATTTTGCTCACTGAACAAGGACGTGTCGTATTAGTCGACTTCGGTTTGGCCCGAGACTTGGCACTGACAGCCATGACTGCCTCAGGTATGGTGATGGGTACTCCCCACTATATGTCCCCTGAGCAGTTCACAGGAGACAAACTCGATGGACGCTCAGATATATATCAAATTGGAGTCATCACCTTCGAAATGTTAACGGGGAAACGCCCTTTCAACGCAAAGGATCCTGTTGAAATGGCTATGTTAGTGAGCTCGAAGAAACCTCCCCGCGTCAGTGATCTGCGAAAAGAGGTTCCACCTCAGTGGGATGAGTTCGTCGACAAATGTTTGTCCGTCGACAGAGAAGATAGGTTCCGAGACGGAGAAAGCCTCTTGGAGGCAGTCAAAGAACTTGGGAAAAGACAGATGAGGAGTACTCTTCAAAAAACAGCACCTGAAAATAAGAACACCTTGGCCATTGTGTTTTCATTGTTGGTACTCTTTGCCTTTATTTTTGCAGGTTATATGAACGGAAGTAGTACCAGAAGCACACCATGCAAAATGTCGGATTTCACATACCAAGCTCTACCTGGTGCTATCAGGATCAAGTGGCGAACGAGTCGTCCCTGCCCCTCTATTGTCACCTTGTCTACAAAAGGCCACAGACCTTTGTCCGTTCGCGGCACAAAAGGAGAAACAGCCGTTCACCACATTCTCATCACAGGTTTGCAAGACCATAGGGGCTACAAGGCTGTCATCGCATTGCCCAACAACCAGAAGTCACTGCCTCAGAAGGTAAAAACAGGGAAGTTAACATTAGATTTGATTGGTGCCCATAATGATCCGAAGGGCCTTCACATTGAGTTTTCAGCACCTGCTTGTGTTATCAAAAGAGCCAAACTCGATGGATCTGCTTGGAAGTCGGCATCTTTTGACATAACCAACATTGGCAAGGATAGGTTCATTCTTTCTCTGCCTACAGCAGCCAAATCTCTTACGGGCATTTCACTGGAAGTCGTCTTGCCGACAGGCATCCTTCGATATGTATCTGTCACCGGTTTGCTGGCCAGACAAGTGAATGTGGTCTCTTCTCAGTTATGTTCTCTCGTCGTTCGGGACTTTTCTGAAGCAGTGGGCAAAGATGGATTATCCATGATCAAAGCTCAGATCAATGAGGCAGAGAGGAATGTTTCGCCACTACCACCAGAAGCGGACAGAGAGAGGCATAACAAGGTTCAAGAACGAAGACGCGCCATAGTCGAACCCATAAAACGAGAGCTGGCCAGAACGAAATATATTGAATATTTCAAAGAAGCTCGTCGACTTGCCCCCCTCGTTTTCGACCACCAGTTACTTCCTGATAGTGGAAAACAGCGTTTGTACAAAGGTTTGATGCGCGCAGCAAGACTCTTCATCCATCTCGACCGCTACTTACTTCCTGTTTCATTCACAGAAAAACTCCCACCAATGGGTAACTTCACATTGCAAATGAGTGCTCCTCCAGGTCTCAAAAAAGAGTTGGTCGTTTTCCAAAACAGTGAAAATCCACTCAGGTTGGGTATGGTGCCCTTGTTGCGACAAAAACAGCAACACCGGTGGCAAAAGGTCTTTTCTCTGCCAAAACTGCCACCAGGAACAAAACCGGCAATTAGGGTAAAAACGACTTCTTTCAAGTACATTGCTGCCATGATTTATCTCAATGACAGCCATGAGTTCCTTTTTTATGACCGTCCACTTTTGCCTTACGAACGTTATGTCAAAACAACCTTTTGGCAGAGGGTACCCGAAGGCGCTCTCCTCGAAGGAGAAAACAAGATATTGTTCCAATTCGAGTGGGTCTTTTATGACGTCATCGGTTGGTCTTTGGACATCGAAGAGATAGCAATCGTCTGGTAAAACTATTGTCCAAAGAGCCAATATAGGCCTGCACCACTCAATGCACCCAGTAGGGTATAAAAAATGATCTCTCCGTAGCCAAAGAGGCTCTGTTGCCAGGAAAACTGCTCGTAACTGCCAACAGCACGCCCGTCTTTCCATTGAAGAACAATTCGGTAATTCTCTCTAGGGGGCAAATATGGCGCGTCACACAATCCAGCAAGTTCCTTGGCTCGCATAGACAAAACAGTGGCATCACGTGATCCATCCGAAAGCTTAACTACATGGCCGTCTGACGTTACGACAACAATGGCATATTCATGAAATACTTCAAAGACCTTTCGCCCCACCCTTTCACGGCCTCTTCGATGGCAAGTCACTCCAATGAGAACTACTTCTTCATAAGTGCAGAGCTCATATCCCAAGTCCCAGCCAAATATAGAACGTTCGTAACGAATCTTTTTCTTTTCAGGAACTAGTCGATAAGCACAATTTACGGCCTTTTTGTAATAACAGAGAAAAGATAGTGCTGAAAAGAAAGTGACAGGTAAACTTATGCTCAAGGGTCTCTGTAAATAGGTCAATCCTGCTGCCAGAGCGAAAAAGAAACACCCGATCCCATAAAGCGAATACTCTAGAGGCGCTCTGATGTCATAAGTCAATCTCCCAAGGGGGAGTGATGTTTCTTTTGTCTCCATAATGTGCTCAAAGATAAGTTAACACGGGACGTTCGTCTCATTCTTGCCGAATATTAGGATGCAGGCTGGTTTGACGCATCATGTACATGCACTTTAGACTTATAT
>CAZXTJ010000097.1:0-17427 GCA_964643655.1 uncultured bacterium
CTCCTGAGGCTTCGACAATGACGTTGCCAGCAAGCTTTTCAACGCAGCGTTGCATCATATCAACAGTCATATTGTCGAGCATGACGATATCTGCCCCTGCTCGTGCAGCTTCTACTGCACCTATCATATCTTCAACTTCCACTTCCACCTTCGTGGTGTGACCAATCTGCAGACGCACTTTTTCAATGGCTTGGCGAATTCCACCTGCAGCTTTGATGTGGTTGTCTTTGATCATAATAGTGTCAAAGAGTCCAAACCGGTGGTTAAAACCGCCACCAACTCTAACAGCGTATTTTTCTAGCACCCGTAGGCCAGGGGTCGTTTTCCGTGTGTCTACTATCTTTACCTTGGGGAAATTTGAGATTTTTTCCTTGAATGTGTGGGCCAAAGTGGCAATTCCGCTCATTCGCTGAAGAAGATTCAAAGCCGTTCGTTCAGCTGTCAACAATGAGATGACTGGCCCCTCTACTGAGCAAAATCGGCGTCCAGGGCTGAGAGGAGTACCATCGGGCAGTAACCGAGTAATCTTCACAGAAGGGTCTACCATCTGAAAGAGACGCTCGAGAACGGGGCCTCCGGCAAGAATTCCTGAAGATTTAGACAAAAAGGTACCTTGAGAAACCTCTTCATTAGAGAAGATGAGTTGAGAGGTGATACAGCCTTGTTCACCCAAGTCTTCCAATAGGGCACGTTCAATGATGGATGAGAGGACGATAGGATTGACGAGTAACACGAATGCCTCCTTCTTCGAGAGTTCTTGGGCTACTCTACTGCAAGGCCGAAAGCCTTGCAAGAGCGAGAGATCAACCGAAACCTTCCAAATTCCTAAAGGTTTTGGCTGTATTTTGTCGATGGAGTGAGTGTAAACCTATATTAATACTGAGGGTGCGCTATTGTGCGTAAACTTATAGAGGTGAACCAGGCGGTCGCTGGAATATGTTGTTCAACCGGTACAACACAGTCATAGACATTGGTGCAAGGTACGTTAAAGCTGTCCGTGGACGGCAGTTGGGGAAACTCAAATACCAGGTCTATAATTACAAACTCGTTGATAGTCCTTCCGATACTCTCTTCAAAGCTGATGTTGGTGAGGACGTGGAGATTCCGGCAACATTTGGTCGTTCCATCAATCAGCTCGTCAAAGAGGCTGATTGTGCTAAGGACAACGTACTGCTCCTCTTTCCAGACTATGGTTTCCTCGTAAACATGGCCACTATTCCTTCCAAAGCTAGTGATGAAGAGAAACATGAGCTGGCCAAACAGGAAATTGTCACTCTTTTGCCCTCTGATGCCAATATTGCTGATTGGTGCATAGAAAAACGGGCAATCGGCGACTTGCACGCCAACTCATTGGTACTGATTGCTGCCATCAGGCGACCAAACGTACTCATGGTCGGTACAGAAGTGCAAAACAGAGGGCCCAATCCCATTACTATTGATATGGGATTGCTCAATGCCATCAATATTTTCCACGATTATCTAGTTTCTTCAGAGAACCTCGAGAAAAACATTGGTGTTCTCAACTTTGGCCATGAAGCCTCTTCCTTGGCCATATATAAACAAGGAAAGCTGACAACCATTCATACAAGAATGATTGGCGCCGGTTCCGAGCTCTCCCTTCTCGTTGGCGGTAGAGCATTTACGAAGAGAATAATGGAGCACTTCAAGCTCAGTGAGGATGAGGCAGAAGAGTACAAAAAGAATGAAGTGTTCTTCCTTCCAGAGTTCGTGCCCGAACAGGACAAGATTGCCAACTATCAGGTCATCAAACCTATTTTCGGTGAGTTGGTCAAAGGACTGTTCACAATTACAGAGCATTATGTCGCTCGTTTTCGCGAGTTCAAAGTAGATGAAGTAATCTTGACAGGTGGGGGAGCAAATTTCTCCAACATAGACGTGGTCCTAGGTGGTCACTTGAACACCCAGGTCAAGCAGGGGGCTGACATCGTTTCCATCGTCGATGGAGCGCAAAATGAGCTCTCTGCAGCTGAGAAAAACATCCTTACACCTGCCTTGGGAGCTTTTTGTAGAGATTAATGAATAAAATTAGACAAAAGAATGAAGTGGCACTCTCTTAATAGAGTGAAGGCTCGAAAAGGGAATGTGACTGAGGAGTAGAAAATGAAGATTTGCTGTGATTTTCTGCCTAACGAATACAAAGCGGTACAGCGCAATCTGAAGCTTGTTTTTGCCGCACTTATCGTCTGGGCTTTGACTATCTTGGTCTTGTCATACAAGGCTTATGATTATAGCGGCCAACTCAAGGAAGTGAGTGCCCAAGTTGCTAGTCAAGAAACGGCAATCCAAATCTTGGAAGGGCAAATCAACGCAGTGAAGTATCCCCAGGATACTATTCGCGAACTCATCTCCAAATATCGCTTCATCAAACAAGCCATGGGTTCAGACGACTATCCATATTTGGAGTTCTTCCAAGCTCTGGAGAAGGCAGTACCCATCAACCAGGATTCAGGAAATCGTAAGATTGCCGTTGTACAGCTAAAGCAAGCTTCAGGCGCAACGTGGAATCTGCAGGGAGTGGCTACACACTGGGATGACATCCTCAAGTTCGAGGACAATCTCAATGAATCAGCTTTTGACAAACCAGTCGATGGTAGTTCTGACAAACGAGTTCGAAAAGAAAACTTCTCGGGAGTGCGTGTCTTCAAAGTTGAACAAGGCGCAGAAAAAGTCACTTTCGAGATGGAATTTCAATTCAAGATTTAATAGGAGTGGACCATGAAAAAGCGCAATACTACTCTGGCTGAGTTCTTCGGAGTCATTGCAGCTCTTTGTGCAGCATTGGCCGTCCATTTCTACTTCTGGACTTTTTACACCTCTGGAGTACGAGCTGACATCCGTCGTAAGCAGAATGATGTGAAGAGCCTCAAGAGAAAAGTTGACGATCTCAAGAGGAAGAAAAAAGATGACGAAGGTAAAGCCAGTCTTTACATCAAACAGATTAGAGAACGCCAAAAAGAGCTCGAAGAGTATGGCGACTTCTTGCCATCAATTCGTACGAAACCATTGGTAATCAAAGAGATTCTCAGTCTCGTCGAAGAGCTCGGTATCACAATATGGCAAATCGAAAATACACCAATGCAAAGAACAGAAGGTTCGTTCACCTTCAACTTTTCCCTCAAGCTGGAAGGGCCATACAAATCCTTTAAGCTATTTTTGGCTAAAATTTATAAGAGTGAACGTATTTTCCGTATCAAGAAATTCGATATTGGCACTTTCGACAATGGTAATCACAACATGGAAGTCCTCGTAGAGTTCCAGACTTATTTTGCAGCGAATTAAAGGAGTCTACAGTCATGGCTCTAAAAGACAGTGAAGTTAAGAAGCTTAAGATCCTTGGCGTTGTCATGGTCTTGCTCATAGGTTCGCAAGTCTATCGACATATGAAAAAGAGAAAAGGGACCAAGGTTCACAAACGACCTGGTACCACTGCTTCTCGTGGGCGCGCTCGTCGCGGAAGAAGGGGACGCCGTGGAAGAGCACCTGCTGCAAAAAGCAGAACACGTCAGGCTCGTTCTTTGACACCTGCTGATATCCCTGTTCTCGAAGAGGATACAAAAGCAAAACTGCAGGCTCTGAAAAATCCCAAACAGGAATTGTTTACTGAAGATGAACTCCGTTATGAAACAACAAATATCTATTTGCCTCTCGATTTGACTGACAAGGCCGTCGAGCAGCAGAAAAAAGAGGCTGAAATCAAAGCCCGTGGAGGCAAACCCTCTGGAGACACAATCTTTTTCCGGGGAGTCATGCAGATCAATGGTGAAAGGATGGCCATTCTCGAAAGGGCCGACAGACGAGTACCTTGGTATGTCCGTGAAGGCGAAGCCTTGGAAGACTCTGATTTCGTACTGAAAAACATCGCTGGAAACAATATGCAGGTAACACTGTTGAGAACGAATGCCAAACGAGAACGTGATCGCATTCGAACCATTCCCTGGTGTGGCCAGGCAGATGCCATGGGTAGCCTCGCAGCTGCAGGTCCAGATGCTCCACCTGGAAAAGGAGCTCCTGGCGTGCCAGGAGAAGCAGTACCACCTCCTAGCGTAGAAAAGACGGAAGAAGAACCAGACGAAGACGATTTCGAAATTATGGAGTAGCAAGCGCGAAGCGCATTTCTCCTCCCTTTGAACTAGATATATAAATAACTCGTAGACACAGCATTAGACACAGCAAGAGATACAGAAGAAAGAGCTAGCAAGAGCTGCAGCAAAGGAGCCACCATGCGAGATCCACAATATCGTCTCTATCAATTGAAGAGGCACTTTTCTCAACAGGGTCCCCAAGCCATCGATGTTGATGAGCTGACTGAGTTGGTCGAAGTCCTTCCCGGTGAAGACGTATGCGACCTTCTTGCCTTTTTTAGTCGCTCCCAATGTGAAGAGGCAATCGACTTGATTGCTCGAGTGGCCCAATCTGATTTACGTACCGAAATTAGGAATAAATCACTCTCCATCATTGCCCAAAACGTAAATGGTAGGAACAAATACGCCAGTCTGTTTGAAGAGATGCTCAGCAAGACGAGCTCAGACTTTGTGTCGGCAACGGCAGTCAAGGCTCTTGGTGGAACTGACGAAGAGTTGACCTTCGGTTTATTCAAAAAATACCTCACTCACTCTGACGCGCGAGTGCGTGCCAATTGTATCGAAGGATTACGCTACAGATCTGTTCCTGGTCTGAGGCCCATATTGGAACTCTTGCTCGATGATCCTTCACCTCGTGTAAGATCTGAAGCGGCTCTATCTTTGTGGAAACTGGGTAACCCTGTCATTCTCCAGTTGTTAGAGGATGCTGAAGATCAACATGAACGTATCTCTTACATTCGTACCTTGGGGCGAACTGGTCGATCTGAGCAGGTCGTCGACCTCTTGTGGCAGTTCTATCGAGGTGACAACGAGGAAGAGGCAGCAGCAGCTGCTGACAGTTTGTTGGCACTCGAGCCAGACACAATGATACCTCGCATTGTGGGGATGGCTGTTTATGGCCCATCGGCATTTCGAAAGCGCCTTTTTGACAGCTGTTTGAAAAGGGATAAGAACTTTGTCGTAGCTGAACTGGTCAGGCAAGTTCGAGAACTCGCCGTCGATGGCAAAGCAGCCCACACACGTTCTTTGGCCACAGCCATTGCACTGCTGAACAGAACTGGCGAAGTAGGAGACGTAGACCTGTTGGTATCATGCGTTTCTCACGATGACGCACGAGTTGCAGCCAATGCAATCGAAGCTCTAGAGAGCAGATGTAGTGCACCAAATGTACGAGCTGCCCTTATTCGCTGTTTACGCCTAGGAACACCTCGAATGCGAGTAAATGCAGCTGTTGTTCTGTGGAAGACAGGACTAGTTGCTGCCATCAGCGAATTGAAAGATATGCTAGAAGATGACGAAGCCAATGTTCGTGCTGGTGGTGTCTATGGTTTGGGCACTATTGGTGGCATTGTAGCGGATGATTCAATCATTGGTATGCTGTCAGATCCCGCTGAAGGGGTCAGGAAAATGGCCGCTCGTTTCATATCCTAGGTGCGGAGGAAGCCCTCAACTGGCTTTCCTTACATTGAATGTAGGGATTAGTCCGTGCTATGCTCCAATGCGTTTCTAAAGCCTATTTAGGTGTTGGAGGGGTCTTCTCGCGTGGAGGAGTTCATCGAACAGTTGCTCGGATTGCTCCGAGACGACGACGAAAATATAGTTCGCCATGCCATACAGGCATTGCGTGAACACAAAACTAGTGAGGTAGTCGAGGCACTGGAGAGTGCCTTGGCTGACGTGCCTGAAGATGCTATTGCAGATGTTGTTGAGGCATTATTGGGCCAAGAACCTTGGAGTGGCGAGGGTGGCCGACGTCGCCTGCTCGAAAAACTAATTTCCCACGAAAGGGCTGATGTCAGATTTCGTGGTGTCACCCTCTTGGCCAATGAGCTCACAGAAGATGACAGCGAAACGCTAGTTACCTGTCTCGAGAAAGAAGACAATCCAGAGGTTCTTGCCACTTTATTGGGTGTCATCGATGAACGTTTCGAAAAGATTAGCCCACAACTCGAGGTTTTCCTCCACCACGTTGACGAGAGAGTTCGTGCCAATGCTGTCGAGGTCTTCGACAAACTTGCTAGACTTCTGCCAAAAGATCAGCTCGACACACTCATGGCTGATCCTTCCAACCGCGTTCGTGCCAATGTAATAAAACTACGCTGGCAAAAAGAAGCAGATGAAATGAAAGATTTGGTCCTCAAAGAGTTAGAGGCAACTGATGTCAAACGACAAAGATGTGCCCTCTACCTCTTGGGTCAATTGAGACCTTTTGTTGAAGCTGCTCAATTGCTTTGCGCTCGTCTGCTCGACTCTTCCATTCACATTCGCCGATTGGCTGCGCAAGGTCTTCTTTCTCTTGATGGACCCATCTCACCAAAGCCTGTCGTCAATGCATTTGTCGTTGAACAGGACTCAGAGGTAAGAGAACAGTTGGCTGAAGTGCTCAGCTCAACTAGAACTAACACGGCAGAAGCTCTCGCTCTGCTCAGCGAACAGTTGAAAGAGAGCGAAGTCTCTCCTGAACGGCGAGCCTTGGCTGCTAGAGGCTTAGCCGAAATTGGTACGAAAGAGGCTTTACCTCACATCAGAAAGGCAACCTTGGATGAGGATTCTCGAGTTCGTGCCAACGCAGTCGAGGGAATGGCTCGCTGGGGAGACAAAGATGCTCAACAATTGCTAGAGAGTTTGTTGGCAGATCCTTCTCCACGAGTTTGTGCCAACGCAGCATTAGAGTTGTATCGCATGGGCAGCGCCAATGCCATTCCAAGTCTATTGGCTATGTTGGGATCGCAAGAGCCCCGTAAACAAGGCTGCGCAGCCTTTGCTTTGGGTGAGATAGGCACAAACGATGTCGTAGGACCACTGACAGAGGCATATCAAGCACTCTCTTCGCAGATTGTCTCCACTGACGATCAGCTTTACGTACGCGACAATGTTTCCAAGGCCCTAGAAAAAATCCGTGATGGGAGCAAGTTGACGTGAGCACTATCTGGCCCAAGAGTTTAATACTGTTGCTGATAGTCTCTCTCTTTTGTCAACCTCTTTTGGCTGAAAGTGAATACGCTCGCAAAGGCAAAGATTATTATGGAATGCGTCGATATGCAGATGCACTGGGTGCTTTGCGTAAAGCCATCAAGATGAATCCCAATGACGCTGTTGCTCTTTATTATTTGGGGCTCGTTTATCGCGACAATAAAAACTATGAGCGGGCAATCAATTTCTTTACTAGAGCTTGTCGGTCCAACAAGCGATATGAAGAACCAGCCATCGAATTGTGCAAAATGCACGTCGCCATATCCAACAACTATCGCCAAGATGGAAATGTCAGCGACGCAATCTCTGAACTGGAAAAGATATTCCGTGCAGGCATATTGTCCATTGATGCTGGTGTGGGACTGATGGAATTGTACGACGCCAAACGCCGTTACAAGACCATAATGGATTTGGGCAACAAGCTCGAGAATAACCGTTCTCTCGTCATTGGTGACGACGCTCACTGGGGTAAAGTTTATTATTATATGGGCATCTCAGCCAAAAAGATGAAACAGTACAATTTGGCTGAACGACTCTTGAATAGGGCCGTCAATTCCCTTCGTGAACATCCCAATGCCAGAGCTTCTTATGAGCAAGTCAAACTCATTCAGCGTAAGCGTCTCATGCCCATCCTCATTGCGGCAGACAGATATGCCAAAGCTGGTGAATACAGCAATGCTTTGCTGAAATACCGTGAAGCTCTCAAGCTCGATGCGAAGAACGCCAATGTGAAAAAACGTATCCTCCAAATCACGGAATTGATAGAGGCACAAAATCTCGTCGAAAAAGCCAAAAAGATGGAGCAAGATGGTCTGTGGATAAAGGCGAGAGAATTGCTGGAGCAGGCCTCCCATAAAGCTCCTGGCAATGCTGATATACTCGTCCGAATGCGCCGAGTCGACAAAATGTTGACTAAATTGCAGGCCCAACAAGAGCATGCTGAAAAAATCCGACGAGAAGCTGAAGATGCTGAGCAAAAGAAGTTCAATACTCTCTTTGGTAAGGGCGAAGAAGCTCTAGGTCGTCGGGATTATAAAAAGGCCGTTGAGTTTTATCAAAAGGCTCTCCTCGTTAGACCCAAAGACCAAGTCGTGGCAGAACGTTTGCGAAAAGCAGAGCAGAAATCAAAGCTACAAGAGAGGTTCGACAACGGCCGTCGTTACTTCAGAACAAAGAACTATCCCCAATCTATCCGCGAATTCCTCGAGCTAGAAAAAATGGATTCCGATTATCGCGGTCTGAAAAAATATTTGGCCAAGAACTATGTGCGTACACAGCAATATGAAAAGGCCGAAAGTTATCTAAGAGCCTATTTGGACAAGTTCTCACGTGATGTCGAAGGTCATTATCTGCTCGCCGAAGTATATAGGGAGCAGATCAAAGAAAATCCAACGAATACCCGTCGTGCCCTCAATCAATATTTGAAGGTTCGTGAACTGGAACCTGGCTATGAGGACATAGACAAATACATATCGGACCTCTCGTGGGATTTACACAAAGTCAAATACACTCTCATTGTTTTCCTCATCCTTTTTGGCATTTTGGGTTATGGTTACTCGAAAATCAGGCCGGGACGGTTGAAAAGAGGTTTCCTCAAGGGCTTAGAGAGCTGGGCTTCTCGAAACAAGTGGGAAAACATCAAGTCTGTCCACGAGTCTTTGGCACAGCACAAGCTGTCTGCCCTTGAAGAGGCACAAGCTAGATACATTTTTGCCCAGGCATTTTACGAAACGGGTGGTTACACACGCTGTGTGAAAGAGTGTCAGGAACTGATGCGTCTCAAGCGGCTCACCAAGAATGCCCGTTTGATGTTGGCCCGCGCTTATTACGCCATGCAGACCATTTCACCAGAAGTGTTGGACCTCTATATGGATTTGTTGGCAGCTGAACGGGACAACAACAATCTTCGAGCATTCATAGGCAAATTCTGTGCAGCCAAAAAGATTGTCAACCCGCAAACCATGCCCTTACTCAAACAATTGGCAATGCAAGATCCTTCAGATGCCGCTCTTCGTCAGCTACTCGTTAGAGGATGTTTGAAAAACAAAGATAGAGGATCGGCTGCAATGGGCCTTTACAAACTAGAGGCAGAGCAAAATCCAGAGAATATAGATGTGCGCTGTGTCATCGCTGAAGAGTTACTCAGTTCTGGCAAGGTGAATGAAGCAGTCCAAGAGTGTGAAGAAATTATCAATATTAGGCTCACACACCGCAAAACCCACGAGGTACTCCTGGCTGCTTACGAGAAGATGGGCAAGTTGGATGCCTTGGCACGGACTTACCAATCCATTCTCGAACAAGATCCACACAATGCGGTCATCAACCATTTTTTGCAAAAGATTCTCCATCCTGACGGACCACCTGATGTTGCTCCTGGTGCGGCTGCAGGAACTGGTGATCAAGCCGCCGATTGGTCTGCACAAATGCCTGCAGGATTTACGGCAGAACAAGATATGGATTCTGGTGTAATGACAGCGCCAGCAGGTGAGGGATCGCTTATGAAATGTTCTGGTTGTGGTCGAGAAGTTCCTGCTGGATCCTATTTCTGTGAGTGTGGAAAACCCTTGTAAGGGGGAGGAATGGAACGAAGGAAGGCAAGAGTCTGGCTCATGAGCCTCTTCTGCCTTGCCCAATTACTTTTCCTCAGCATCACAGTGCAGGCTGCATCTCTGGCCGAGACCTACGCTAAAAGGGGGGTACAGCTCGCCAGAGATGGCAAACTACATGCCGCAGAAGTAGAGTTACGTCGCGCACTAGAGTTGCAACAAGATTTGATAGTGGCTCACTACTACCTGCACAAGATTGCTCTGCAGCAGAAGGACCACTTTGCCGCCTTGCGTAATCTCCGTGAGGTCATCGCCTTAGACAAAAAATATCGTAACGCAAACCGAGTGTTTCAGGAACTCGTAGGCACCATGCCTCGTCACATACGTCGTCGGCTAAAACAGAACAATAGAGACGTGGAAGCCCACCATGTTTTGGGTTTTATTCTCGTTCACGCTGGTCGAATGCGTGAAGGAGTGAACAAACTTCTATATGCAAGGTCACTCGATCCTACTAGAGCCACTGTCTATGATGATTTGGCTTGGGCCTATTACAAAATGCGTCGTTACAAAAAGGCCCTCGAATATGCTGAAAAGGCCTTTAATCTTTCCGCAGAGCTTCCTTCCATCAATGCTCACTATAAGAAACTCTTTTACATCAACAAATTCGGCTCCAAAGTTCTGAAATCGGACTCAGTGGAAGACTTCTATCCAGGACCGCGGAAAAGGTTGGTTCAACCTCCAACACGGGCTACAGCCAGTGCCACTCCAACAGCCACTGTCAAACCAACGGCTACAGTAGCACCAAGACCCACCAAAAGGCCTACAGACGCAGCAACGGACAACCCATTCCGCACAGGAGACGCCGAGATAGACTTCACATCTGTGGATATCGACGACAATTCCCTCGTCGATCAACTCATGGGTTCCATGGAAGCCTCAACAGCTACTACTTCTACCTCAGCTACTGCTGTTACAAGCAAACCTGTTGTCGTACCTCCGCCTACAAAACCGGTGAAGGTCCCATCTCCATTGAAGGTTTTGAAGCAACTGAAGGCGGCTTACGCTGAAGGCGTGACCCTCTATGAACAAGGCAAATACGCCAAAGCTAGGCAATCTTTCAATTTCATCGTCAACTTGCAAAAAGACTATAGAGACGCAGCAGTCTTATTGAAACGAGTATCACGCTTGGCAGATTCGCGTGAAAACCTTTCTCGTGGCCAAGACTTGTTGGCTTCTGGTGCTTATGACAGAGCATTGGAAACTCTTCGTAAGATAAGGCCAGGTGATTTGCGCCTCATCTCAAATTTGAAGACTGTGGACAATCTCATCGGTGAATGTCTTTACCACAAGAACAAACACAGAGAAGCCTCACGCTACCTCCAGAAGTGGCTGGAAAAGGAAGACCACGACCACCGCTGTCGTTACATGTTGGCCAAATGTCTCTATCTAGAGGGCAATTTTGATGAAGCCTACAGACATTTGGGCATAGTTCGTTCACGTAGTCCCGAAACGCTCAATGAGTTCTCAGAGAACAAGAGTTTCCTCGTCAAACTCTTCATCAAGAAGAACATCCTCTTCATTGCAGCTGCTGCCGTCATCTGGTTCATGCTCTTTTTTGGCTATACCTTTTTGAAGATCAAGGGCCATACATCAGCTCAACATTTCAAAGAGGGCTTCTCCAATCTGACTCGTCTCGTCAAAGAAGAGGAGTGGAAGAAGGTCAACGAGCTCTGTGACGAATTGGAGAAACTCAAACCAAATGAGGTCGAGCAGTTTCGTATTGATTACAACCGCACAGTGGCTCTTCTCGGAATGGAAAGAACCAAACAGGCGAGAGCGGCCTGTGAGGCTTTGTTGAGCAAACATCCTCAGGACGCCATGAGTCGACAACTGATGGCCAAAGTTATGTTGGCTGAAGGTGATTTGTCACCTGACGCCATTGAAGCTTATCGTAATCTCCTTTCTGTTGAACCAAACAATCTCTCTTGCCTCGAAATGCTCAATCAATACCACCAAGCCAATGATTTGGTAGACGAAGAGGCTGAAAAGGTGCTTACTACTCTCAGAGAATTACTTCCTGATAAGAGAGAGTTTGCCCTTCAGCTCTGTAATCACTATTTGAAGATGAAACGTTTCGATGAAGAGGCTGAGCTTACATTTAGGAAACATCTAGAAAATGATGAGACGAATGTCCCCATCCGTGAAGGTTTGGCCCGCTGCCTCATTGGCAAAGAGGCCTATCTAGAAGGTTTGAAAGAGTGCAATGCCATTTTGCGCATAGAACCTCTTCGTCGTCAGACTCACGAAGTCCTTGTGGAATGTTACAAACACCTTGAGATGTTCGATGAGGCAGCCAAACGTTATCGTACTTTGGCTGAAAAACATCGAGATGAGCCATATTTTGCTGATTTGGCAAAATCTTTGAGCTCACAGGCCAAAGAACACCTAGAGAGAGTTCGGGCCGAGCAGAAAGAAGGAGAGGACTTCGCTCAGTATTACAACCGAGGTGTAAAACTCTATGCCGAGGGACGTTATGCAGACGCTCTGACTCCTTTGCAGGCCGCATTCCGCAGTGACAAATTCAAAATTCATTCAGGTAACTTGCTCGTCAAGATTCATATGCGCCTCAAGGATACTGCAGCAGCTAGAAGGGTTTTTGAACAGCTTGATCTCTTGGCTAGTGGTGGCACCGATGAATTCGTCTTGGAGCTATGCTACGAGATGGCTGCCATCTATGCCAACGAAGGCAACAAAACGACCGCTTTGAAGCTCTATCAGCACATTAGCAAAGTCGACGTCGACTTCAAAGACGCTTTCCAGCGACTCGAGAACCTGCAAGAAGAGGTCAAGTTGAACGCTTAGCGTTGCAAGAGACTGCATTTGGTGGTATTTTTTAAATATAGATTAATGACAATAAGACCTCTCGAGGGGAGCTATACAGTGGCCAACCGTGAGAAGCTATTAGGTGAGATTCTCATCGAACTAAAAATCATTACGCCTACTCAGCTCGAGTTTGCTTTGGCAGAACAGGCCAAAACACCGGGTGTTAGACTAGGTCAGGTGCTCGTGCAGCTTGGTTATGCAACGCCAAGTCAGATCATGAACGCCATATCCAAACAGCTTGGATTTCTCACTTTGGGTGACCGAGCAACAGTACGCCGAAAGGGTTGGGCTACTTAAAGTTTCGACCTTGGTGAGGGACCGTACGTACAAAAAGTGCGTGCGGTCTTTGTTTTTTGTTTGAAAGGCGCTCCTGGCGCGCTTTTTCTTCAACCCCCTTCATCATGCTGTCGATGACATGCACAGAAGTGGAAGAGGATTGACCATGTACAGACAAGTATGGGCAGTAAATAATCTAAAGAGATTGGCGTGGCATGTCGTCAGAGCGCTTGTCGTCTCAGCTCTCTTGCCCGCAATGCTGTTACCCATGACAAATGAGGAGCTTCGTCGGTATGGCTTTGGCTCCAAAATGACGGACGCTGTCAACACCATGCGTGAAACGCAGCCACCTCGTGATGTTTTCCGTGAAGGCGACATCCCCAGTCCACAGCTGCCAACCATGCGTGAAAGTAAAATTCCAGAAACTCCCCTCATGGAGCAAAGAGTCTTTCGTCAGTCAGGACCTGTGCCTACACCGAACAGAGAAGGTCCAACGGCTAATCATCGTCATGAAAAAGCCAATGACATAGAAAACACCTTCCGAGAGATACAGAACTTCTTTTTCAGGCCAAAACAAGAGCACAAAGCCATTTTGTCCATGAATGGTCGTGGAGTTACAGGGTTGTGGAATTTGGCCTCTGCGACGGTCCAACGAAAAGGTTCTACTTGGATTAGCGCAGGCGTTGGTTACGGTCTTTATGACCGCTCCTTTGGCAAGAAGTTGGCAACAAACCAGCGGATAGAGACCATTTCGGCACCTTTCACGTACATGACCGTGCCCATAGAAAACTTGGAGACGAGTATTCAGCTGCGCGGCGTGGACGAGAGTGGTAAGAACTTCCCCATCCCAACACAGACGGACTGGGAAACCTCAGACTTGCAAGACATTCAAGTCATGGGTAAATACCGCTTTTTGGACAACACAAAAGACAGACTTTCAGCTGCCGTTGGTTTGGGAATGCGTATCGGTGTAGAAGAGAACATCGTCACCAGACGCGGTTCTAGCGGAGTCGACTATGAGACATTCCTCACAGTGACTAAAGGAGTGAAGAACTTCTCAGTTTCCTTTGAAGGTGGACTCATCTTCCCCAATGGAGAAGACCGAACCAACTCCGGTGTTGCCGATATGCAGTATGGTAACTTCGGTTTCGAATTCCGTCCCAATGGGAAACTCAATGTGGGAATAGAAGCCAACTATCTCAATTGGAACTATGGAGGCCACGCCAGTGAAACTACACTGGGTGCCAAATATCGCGTATCCCGCGACTGGGTTCTAGATTTGGCAACGTCCTTCCAGAACGATGACAAACTAGCAGTTGGTCGCCAACATTACACTAGAGCAGCTATTCAGGTAAAACTCTAGGGTTCTTGATTGGCAGCTTCTCTATCTTCTTTGATTTTCTTTTCTACACGGTCAATGGCTTCTTCAATGAGCTTGATTTCAGTCTTGTAAGCAGCCTTTTTCCGCTCTTTGGCAGGAACTTGGTCACCAAAGTGGCGGTAAAAACGAGTGTAGTTAGAAAGAGCTGAAGAGAGTTCATACAAATCGAATTCGTAGATTTCGCCCATTTCGCGATAAGCTTCTACGCATTTTTCGTCTTGCTCGACAGCTTTCTGCAAAATATTGATAGCCTGCTTGAAACGGCTGCCATTTCTTTCTGAGCGAGCACGTTGCAGTAGGCGTTTGCTCGTACCAGAGAGATAACGTTCGCGGAAAGTTTTTGCCAAATCAACAGCTTTGACCAAACCAACTTCATATTTGACGGTCTGGTCTTTTTCGACTACTACCTTCTGTACTTTGGTCTGGTATTCATTAAGAACGAGTTTGAGGTGGTGAGTACCAACATTCAACTCGTAGTTTTCCATGGGTGTCTTGCCAATGACCTGATCTTTTTCGTTTTTGACAGTTGCACCAGAAGGTGTAGAAGTAAGTGTTACACGGCCTTTGGCGATTGCCAATTCCTGTGTTTCGAGTTCGGCCATTACGCGAACGACACGACCACGAACGGCTTGGATGGTTGTTTTGGTATCGTGGAAACCCAGGCAGCTGAAACGCAAGTTGTGGCTTCCAGGATCGATTTCCGTCAAAATGGGAGTGTCGCCCAACATTGCCATATCGAGGTAAACTTCAGCACCCTGTGGAATAGAGTCAACCCACACTCGAGCTTTCTTGCCACTGTAGGGACCCAACACGAATGAGTTGGACTGAAAGCCAGATACCTCTAGGTTGAGTTCGTTGAGTACGGGATATATGGTCTGCATCATAGCGTTGCGACCCAAGTAGGTCAGACAATCGATGAGGGTCTTTTTCTTTGTGCGATGACGAGGAATGACTTTCAACATACCAGGCAAATTGGAGACGAGAGAGGCGAAGCGCAGCATATTGTCTGAAGGAAGACCTTTGCCTTGTAGATGCAAAGAGAAGATACGACCGTTGTTGCGCTCCCAGATTAGTTTTTTCACCAAGTTGTCGACGAATTTCGTTGAGATTTTGTCTACGGCTCTTTCGATTGCACCTTCTGCAGCTTTTTCTAAGTCGCGACCTTTTACGTCTGCCTTGAACATCTCAGAAGCCACGATTTTGAGACTGTCAGGGCGAATAGCTTTCAGAGTGACCGTTGTCTGTACACGATGGCGGGGAAGATTGTAAAAAACCTTTTTCCCACGGTATTTTGTGTCTACCTCAGCAAAAATGATGATGTCGGCCTGCAAAGGATCTATGCCCATATTGGGAAGATCATTCGTTGGATTGAAAACTTTCTTTTTATCGAAAAGTGCAAAACGAACGTCAAAGTGACGGTCAACGAGCTCTTGTTCTATTTCAGTTTGGAAATAGCTCGCATCCGTTCCAATGGTCGTGGGGAACTTGAGGATGCGCTGTCTGGCAATGACGATTACTTTTGCGTCTTGCACATTGACGTCTTCTGGTTTACCCACCTGTTTTCGGCTTACCATAGCTTCGATTTTCACGCGCCATGCGCCATTTTGCTGGACTGCTTCCAAAATACGATAGCTAGTAACAGCACCCATTGTGGCAGAGACCGTTTGTTCACGGAACTCTTCATCGTCTTCATTGGCAACCAAGGTGCTCAATGAATTGATGTCAACGCCTGCGCCTTGACGAACAGCGTCACGAAGGGCTCTATCCAGGGCTGCATCGCGAGAACTGGCTACACCTTCGACTACGACTTTGTTGTCAGCCCGCAGGGGTGTCACTACAAATGCAATCAAGAGGACAATAATCAGGTAAGAGCTTAGTTTGTTCATCAGGCCGTCCTTCCCCTAGGTGGGCAACTTCATATACATGTATTGTTAGTTGAATCTACCGTTCCATTCCACCGCTGGTCAACTATGGCAGCAGCTTCAAAAAGCTTTGTTGTATGGATGGCAGTAGAGGTTACGTTCAGTGGCCTTCGACAAAGGTCTCTTTTTCAATGTCGAAACCAAATTCGTCCCTCAGTAAGGCCTGGAATTCCTCTGCAGTAGCCACAGAGAAATCACAGTAGTCAGCAAGTTCGATGGAGCGAACGAGCTTTTGTTCTTCCACCGTTCTCACTTCCAGAACATTGCCTTCTGCAATGGAAGTAAGGTACTGCTCGTCAAATGCCGTTCGAAGACGTCTGCCCAAACCACGAATTGCTTCGAGATGTTCGAGGCGACCGAGCAAATGGTGACGGAATACACGGTCAACGGGATAAGCAGTGAACGCTGCAGAACGAACCAAACTGGCTACGGAAATGGCGCATTCATATTCATCTATCTTGATGAAAAATGGATCGTGTTCACCAATGAGATTAATGCCGCGCTGCAGAAGAGTAGCTTCTAACAAACGACGGAATCTCTCTACAGAATAAAGAACGACCAGTTTCAAGCGGCCTTCTTCAAACTTACGAGCAGCTGCTTCACTGAGCCAATCCTTTGGCCCACCAGCGCTGTACTCTTCAGCGTTAGCTGGAGAGAGGAGAGCGATGGAGTCCAGCTCTTCTTCTTTACTGTGGGCTGCAAACCAACCTTGCCACTTCTCGTCTGTAGAGCTACCAGTTCCATCGACACCTAGGAAAAAGCCATCATCCAACTTTTTGACGTGGAGCCCCTCAACACCGAGGAACATATCCACGACCTGTCGCCACGCCCAGCGGTGACAGAAAGGAAAATGAAAAACCTCGAGGAAACGACCATCGTCTGAAAGAGGACCGATTTGTTCAGGATCACCAACGAGAGGGATCTTGAAAGCATCGCTCACGGCTCCATCTTCAATGCGCAACAAGAGATCAGCCTTTGCTTGCACGAGATAAGTGAAAAAGCCTACCCAGCTCGGTTGCGCCGGATTGGAACCTCCACAGCCCTTACAAGGAGCCAAAGGGAGGGCGCCGACGAGATTGCTGACGTTTGTTACGAAAGTGCCGAAATCCTCATATTGAGTGAGCTCAGGCGCTAAGACGGAGAGACTCACTTCTTGGGATTTGCATTGAGGACAAACGTAGACAGGGTAAACAGCGTCAGGAGCAAAGAGCCCATATTGAGCCACAGTGTCCTTACGCATACCAATGAGTTCGCGGAGCGCCGATGGCGCTGCCACACTATCACCACAGGGAGCAAAAAAATCGTTGAAACCTTTCATAAGGCGCCAATTGTATGTGTAGGGC
>CAZXTJ010000098.1:0-17350 GCA_964643655.1 uncultured bacterium
GCTTTGTCGTGATCGGGAATGTCTTTCTCTTCTACCCACCGCTTGGAGATAAGACGAGCTCCTCCACGATATTTGGGCCCCTCTGCTGCGAAACCTATAGTTGATTTCTTTTCATGGCCCTTGCCATAGTCAATCCAAAAAACAATATTGGCAACTCTGTAACCACCTGAAGAGCGCCAGCGAAAATCAAAACTCAGTTCATCGCCTTTTTTCATTTCGAAAATAGTCTCTTCTCTGGGCAATCCTTTGATGACAAGACCTCGTACATTTCGTAAGGCAACGGCCAATCTCGGAATGTCCATACAGGCAAAACATTTCACATTTGCCTCATGCCACGTAACACCATCAATCTTGACAGTACGTGCATTTGAGCCAATTCCTCCCGACAAGTCCGTTACTATGGGGTATTGAAGACCAAAGCCAGGTACCATCTGTTTGTACTTCTCAGAGAGCATGAATTCTTTGGAATACGGGTATTTGGCCAAGAGTGAAGATGTTATCAAAAGAAAGACTGTGACTGCGAGCAAAGGTCTCATTGAAGCTCCTTATTATTAGCAAGAATGGCAGACTCTTATTTAACAATAATGTGCTTCTAGATATTGACCAATTTTATTTGTATCTTTCAGCAGTCATGATTCTTATTGCAGCTCGACGTCTGCCAAAATCGTATTTGTTTTTGAAATTTTCTGCATGTTCTAGTTGTGCCTTTATATCATTGGTGAAGGCTTTGTTCTCCATTTGAAGCAAAGTAGCTTGCATTACCGCCACGTCTAGTCTGAAGTTTCTGCGCTGCCAATTTGGTTCATTGACCTTGAATTTGCCAGCAAAGGGAAGAAGCTCATTGACTTCCTTGGCCAGAGTCTCTTTGTTGTCTGTGTAGTTGAGAACAGTGAGTCGTAGCTCCAAGACTTTCCGCAATATTGTTGATTGATTGAAATGCCATTTCGGCAAATTGCTATCTGCTTTTAGCTCTTTGAGTACCAATGCAAAGGCGCGTTTAGTGGGTCCAAGGGCGGCTTCATAAATCAGTTTGGCATTCTCACTCCTGTTGCCATGAAGATCCAAAAATAACATTCTTGCAGTCAATAAATGGCCTACAGGCGAATCTTGGGAGAAGGCTGGAGTGACTACCTTCTTTATCAGATATCGCATTTGTCTCTGTTGTGGGCCTGTCAGAGATTGAATGCAGTTGTGGGCTTGATCGTAAACTTCCAGTTGCAGTATCCAAGCTTTCTTGCCAGGTAATTGGTTGCTCTCTTTGACAATCGCTCTATATATCACTGCAGCTTCTTCAAAGAGCCAGGGATCGGATAGAGCTGGTCCCCATTGGAAGTCACTGTTGCTCAGTAGTTTTTTTGTTACTCCAAACTTGGCACTGATGATACGAGTCATCAAGGTCAAGTTACGCAATAAAAAATTGCGTTGGAAAGAAGGAGCTCGAAGGCCAGTATAGCTAAGCCAGTAAGCATTCAACAGTCTTTTACAGTATTCATTCCGTGTATAGTATGCTTTTGACCGATCAACGTCAGGGCGTTTTGAAAAATTATTCAACCCGTCATTATCAAGAGTCTTACCAAGTTTGATAGTTTTACGAAAAGCTTTTTTTCCTTCTTTAAAAATTGTATTCAGTTCAATGTTGCGACTTGAGGCACCTACTATTTTGGGAGCACTCAGGTCGTGAGATTGGTGTTGTTTCTTGATGAAGTCAATGAGTTCTTCTCTCATTCCTTTTATTAATGGATTGTCCGTGACACTTCTTCGAATTGCCGATAGGGATTCTCTTGCTCCTTCAGCCTCAGCATTTTGCATTCTGAGAAGAAGGTGTAAATGCCAACAAGCAACCCAATCTGGCTGCTTTTGCAGTTCCTCGTCGAGGTCATACAAGTAAGTGGATGATTTCAACAAGACTTCGTCCAAATGTCGCGACATGGCGAGCTCGCATTGAATGAATGACTGCAGAAGTTTGCTTTCGATAGATAAACTTAGCTCTGTGAAATCTTCCCTGTCTTTAACACTTTTGTGAAAGTTTCCATGAATGTCTATTAGCCGTAAGTGTGTTTTTTTGTCCTTTTTTTTCAGCCTAATGAGGGTGTCAATTTCGTAGGACCAACTATTGATACGCTTGGACAGAGTGATATTGGCTTCTCTACCTCTCGTCATTCTGACTGAAGATTTCTGAAAGTAACGGAGACCAAAGAAAAGAGTCATGAGCAGTGCAGCAATTAGGGGTAAAAAGCGCAGAGGAGATGAAGGTTTGTTTTCAGCTTTTGGGGCCTCTACATTGAGTTGAGTTTTTGCAAGAGATGTAGCTTTTTGCGGAGACTGAAGCTGTGAGAGAAATGAACGACAGTCTGATGGTCGTTTCGAGGGCTCTTTTTGAAGAGCTTTGGCCAAGATTGGAGCATATTGGCGGTGCACACCAAGTTCAGTCAAATCTTTCGTTTTGATATCTCTCTGGAGCTGCTCTTTTATTAGTTCTGCAGGAGTTTTCCCCCTAAAGGGGCTCTTGCCTGACAGAGCTTTCACTATGACTGCAGAAGCGGCATAGATGTCTCCGGCAGCACCATTGTCATTATTTTCGTTGATTATGCGTTCAGGGGCCATAAATCCAGGGGTACCTACAAAAATCCCTGTCCTTGTTTTTGCCCGTCGACCTTCAAAGGTAGCCAACCCAAGATCACCGAGGAGATAATTGCCTTTTCCGTCACAGAGAATGTTCTCAGGTTTTACGTCTCGGTGAAACACTTCACAGTCATGCAATGCAGCAAGAGCATTCAGTAGGGAAGGTGTAAGTCCTTCCATTACTTCCTTTGCTGATAGCTTCCCTAACTCTTGGAGGCGAGAATGAAGAGAGCCTCCGCTCATGTACTCATAGATGATAAAGGGGCCGTAGGTTTCATCAAAACCAGAGCCCAGGATTGGAACGAGATGGGGGCTCGTTACCGCTGTGGCAGCTGTTGCCTCGTCGAGGAATCTTTGCCCTGCAGACTCTAGTTCCCCATCATCTCGTATTTGCAGGATCTTCAGGGCAACGGCCCGTCCTTGAGCACGTCGTGCCAAAAAGACAGCCCCCATGCCACCTTGGCCAAGCTGCTTGGTAATCTGATAGCCACCTATAGTAGCGCCTATCAGAGAGGACACTTACAACCGCTCCCAAATGTAATCTTCATAGGTCGTTTCGAAGAAGAGTTTATGTTTGGCCTCTTCTTGAGCCAAGATTTCGAAGACTTTTTTGAAGTCCTCATTCTTCGTGTTTTCGGCAAGGGCCTGATAAATGCGAAATGCTGCTTTCTCTTCGTTCATGGCCAACAAGAGAGCTTCTTTTTCGCCCATGTCTGGAGTAGGCTCGATTGCTGGTATGAAATCAGCAATATGAAGTTCATCAACTTTGTCGGTAGCGGGTCTGAGCTTGGCGCCAACGTGTCGAACTTCCAATAATTTGACTTTGTGTCGCTCTTCTTCGCGGCTGAAGTTGAGGAAGAGTCCTCTCAACCTAGGGCTGGACATTCTTGGTGCTAACTTGACGTAGAAATCCATGGCCTGCTGTTCCAAATCAATGGCGAAATCCAAGATTTCCTCCAAGGACTTGAAGGTTCGAATTTCGAAACGTCCTAGACTAGGTGGGGTCATCAACGCTTCGGGCATGACTCATTCCTCCAGACCATGTTCGAATAGAAAGTCTTCATATTCTAATTCAAATCGTAGTTTGTGTTTTGCTTCTTCTTCTGCCAGTGCTAACAAGGTGAGACGCATGTCTCTGTCTTTGGTCATCTCGGCAAGTTTGAAATAAAGGATGAAAGCTGCCTTCTCTTCACGCATGGCCAGGCGAAGTGCTTGGGCCATATCTACGTTCGTGTCAACTTTCACTGATTTGATGTGTTTGGATATGCCCATTGTCTCCAACTCTTTGCCAGTGGGTAACAATCTCAGGCCAGAGTTGCGGATAGTGAGCAGCTTGTCCCTATGCATTCGTTCTTCTGCAGCAAACTCCAATAAAACCATACGCATGACAGGACGGTTGACTCTTTCTGCAAGAGCCTCATAAAAAGATGCTGAATCCTCCTCCTTCTGGATTGCGAAATCCAAAACGTCGTAGGTCGTTCTGAACTCTTTGGGAATGGTAACCATCGGTGTTTTCCTCCACCCCCAAGTAAAATTTTAGCCCAGTATTGGTCCTTTGTTTAATAATCCACTAAAACAGTATAGTTTCAATACACATATTTTAGACTATTCTAAAAATATGCAAGTTACTGCAGAATCTTCCTTAGCCCGATAGAATAGTATTAACGGATAGAAACGAAGGTAATGGGCGAAAATAACATTGGCAAAGTAAATCAATTCTTACTCAATATGCTCAAGGAGGACTTCGAGTCTCCTGATCCTGCAGTAAGGAAAAAGGCCATTTATACCTTTGGTCGTTTGGGCAAAGGCCCTGAAGTACTGAAGAAGCTTCATGACATGGCTGCCAATGATGAAAGCCCAGAAGTCAGATATACAGCGAAAAAGGCCCTCAATTACTGGGCAGACTTGCTCGAAGATCAGCAAGCTCACGAGAATGACTTGGTCATTGATACGGCCGACGGTTTGCTCGATATGGACCGTTTCAGAGCCGTATTGGGCTCTGGTGAGTCTACAGAACAGCTCCTAGCAATTTTGGATGTAGTACAACGTGGGGAAGAAGTGGCCTTGGCGGCCATTGAAGATTTCATCAATCAGGAAGATGATCCCTGGGTTTTGTCCATGATGGTAAAAGCCGTTGGCGCTTTGGGACAAAGGCAACATGTAACAGTCTTGCAGCCCTTTTTGCACCACAAGAACAAACGAGTGGTGGCAAACTGTATAGAAGCTTTGGACATGTTGGGTGATGAACTCGTTGTCAGCCTAGTGAAGCCACATCTTGTCAGTGAAGACAACAGAGTTCGAGCAAACGCCATCAAGACAATTCACCGCTACGATGCTGCTTTGGCCATTGAGAATTTGCGCGATATGGCTCAATCCAAAAAAGAATGGATGCGCGATAGCGCAATATATTGTCTGAAAATTCTTGAAGACGAAGGCTGTGAAGCCATTTTGGTCGAGATGCTGGAAGAAGAGCCATCTATTGAACTGGTCACGCGAATAGTTGATGTACTCACCCTAAAGGGCGGTCCCCAAACAGTTGGTGCAGTCCATGTGTTGGCTGAAAATGCCAGAGGTAAAACAAAAGAACAATACGAAAATCTGGTGACTAGCCTGTGTACCAGACACGATATTGATAGAGATAAACTCGATGGATTGTCCAATGCCTACCGAGTAACACGTCGGGGAACAGACCCTGGTGTAACTGGAGGGATGGTAACGGCACGACCAAGAGCCAAACGTGGCCCCGTCGTTCGTGCGCTCCAAGAAAAAGAAGCCGCCGAGGGGAGTATCTCATCGGCACTTCTGAGCAAACTTACTTGGTATCTTCCCTTAGCTCTGGGATTGTTTTTAATCATGTATTTTGCCTTTTCTATGCTCAGCGGTTGGCTCAATCCACCTGATACATCACACACCTTGCTAATTTTGCGACGATATGACAGAAGTCCTGATCCTTCCCGTTTTCATGGCAAACCTGTATTCATTACAGGCAAAGTTGCCTCAGTGCCCAATCGACGCCACTTGCGCATGGTTCACGGCGAGTTTGTACTCGATGTCAAGTTTGCCAGCGATATGACAGGCTTGGTAACTCTCGAGAAAGCTTCATGGGTGAAAGTGAAGGGTGCCATCAAAGGGCGGGGCATTACTGGTGACATTTTCATTCGTGGTGTCAGTTTTGTGTCTACCTCTAAACCTACAGTTGTGACTTTACCTGACAAAGATCCAGCATTTGTCACCCCAAAGAGCCCCAAACTAGTCAATTCTGCTCAAAAGGCTCTTAAAGCCAGTGAAAACACCACCACCCCTTAAGGCGCTGCAAGCGCATCACAAGGAATTCAACCATGCAGAAGATCCTCATGAGCTGTAGACATGGGCTTTAAAGATTTTTTTACTTTCAAGTCTTTCATGCGACCATGGCCTAGAGCTGCTTTCCGCGACTGAAGCCCCATGGCGAAACCAAACCTTCAAATTCGCCCTTTTCGAGCCCTTTTCTGTGTGATATACTCCGCAAGAATAGCGAGGGGGCCGTCTTCCCCCAACTTCAAAATATGTCGGAGGCTGTGTGAACGATCAGGCTGTGAGGCTTCGCGAACTCGTTGAGCGACAACAACGTGGTCAGTCGGCTACTGTTGCCGGTCTCGAGGCTGGTTCCACTGTCCCCCGTGTAATTGCAGTTACCAGTGGCAAAGGTGGAGTAGGTAAGACGAACTTCACTATCAATCTTGGCCTGGCATTGGCCCAGCGTGGCAAAAGGGTGCTCGTACTCGATGCTGATTTGGGCATGGCCAATGTTAATGTTGCTCTGGGTTTACCAGCTCATCACAACTTGTTTGATGTCATTATTGGCAAAAAGTCCCTTCGTGACATCATCGTCAAGGGACCAGCAGGTTTGTCTGTTGTTCCTGGTGGTTCTGGTATTGCTGAGTTGGCAAATATTGGTGAGGCGCAAAGAAATCGGCTCATCGAGCAATTTGCCTCCCTCGGTGATTTGGCTGATATCGTATTGGTAGATACGGCAGCCGGATTGTCGCGAAATGTGTTGGCTTTTGCTGCTGCAGCAGATTCTGTCATAGTCATCACTGTGCCAGAACCTCCTGCAATTGCTGATGCTTACGCCATTATGAAGGCCGTTTTTCGTGAACGGCCCAAAGCGGATGTTCATTTGGTAGTCAATCGCATTCACCGTGCCAGTGAAGGCCGAGCCGTTTATGACAAATTGTCCCTAGTCGTCAGACGTTTTTTGGGAAACAAGCTCGAGCGACTTGGTGCCATTGATGAAGATCCTCTTGTTTCAGAAGCAGTAAGGTCTCAGCGACCTTTATTGTTGGCCTATCCAGATGCGCCTGCTAGTCGGGCCCTTCGAGACATGGTCCCCAATTTATTTGTGGAGTTACGACCGCCAGAGGGCGGCATTGTTGGTTTCTTGAAACGACTCGGTCGTTTGTTGCGTGGTTGAAAGAGAAGTGGAGTAGTAGATGGATACGAATGTAATGCCTCCTGGCAAACAGTCTCGTATGCCACACTCGGCAATGGTCAATAGGCCTGTTGCACAAGGCCCTTCGGGAGCAAACCGCCCTGCAGGTTCAGTCGTTACAACTCTTTCAGCCAAAAAGAAGAAGATGGCTAGCGGTGAAAAGAAAGTTGTGCCCCATCGCGCTCGTGTCATCGCTGTAACAAGTGGTAAAGGCGGAGTAGGCAAGAGCAATCTCGTTGCAAACTTGGCCATGGGGATCTCTCGTTTGGGCAAGTCAGTCTTGGCTTTTGACGCAGACTTGGGAATGGCCAATTTGGATGTTCTTTTTGGAGTGCGTCCACGTTACACCCTTTATCACGTACTCAAAGGCAAAAAGGAGCTCCTCGATATCATTATTGCTGGTGCTCCCGGAGTGAAGTTCATCGCAGGCGGTTCGGGAATGGCCGAATTGGCTGATATGGAAAAGACGGACAAAGAACGTTTCATTGAAGAGTTGCGTAAGCTCGAACGTTACACCGATGTAATCGTCATCGACACAGGTGCTGGTTTGTCCAGCAATGTAATCAGCTTTGTCCGCGCTGCTGACGAGGTAGTCCTAGTCACTACCCCAGAACCTACAGCTATGGCTGATGCTTACGGCATTCTCAAGACCTTGGCTGGCACAGGTGAAGAGTTTCCTACTACCAATCTCATCGTTAATCGCGTTCGCACACCTGAAGAAGGTGCTTTTGTGGCGCGCAGAATAGCGAAAGTGTCCAAAGAGTTTTTGCAGGTTAAAGTTGGTTATGGTGGTTTTGTCATTGACGATCCTGTCGTAACCAAAGCAGTGAGAGCGCAGAAGCCATTTTTAGGTTATGCGCCCAATGCTTTGGCTTCGGTATGTGTATGTAATATCGTAGCCAACCTCTTCAACTCAAAAGTGGTTCTGCCACAACGATCGACTGCAACTTTCTTCGAGCGTTTGGCAGGCGTTTTCCGCGGGTAGTCAAAGTTCTAGTGCCTTGGCGCATGTTGTGACCATGGTGAAAAAAATATAAAGAGAAAATTGAGTAGAGGCGAGCGAAGGGGACTTTAGGATGATTATACAGACATTTCGGGCACCAACCTTTCAGGAGGCTTGTGCGCAAATCAAAGCGACGATGGGGCCAAAAGCTTTCATCATCAAACACGATTGCGTACGTGAAAAGTCTATCTGGGGCTGGTTACTTGGCCGTGTTGAATATGAAGTAGTAGCTGCCAAGCTAGACGGAGCAGCAGCTCGTACCACTTCAGGTCGTACGACACGTGGCTCAGATAGACCTCGTCCATCAAGAATGGGAAGAAAGCCTGCAGATACATCAGGGATACACCGTTTGCCCGGCGGTAGTAGAAGACGGCAGACCTTAGTGGACGAACCTGGTCCCCCAATCGTCCCCTCTGCTAAAAGAGACACTGATGTTGAAGTACCAATTTCTCCCCTTTCTCTAGATGCTCCAGTCGTTGAAGAGAAAGAAACTATTGTTCAAACTCCCAAAGAGGAAGTAGCCAAGGAATGCCCGGAGAAGAACGAGGCTCCTAAACCTCTTGAAGCTCCTAAACCTGTCGAGGTTAAACCTGCTCCTGAGGAGGAGAAGCCTGGGAACAAAGACATCGATGCTCTGAAGAGCCAGATGGAACAGATGCAGAGCATGTTGGCTCAGTTCCTAGAGGCACAAAAAGTTCGCGAAAAACGACTCGAGTCAATCGAGCAAAAAGTTCTCAAGAGTGACAGCGATGAAGAAAAGCCCAAAGTCGAAGTCACCAGCGATGAGACTAAAGATGAAGAGAAAACTGATCCAGTTGCTGAACTGAAAGAAATGGAAGACACATCTCCGAAAGAGGCCACTGAAGAGCCTAGTGAAAAGGAAGAGACTCCTCCTGTAATGCCTACGCCTCTGCGAGCAGCACAAACAGGAGTATCTTCTACACCACAAGCAGTAAGAGATTTGATTTCCAACCTAAGACGCGCCGAATTCGAAGCTCCCATCATCGCATCCCTCCGTGGACATCTCTTTGAAGTGATGGATGAGAACTCACTTTGTGATGTAACTACTGTTCGCGAATGTGCAACGGAGTTTTTGTCCAAACACATTCCCACAACAGGTGGTCTGAAGTTACATAGAGAAGAGAAGGGTAAATGTGTTGCCCTCGTTGGTCCAACAGGTGTGGGGAAAACAACGACTCTGGCCAAACTTGCAGCAGGTTTGAAGTTCAACTTCGGTCTCTCTGTAGGTTTCATTACAATCGACACGTACAGAGTTGCAGCATGTGACCAGCTGGCTCAGTATGGCAAGATTATCGATGTGCCTGTCCACATTGCCTTCGAGCCCAAAGACGTTCGTGAAGGTTTGGAAGCTTTCAAAGACAAAGATGTCGTTCTCATCGACACTGTTGGTCGAAATGCGAAAAACCAATCAGAAATCGAAGACATCAAACGTTTCCTCGAGTGTGGCAGACCAGTAGAGACTCATCTTCTTCTGTCGGCAAGCGCAAAATACTCTGATTTGCGTAAAGACATAACCAATTTCATGACTCTCGATTATGGTCAAGTCATCGTAACGAAAGTTGATGAAGCTGCTACCTTGGGCACGATTGTTAGTTTGCTCTCTGCTTCTGGCAAAGGTCTTTCTTACATCACAACAGGTCAGAACGTACCAGATGACATTTCTATTGCCGATGGCCGCAAGTTGGCAGAAATGGCTCTTACACCCGAAGTTGTATCAGAAAGACTCGTTGCTTAATCGAGCAATGTGACAATATTGAGTTCTACCGTCTGTCCGTCGACGAGGTCGCGAATCTTCAGGATATAAGAACCTTCAGTTAGTTCGTCCATGACTAGTTTCCCAGACATTGGCATCGAGCGAGCTTCAACCAATCTGTCCTGGCTATAGAGTTCCACGCGAATGCGTGCTTCCTCATCGGGCTCAGGTGAGATGACTATGGTCATATCAAATCCACAGTTTTTTACTCTGGGAGAGAAGTGAATTGTTACCTCACTATTACCCCATTTTTTGACTATACGACCAGACTGTTTCTGCCTAGAAGAGCGGAGTTTTCCAAGAGTTTGAGGAGCTAGTTGAAATTCACCCAAAGCAAGAAGCGAAGCAGCACCTTCACGAATTGTTGCCCAGATTGTTTCTGCTGAATTGGTAGGGGGAACCAAAGCACGATAATCGTCTACTTCCCTTTTGCATTTTGGGCAGCATGCAATGTGGTGAATGAGACTACTATGGGAGACTAGACCTTCAACAAAATCGGCCAGTTTATCGCGGGTGGGACAGAGCTTGCCTGAAGTCGGTCCCGCAGCCAAAAGCAGCTTTCCCATCGTTTTTATCTTGGCCAAAAGGGTTGCACACTTTTCGCAGTTTTGCAGGTGTGCTGCAAGTTCTGCTCTATTGGTGATTTCCTCCTCTGCGAAAAGGATCCATGTTCCTTCATCAGGACATTTCATGGCCCCACCTCCAAAGCAAATTCATCACCACATTCTGACAACCAGCCGCTTTCTTTCAATCCTTTGCCCAGCGATTGAAGAGCTCTCCACTTGGAGACAGCAACTCGTTCTGGTGGTTTGTTTACAATCTGAGCGATTGCACCTGTTTTCATTCCTGCAAGTGTTAGCTCGAGTATTTGTCTGTAACTGTCCTTCATTCGGCCAATGGTGTCATAAAGTCGGTGTAGACAGTCGTTGTGAGCAAAGTCCTCAGCCAAATTGTGTCTGAAGTGGCTCAGTTTGAAGTCTCGAGCTTCGTCTAGCGCAACGGTGGGGGCACCAATTTTGTCCTTTAACTCCATGACGACAAAAAAGAGGGTTCTTGTCAAATAGGCCCAGAGAGAGTTTTCATCTCTCCATTGGAATTTTCCAGATCTTTTGTGTTCGGAATATCTAATCAGTACTTCCTGGATGACACTCTCTTCATCATCAATCCAGAACCAAGAACGACGATGGATGGCATTGTGGAGACGCGTCAGTAATTTGACGCGTATATCGTCTAGAGTTGGCTGCAATGTATGTTGTTGATTGTTTTCCATCGTCAGGAACACTTTACTGGCCTCCTGCCTTGGCCTCAAGTGCTTCGATGATTTGACGTCCTTCTTTGGCCAATTCTTTTTGCTCCTTCTTTGATTTGCAGAAGAGACAGTCTCGTCTTTTTTGTACGAACCACTGGCGAAATGTGAAGGGTTGTTGGCTGATGATGGGAAAGGATGATGTGGTCAAAAGAAAGTAGTTTCCCCTTAGTGGAAAGGGATGGCCCATATCTTCTCGCAGAGCCCATAGCGCAATGTGGCTTTGTAAGTTGGCAATGAGGCCTACGGACATGCCCAAACCTGCAGCGGGTGGTTCACTTTTTTCATTGGTATCTTCACTGTAGTCAAAACCCACATTGCTATCATGTTCCGGCTCAAGAGCTGCCACAGCAGCTTGAAAACATCCATGGCAAGCATGTTCTGGACGGGCCAGAGCGATTTCTCCTGCATGGGCATTCTCAAAACATGCACCGTAAAGGGCTGAGACTTTTAGGTCCAGAGCAATGTTGTTGGCAACACGTCGGCTTTCTTTCGTGTCTGTGGCTACTATCAATAAAGATACATTGGCTTCCATTAAGATGGCATGCAAACGTTCTTCTTTTGCCACAATGTCCCAAGAGTATTGTTCAATTTTGCAGTGAGGATTGACTCTTTTCAGTCTCTGGCTGACTGCAAGAACTTTTGGCTTTCCCAAATCACTTGTATCGCAGAGGTGACGCCAAACATTGACTGTCTCTAGTCTGTCTGGATCTACGAGGATGATTTTGCCAAGACCAGTTGCTGCAAGCCACCATGCTATGAGAGAGCCCCCTGAACCCAAGCCGATGATGGCAACACTCTTTTGCGCCATTTCGTCTGTTGGGCAGAGACTTTCAGTTCTTGCTGCCAGCTCTTCAATGTTCGCAAACATGTCTTCTCCTCTCTTGTATCTTGCGCACCATCCTGTGCAAACGAGACGGAGATGGCCAAGGTTCGAGAGAGTTCATTACTTCATCCAAACCCAGAGCTTCTGGCTCAATCACAGTGCCTTCCTGCCATACAACTTTCTCCTCTTGTCGTAGTGCTAAATGAGCACCCAAAGACCAAGAGCTACTTTGACCGTTGGCAGCAATGAGGACAACAAATCCTGGCAGCGATGGTTCTTCCTCCAAAAGGCTCTTTACGGTTTGTTTGTCGCCAGCAGAAGGTTTGGCTGAAAAAGAGGGGTGACTGTGCCAATCACCCAAAAAAGTAGCTTTGCTCGTTTTCCACCCCCCCTTGGCTGGCCACTGTTCAGTCTTTCTCAAGAGGGAGAGTAGGGCTGCCTGGTAAAGGCCTCCTTGGGCAAATGACGCAGGACTGTGCGAAGCCGAGGGACCAGGAGGAAGAAAGGTCCTGAGCATCCACAGCTTCCTTCCATCCTTATGGGTGAGCCTGTAACCAACGAGTGCGCCACCAGTCTCTTCCTTACAGGCTTGTGCCCACGTAAGCATGAGTCTTCGCAGCTCTCTGGGCAAGACGATGACAATGTCCTCTTTGACCATCTCAATCTCCTTCTGGTCCAGGCCACTCTTTGGTGTGTTGCCAAATTTCATAAGCATGCAACCAAGCCGCTGCCCAACCAACCAAAGTGGCTGCTGTAGTGGCAGAAGCAGCATAACCACTGCCAGGACCATCACTTGGTTTGTACAAACAGAGCCGGCCATCACCATAACGATGGGGAACGTGGCCTTCTGACAGAGTGGGGTGAGTGAGACGTACGACAGGTGGAGTGTCTGGATGTTTGTCTCCGAAGTTGACTTCTATTGTGTAGATGGTGCCAGAAATGGAGGTCTGCAATTTGCCTAAAAAATAGAGCATTCCATTTCGCCTTTGCCGCAGCTCGAATTGTGGATGGAACTTGCGCATTGCCGCATGTTCTAGAGCCAATCGAGCTTGGCCTTTTGTGTTGTCATACCACCTAGCCACCATAACCTCCTAATACCAGCGGCGAAGTTTGGAAAGTCTCTGCAGGGATCCGTCTTCATCGCCATCGGCTGAGACCATTCGTCCTTCGCTATCGATAACGAGGTCACAGCCTTCGTCGAAACAAGAGCGCAAAGTCTCCAAATCCACCAGTTCCTGATCCTCTGACAATGTTCTTCCGTTGTTCCTTCTGGGCATGAGTTTCTACTCCTTTCAGTCACGTGTTATTGGAACGCCAGCAATGACGAGACTGCGAGCGTCTTCTGAAAGTTCACCTTCAGCTGTGAACAAACTGGGCGAGTCACATGAAAACTGCCTATGGGCTACCTCCACCCCGTTGAGTGACAGAGACAAATGGTAAATCCCTTCACAGAGCAATTGGTTTCCTTCAGTGAGAGATATCTTCTTTTCAAAAATCTCAGTGAGACCACTGTCATTTATCTCTTCTGTAATAGAGAAAAGCCTTTCTCCATCAGGACCCCAAAGGGAGATCTCTACTTGTGTTGTCAAACCAGCCAACCCCTTTGGCGCTTGAAGGCGAGCCAACAAGTCTACTTTCTTGTTTCTTGGTGAAAGTCCTGTCAAAGGAGTGCTTGCTCTCCTTCGTCCTCTTTGTGGTTGAAGAAGAGCAAACTCTAGTAACTGCACATTTCTAGTTATCCAGCTCGAAGAGGGGCTGATGACAAATTGCAGGGAAGCACAGAGCTTCTCCAGAGCTATGACGTAGAGTTGCCAAGTGCCCTTCTGAAGACCCACTGAGTTATCAGTGAGTTTCAGCAGAGTGAGAGGAAATGAGCCTTCGCCTGATAGTTGAATACGTTTGCCCACTCTTCCCTGGCCATTGAGGGCAAAAGCAACCACGTCTACGACGAGTGGTGGGTGGAGCCTTTTATAGGTGGACTCGAGCTGAAGAACTATTTCGTCACCCTCGTGATAAGGTACTTCCCTCTCTTGAAGAAATGATGCTGTTAGTGGATTGTTTTCTCTCGGTTTGGCCGTCTCCACTGTGGGCAAAGGGCCTTTTGGGGCCTGCGATGCTTTACTTACACCCATTGCAGGTCGTACTCCGCGGAAACGGTTTTGCCAAGAGCTGTTCATCAAGCGCACCTAGCTTCCACAGCCACACTATTGGCATAACTTTGACAAAGGTGCAGCACAACACTGTGAATGGCTGGGCGTTGCAAAGTTGGGCAAGAACCCCAACGTGGACACCAACGGTGACAAGGGTGATCTACTGCCCCATAATCAGGTGAATAACAGGAAGCAATCTCGACGATGAGCCTTGCCACATCAGCACTTTTTTTTATCTTCCTCGCTTTGCTCTTGAGCTGCTCTATATCCAGGGTTTCCACGACTGCGTATCGAGAGTCTCCCACTCGTCGGACACCCTTCACCACAGCTCTACCTTGAAGATCACAACGATAGTCTTCGATGAGTTCAGCCATTACCTCACCCAGTCTTTTCAAATCGACAGTGGCCGAAGACAAATAATCTTCTATCGTTGGTATCTCTTGATTGATGCCATTGAGCTCAGATCTTATGGCTTTGGGCAGACTATCGTTCCAAAATCTAGGGCCTGTCAAAACGTTTCGACTCATTGTTCTTCCTCTCACTCAAGCCGCAGCTCTCAAAGTGGCTGGGAGGTTTTTCTCAATCCCTAGGAGTCGACACAATTCATCAGGTCGCTTGATGACGATATTGCCCCAGGTTGGGAAGACGTTGTGGACAAAGGTGTTGTGATGAATTCTGTTGAAATCTCCCATGAGAAAAGAGGGTGCTATTGCTCTGTAACCCATAGGTGCCAAGCGCAGAAGTACGGAAGCCACACAGATGTGGGTGACAAAACCTGTAACTATGATGCCAACTTCGAGGGGATGAAGTCCCTCGTGAAGGCTCTCTAACTGTCCTTGTAGGTCCGTACCGTGAAAACTGTCGTAAGTAGTTTTGGCGATGATGTAGTCAACGAAAGGCGCTATGGAGCCAATGAGCTCGGATTCATAACTATCTTCGTCTGCATGGGCACCATAAATGGCTTTTTCGGCCATCTGGTTCAAATCTCGCCAGTTGTGACAATCTTTCAAGGCTATGATAGGAATGTTCGCAGACTTGAAGATTTGATACCAGATAGGCAAATTGTCGCCAAGCATGCGTAGGTTGTCACGGCCTACGTGAAGAGGGGGAAGTCCATCACCTCGTAAATTGGCAGCCTCTGCAGGTACCTCTGCTGGATCGGCAGCAAAAGCTTTTGTGCAATCCACTGATAATACGATGAGCTTTTTGACTCTTCCTCGTTCACCTACTTCAGGACCCAAGTCTGGGAAGAACGACTGATCGATAGTAGACATTAGGTTTTCCTTTCTGAAAATTACATAGAACAGACGGATGAATCTAATTTGACGAGGACGGCTTTGGCGTTTTTATCCAAAGGCCCCTCTTGTTTTAGTGCGGCCACATAATCTTCTAATATTCCGCCTTTATGGACTGCAGCAGCCACTATCAGCGGAACTATCTCGGCACTGTTCTTTAAGGTGAGATATTTACCAACACTAATTTTGGCGAGTTTTTTCAGTTGTTTTCGTGCTTCGTTATTTTTGCCACAGAGGCAAGAATAAAAACTTATTCCCATTTCAGCCAGTTCAGAGGCCAGAGAGAGCCAGTCATTACCTTTGGGGCACTCTTTTTTATCATGGGCTGGTGCGTCAGTGACGATTATGACAGGTCGATGACTGCCTTCTTCTCCCCAATCCCAATGAATAAGTCTTTCTAGAGCACATTCAAGAGCTTCCGGGATGTCACCACCGCAAGTTCTTTCTGTTTTTTTTATAAAGTCGTTGAAGACATTGAGCTTTGCTGTTGGTGGGCACTCTTGCAGCATCAATTTGCCATCGCAGTGATCGCCATAGGCAATGATTCCCATACGAATACCTGGAAGATGTTTGGTCAACTCTTTGGCTATCTTGCGTACCGATCTCTTTACTCGTGCCAGGTACTCATTCATGCTGCCTGTAGTATCAAAGAGGATGGCTACAGTCATCTGCCTTTTTGACTCTTTTGGGGCCATCAGTTTTCTCTCCTTCCTGCAAAGTGTGTTCTTGCAGAAGGAAGAAAGAGAAAAGGGGAGCGAATCTTTCACTCCCCAGGAAAATTAACTACTTATTTTTTCTTCGGCTCGTGACAATGAATGTAATCAGCAATTGGTCTTTGTAAAAAACGCATTTGTTCGTGAGTAATAGTGATGTTTCGGGCATGTTTTTTCATGGCGGCAGACAGTTTCAAAAAGCCACTTTCAGTGAAATGAACGATACGTTCCTTCAAGTTTTTTACTCTAGCCTTCACCCGTTCAGGTATACCAATGCAGTGATTACAATGGCCTGAACCACATATGACGACAATGACTTCGTCAGAACCTTTCCTGCGTAAGGCTTTGGCTGTAACTGCAGCCATTGTTTCATCACGCAGAGTCTGCGCTTCGATGACAGACTTCATCATGGCAGGTTTCATTGCTGCATGCACTTGAACTTTGAGAGCCACTTTACGTTCGTGCCAATCATCTTTAGTTTTGGTCCAAGAAGGTAGCTGTTTTTTCAAGGCAGGTGCTAGGGCTTTCAACCCTTTGCGGCCAACTTGGCGAACGAGCTCTTTTTTGGCATTGAGTGCAAGTATTCGGCCGCCGCTATCTTTGGCTGCTTCAATCAAACCACGGTAGTCATCATAGTTTGACCACCGTTTTTTCCAGTTTGTTACTTTGGCCAAGGTGGCAAAGTCGATTTCACCATCATTGTATTTGTCGAGCTTCCCTTGAAGGAAATTTTCCATCTGCTCGAGCCCCACAGTTACTTTCAATCCTCTGTTTCCGAGCTCCTGAATAATCTTTTCATGAAGGTCGTGGTGCCTTTGTAGGGTGTGTCTTTCACCAAGATAAATCACATCTACTTGGGCCAGGTCGTCCATCATCTTGGCAAAAGTAACTGTTTCACCAGAGTAACAATCAAGCCAGAAAGCCACGTAACCATCCTCCTGTTGCGACCAAAGGTGGGAAGTGGAACACAAGAAACACAATAGGAGAAGGATGAGTTTTTTCTTCATTTAGCCACCTTTCATCAAATGACGAGACAATCCTACCAAAAAACACTCGACAGTACTGTTTGTGATGTACATTTTTATATAGGAAAGAAGTGTGAATAACCGTGGAAACAATCAATTGTCCAGTGTGCAAGGAAGAACTTAATCTCAGTGGAGCTTCCAATGAAGTGGCATACTGCGCAAGTT
>CAZXTJ010000099.1:0-17024 GCA_964643655.1 uncultured bacterium
GAATATCTTCTTCTGGCATGAGCCCGAGCATATATGTGTTCAAAACCACATCAAAGGTGGCAGACCGAAATGGAAGATTGTAGGCGCAGGCATACTGAAGCAATACGTTGTCTCGCTCGCTTACTTTCTTCTTAGCTTTGCTCATCATGTGTTCACTCACATCAACGGCTACAACGAGCCCATCCTTAACTTTGTCAGCAGTAGCTTCAATGATATAACCCGTGCCAACAGCCACATCCAAGACTGTTTCACTCTTATCTCTAATGGCCAAATCAACGGTCCGTTGTTGAGACTTGGACTCGGTCATCCAGCAGCAGAAATCATAGTGCCAGGCCAAGTCCTCATATAGATTGCGGACACGGCCAAGTGAATATTGTCTTGGTAAAGCACTCTTTTTCACGAGAAGGTGCGTCCCACTCGAACAGGTTTAGTCATTTGATAATAGTCATATGCATTACCCAAACGATCACCAAAATACATCAAAGACTCCAATGACCCCCGACAGCTCGTCCAACAAGCCCGACATTCATTGTTCTCGTGCATTTGGCGCAGACTGCCTGCTATCTCAAAAATGTCGTCTTCAAGAATATTGCCAGCACAGTCGTCTTTTCGGTCAATACACATAGAGACATTTCCCTGGCTATCGATATTGCACAGATTTTTACCTGCGTAACAGGGGCCGAATCCACCCTCTTCGATTGCACGTGTGAAATTGCCAATGTATCCACGCAGAGCCACGAATTCAGGATATTTTTCTTTGAGCTCCAACAACTTTGCACTCGTATCAAGGGATGTTGCTCGACAGTCTTTAGTTCCGCGACCATCTGAATAAAGAGTGACTAGATAGGTGATACCCATCTCTCGGCAGCGAAGGATGAGTCTTTCTACATCATCGAGGTTGTCGTCCATAATTACTGAGATCATATGGACACGCTGAAAAGGATTGACTCTGTTGTCGTGCAAAACCTTGAGAGCTTCTAAACCACGTTCAAAAGCCCCCTCTTTTCCACGTTGTTTGTCATGTTTGTCAGCATTGTCATAATCAATGGATACGGATATTTCATACATCCCTGCTTCGAACAACTCACGGGCACGCTCTGGCGTCACATACCATCCATTACAGATCATAACTGGAAAATGATGGCGAGCCAGTGCCCGCACGACATCAAGTATTCGAGGGTGCATCAGTGGTTCACCGCCGCCAATGGATACTATTTGCGGTCCAATCTGTGCCAGTTTGTCAGAGATTACATCGATCTCTTCCACTGAAAGCCTCTGTTGGCGCAGCTCTTTGTCTTTCCAGAAGTCGCAAATCTCACAACTGAAGTTGCAATCGTATAGAAGCTGCAAATTTGTGTGCAGGAGTTTATTCGTTAGATATCCGTAGAAATAACGTGCGGCTTTGCCAATTTCAGATGTTCGCGAACGCGCTGCTACGGAACTCATCGCTTACTCCCCAACTGTTATTTACTTTAATTCGACCGTTTAGCTGAAGATTACTGTACCATGAGATCATGCGCATTAGATTAATTCAACCGCCGCTAGTACAACCTTTATGGCGTCAATTGACGATTCCCGTTATTGGCGCTGAGTTCGAGGCACAAGGTATGGCTGTTGAAGTATGCGACGAGAATATTGATGAGCTAGATGAAAGTGACGTTGATGTAGTCGGCATCACTTGTCACGTCTACAACGCCAACAGGGCATTCGAGATTTCTGAGAAGTTCAGAAAACGTCATATTCCCGTAATCTTTGGAGGTACATTCCCGACAGTATCACCACAACTGGTCGCAGAACATGCAGATTCGGTCGTTGTGGGTGAACTCGAAGGCCTCACAGCAGAAATCGTCAGCGACCTTCGAGCTGGCAATCTAAAACCACTTTACGAACACAAGAACAGACCATCACTGGAGCAGACAGTCAAACCAGACTTTTCTCTTTTGAAGAACGACAGCTACTTCAAATTCACCTTTCCTCTGGAAACTTCACGTGGTTGCCGCTTCAACTGCAAGTTCTGTACAACCAATGCGCTCTACGGCAAACCTCGTTGTCGCTCCTTGTCTGACATTGAGCGCGATATCAGTCAGTATGACCATGGCCTCATCGAAGTGATTGATGTCAATTTTCTCAATGACAGCAGTCACTTTAAAAAGGTACTTCCTTTGTTAAAAGCATCTTCTGCTCCTGGCTGGACTGGTCAAACGACCCTGTCTGATTTGGCTGCCGCCCCAGAACTACCTAGACTTTTTGCAGCTAGTCGCTGTCGTTCGTTATTCATCGGTCTAGAAACTCCATCTGAAACTTCACTATCTGAGCTCAACAAAAGCTGGTCAAACCCTAAAGAGTTACGCCAAGTAGTATCTGCATTCCATAAAGAGGGCGTACTAGTGCAAGCCGGGATTATTGTCGGACTCGACAGTGACAACAAGGAGAGTTTTAAGGAAATGATTGAGTTCCTTCAGTCTACTGGAGTACACGCAATTTCACTGACCTTCCTTCATTATTACCCAGGAACGCAAGCTTATGAACTCGTAGAAAAAGAAGGACGTATTGCTTCAACATCGTGGGCAGAACTTGATGGTGACTTCCCTGTCATAGTTCCCAAAAATCTGACGATTGCTGCACTAAAAAGTGAGGTGACAAAACTTACGAATCAACTATTCAGCTTCAGTGCGATCACAAGCCGCGCATATAGGGCCGGGCTCTTTAGGCACTTCTCGCAACTCGTTCATCACTTCACCATCAATCTCTCTCTGCGGGATTATTATCAAGAGTTACAGTCTCGTTCAGCAGGTGTCCGCAACAAAGCAAATGCATTCGCTAAAATCTCCACTGACTTGGTCGCCTTTATGCTGAGTTTCTTGTGGTCTTGGTAGCCGATGCAATAGGGTGATCTCAGTACACTCACATTACTGAGGAGTAAGACTATGCAGCTGCCGCTGACCGTTCCATCCCTTTTCTACCAATTCATCTCAGCTCTGAGCGGCTGCGTGATCAAACCTGCATATATGCTGCTCAACATCTATCTCCTGAAAAAACTCAAATCACAAAAGAACCCTATCGTAAAAATACTATGGGTTGGTTTGTTAATGTTTTTCATTGGTGAAGCATTTTGTGCCGTCAACTACATTCTCTATGGACTCAAATCTGTTTCTCTTGAACTCGTACATGAGTTTTTTATGGTCTTTTCCTTCGTTTTTATTGGTTTTGCTGCCATGGAATACATAGATCAACACGTCTTTTTTGCAAGTGTCGAAGGGAAACCTTGCGCCCTACTTCGTGTATGTAAGGCCTGCCCAAAAACTAAAACACAAGAAGAGTGCAATCTGAAATTTCTCTACAAACTACTAATGCTCCTATTCATCTTGTTGGCACTATTTCCTCTGTTTCGCCCAATAGTGAGCAGGCCTATAAATATGACATATTCGGCACCATATATCTAAAAGAACACCTACCCATCTACCAATGGATGGAAAAACGCATATTCCCTGCAATTGGAATTGTTGCTGCCTTCATTACACTTATTCTTCTCTCTTCAAAATCGGAGAAGGCTTTCCAGCTATCAAGATGGTCAGCGGCTACAGCTCTGGCTTTCATCGGATTTGGAGTAGCTCGTGCAGTCATTTTTCATGCACATTTGGACAACCTCATTTTGATGGATTTCTGGGAAGAGGCAACTGAGTTCGCCATGATTGCATTCTTTGTAGCAATCATCTGGAAATACCCTCACATACTCTTAGAGGAAGCACCAAAGGAACCAGAGGCATCAGAACCTTGATTTTGCCTTTATTCTAGCCACTCTTAATAACGTATAATAAGAATCGCAGCGTTCATAACGTTTGAGGAGTCTAGTGGCCAAGAATAAAAAAAGAGACAAAACATCTTTGATCGAAGAGAGTAGCTCTTCAAAAGAGACCATATTACTTGTATCGAAAGGCCAACTGCTGGCAAAGAGATATCGAGTGATTGAACGTATTGGCACTGGTGGAATGGGGCTCGTTTATCGTGCCGAAGACGAGGAGTTGGCCAATCGTGTAGTTGCCTTGAAACTACTCCCCCCAGAGTTAGCCAATAATGAAGCTGCAATCAAACGACTCAAGAAAGAAGCCTTGGCCGCCATTGAACTGCACCATCCCCACATCATGGCTGTCCAATCCTTCGAAAGCTGTGGAGACAACCATTTTTTGGTCATGGAATATCTCGATGGACCTGACCTCGAAACTTCCATTGTGGATGTTGGCTCTTTCCCCCTTCAACAGACCATAGAAATTGCTGAACAAGTCAGCGATGCACTCGACTACGCCCATAAGGTAGGAGTCATCCATCGTGACGTCAAACCTGCCAACTTGCTCTTCACGGAAGAGGCTGGTGAACAAGTAGTCAAGATTGCTGACTTTGGTATTGCTTTCCAGGTTCACTCTTCCATGGCCAGAGTTACTGGCCAAGAAGTTACAGCTGGCACCCTTCACTATATGCCCCCTGAACAACTAAATGGAGAGAAGATCGACGGTCGCGCTGACCAATACGCCCTTGCCGCATCCGTTTATGAGATGCTCTCTGGAAATACTCCTTTCAGTGGTAACTCCATTATGTTAATGAAACAGATTGAGGAGAAAAAACCAGAGCCAATAGACAAAGTTCCACGCCTAGTCAATGCCATCTTGCGCAAGGCCCTCTCCAAAAATCCCAAAGAGCGATTCCCCACCTGTACAGCTTTTTGCGAATCACTCAAAAATGCTGCAGCTAGTGTTGAAGAGGAAAAGAAAGAAGAGGTCAAACTAAAACCTGTCAAAGCTATCCAACCTCCGCTACCTGCACCGGTCACCTATGAACCTGAAATCGTCAAATTTCAGTTTCACTGGTACCACTACATGCTCTTCTTTTCTGTCTTGTTTTGGGTCTATTCCGTTGCAGCTGAAAATCCTTCATTGACGAATCCACCAACACCAACTCCTTTGGTAACAAGGGTGACTCCTAGTGCAAAACCAACTAAGAAAGCCAAGTGGGTTGAAGATCGTACTGTAACTATCAATTCACAACCCCAAGGAGCAAAGGTTTATTGTGAAGATGAGTATTCGAGAAAACTGCTTGGTACAACTCCCATAAAGCTAACAATGGCTAGAGGTAGATACCATTTAGAGTTCATTGGCCCAAAAGGATACGGACCAACAGTACTCAAGGACGTGTTTGTTGGTTATCCTTACCCCACCAATGTTGACATCGTTTTGAGACAAAGTGGTAGGTATGTACCAACTAAAAGAGATGAAACGCCGGCTATTGGCGATCTCTCTCATAGTTGGGGAGAAAGGACCATCAGCGAAGGGAAGATAGTTTTTCGCGTCACCCCCAAACATGCCAGGATAGCCATTAATGGTTATGTTGTCTCCAAAGAGAAACAGAATGGACTTTCTCGCAAGAGTGGTACTTACAAAATCAAAGCAAGTGCCAAAGGATACGTTTCCAAATATGAAACCATCAAAGTTTCTGGTGGTGAGACCACAACGGTAGAGTTGACTCTTGTGAAAGTTCCCATAACCAAACCAAAACCAACTAAAAACCCCAGCCCCAGAAAAGGACTCTTTTTCAGAGGTACTCAGAAGCTCAATAGGTACCATGCCTCACTCATTGCAATGCGTTTGCTATTGGCTAAAAGGCCAACTGCCCTCTTCACTATCCACGGTCTTCTCGACGTAGATCCTGCTTACAGTATGGCTGTATCTACATCACTGCGGGCTGGCTTGCTGCAGCCAATCGACGGCGAGTTTCGGGGCGAAGAACCACTCACCAAAATGGACATAACTGTTCTTGGTTGGCGTTTGTTAAAACTAAATGACATGAAAAAAACTACACCAATCACGAAATATTCAGACTCTTCATTATTGCCTGAAGTCATTGCCCGACACGCTATTAGAACAATGACTAGCAAAGGGATCATAACTGGCAGCGAAGAGAATTTCGATGGTTTACGAGCACTGAATCGTTTCGAAAGTATGGTCATATTTTCCAAAATAGCTCAGGAATTGGATTTACCTACAAACAATCCAGTCCTTTCATTCAATGATGTCGACGAAAAAAATTCCTCCGTTCAGTACTGCTGCCAGGCTGGGTTGATACAAGAAGGCGATGCAATCACGCAATGAACAAATCAATTGTTGTTCTTGCTTTATTGCTGCTAAGTCCCTTGGAACCATTCTTGCTATATCTTTGCTAAGATATAAACCGGACTGCAGATGTGCTCATTTACCATTGAGCCACCGACGTCAGTATCAAGAAAGAGGTTCCAGTGGGGATTCCAGTAGTTCTCAGATTGATTGAGGACTGGCACGCAATAGTCGACATGATTTCAGAACTAGTTGATGTTCCTGCTGTTCTCATTCGTCGCTGTGAAGAAGGAACCATTGAAGTCCTCGTTTCCAGCACCAATTCCAAAGAGTATTTTCAAGTTGGTGAGAGCAGAGAGCTGCCTGACTCTGGCTTGTTCTGCGAGTGGGTTTATACAAATCGCAACGAGCTATTGGTGCAAAATGCTCGTTCAGATGACCAATGGTCAAATTGTTCTGATCTTGAGCTTGGTTTTGTTTCTTACCTTGGTTACCCAATAATGACTCCTAGTGGTGAAGTTTATGGAACCATCTGCTTGATGGATAAAAGAGAGAACTCATTCTCTGACCTTCACAGAAAATTATTGAGCCAATGTAAGAGTGTGGTTGAAAACCATCTTCGTCTCTTTGACAAAAAGCAGAACTTGGAAAAGAAACTCTCTAACTCAGAACAACTCCAGGGAATGGTTCCCATGTGTACGAGTTGCCATCGTATGCGAACGGACACTACTCATTGGTCCCAAGTGGACGAAGTTCTCTCCCAATATTCCGATGCCTTTTTTCCAAAATGCCTCTGCCCTGATTGTACTTCCTTAATCACGGCACAACTGGAACAGTCAGGTTCTCCAATCAGTAAATTCGAAAGACTCTTAACGGAGTACATTCGTGCTTTTGGGGCAGATGCAGCTTATTTAGTTCTCGTTGATGGAGATGACATTGAACCAATCGTCGGTTGCGTGAACAAAGTGCCCAACCAAGCAATAGATGAACAGATGTGCAAATCAGTCGTCTCGACAGGAGCTAGAAGCACTTTGAGCAATCAGGACGAGAAAGGCAATACCATATACAGCTACTGCCAACCCTTGTTGGTCGATGAAGAAATCGTGGGTGTCATCTACTCTCGAGGAAACAATGAAAAGCTGTTGGATTCGGCAACGAGTAGCTTCTTGAACTACGCTTTCACAAATTTGGCTGAAGACTTCCTCTGTCTTGCCAAAACGAGAAGTACTCTCCTTTCAGCAGCTTCAATGCGCGTTGGTAGAGAAGTAATTATTAGTAACACGCAGAAGGCAGTTTTTGGCTCGAGCGAAGCTACTACAAATTTGCTCAATTCCTTGGAGGCGGCTGCCCGTCAGCGAGTCACCGTTCTCCTGACTGGTGAAACGGGTACTGGAAAAGAAATTGCTGCAAGAACGATACATAATTTGTCGCAAGAAAACGACTCTCCATTCATCGCACTGAATTGTTCTGCCATTCCTCGTGACTTGATAGAAGCCGAGTTGTTCGGCGTGGAGGCAGGTGCCTTTACTGGCGCGCAAAAGAGTAGAAGTGGACGATTTGAACAGGCCAACGGAGGCACACTATTCCTTGATGAGATTGGCGAATTGTCACATGATATACAGGTAACTTTGTTGCGAGTCCTCGAGGAACGTTCAGTTTGTAGATTGGGGAGTTCAAAGTCCATACATGTTGACTTCAGATTGGTTGCTGCAACGAACTCGGACCTTGAGACCTTGGTAGCGAGTGGAGATTTCAGACAGGATCTCTATTTCAGGCTGAACGTCTTTCGCATTGAGGTTCCACCATTACGTATGCGACGAGATGACATCATTTCCTTGGCTAGTCATTATCTCGAGGCCTCAAAGGAACGTTTGGGCAAATCTATCAATGGTTTCTCAACAGAGGCAGAGCAGTTTCTGCTCCAATATGAGTGGCCTGGCAACATTCGTGAGCTGCGAAATGTCATTGAAAGAGCTGTTGTCGTAAGCCAGGGCAACCACATTGAAAGAGCGGATCTCAATGTTTCACCAGCAAAGCTCGTATCCTCTGCTATTCTGCTTCCCACAGAGCTTCCGTCGCGATATGACGATGCCAAAGAGGTCTTTGAGAAGATTTATATAGAAAGAGCATTGGAAAGGTGTGGGCCGACTCGCAGTGAGCGAGCTTTATCCAAACTTACTGGTCTGGCTAGAACGACTCTTCGGAGAAAACTAGAGAAGTTTGGATTGCACGAAGAGTTTTTGAAACCAAAATGACGGCCACGACAAACACTGCTTTTCCATATATGAGTGATCAAATCAGACAATGATCATGGTCCATAAATTAGCCAGGTGGTAGCAAAACGGGCCACCCAGTTTACACTTTTTAGCTTTTGTGCCCTAGAAGGCTCCTCTATTCCTTTGGAACGATACGTGCATCTATTGGAGACAGCCTGTCAGAATTCGAGGAGTTGCTAGTGCGCAAAATTTTCATGCAAGTAGCTATATTGCCAGTCTTATTATTGGCTGCTTATTGGTCCCAACAGGGCACGGATCCGCTTCCCATAGAGGAAGTCCAGATTCTTCTGCAAAGGGAAATGCCCCGTGTATTCAATGTGCCAAGAGTTGACTTCATTTCTGTAAATGCAGACAGCCTCTTTCCAAGAGACGGTTCCCTAGACTTCAAACTTCCAGGTGACGATGCATTTGAACTAGCCATGCTGCTGACACCATCAACAGTCGACGAAGTCTATGGAATGCAAAAAATCATTCACCAGTTAAACCAAAGCCGAACAAGCAATAAAGTAGGTCTACGTCTATTGTCAGCAAGTCCTCGAACAATCAAGGGCTTGCAACTCGATCGGTCATTGTTACAAGCAGTTAGCTTTTGTCCATACTTAAAAACGGGCTGCAGTCTCTGGTTGAGAGATTATCTCCTACCTACTTCTGATGGAAAAAACAATCAGCTTTTCATTGAGATGCACGGGAACCCAAAGGAGAGCCACACAGCAAAAAGGTTGGCTAGGATCTTAGGGTTTCAATCATTAAAACCAAAGAACATAGACTTTGGTCACTCGGGAAACGCTGGCGGTAACATCCTCATCACTCCTGATAATGTGGCAATTGTGGGTAGCACTATGAGCAGAGCAATGCGCTCCTATCTGAGAGCGCTTCCAAAAGTGAAAAAGACTGTTGTCGTTGATACAGACTGGTATTACTTCGGTCACTTGGGCACGACTGTAGCGCTGTTGCCAACACCCAACGCGCCAAAGAGCTACATATTGGCCGTGGCAGACGCCCGTTTGGGAAAAGAACTCTTAGAAAATATCAATGGCAATAGTATCAAAAATCAACTCAAGGCCTCATTAGAGCGGCTATTCGTCTATCGCAAGTTTTACCCAACAGCCTTTGACAAAGAAGAAGCAGTGTTGGGTATGAAGATATTCGACGAACTAGCAATGGCTTATAGACACCTGAAGGGATTTGACAATTCCAAAGGAAAAAGCGTCATCAACGCAAGCAACAAAGCAGGCAATGCGCTGGACACCATAGTGACTAAACTTGCAGCTGAACTACACGTCCCAACAGTACGTCTGCCCGCTCTTTATAGCGATGCACCCTATGGTTTGGTCGCTGATTTGACACCTGCTTTGGCCAATATGATTGTTTTAGGCGAAGACCTAATCTTGCCAGATTGTTTGTTACCTGCCTTCACCGATCACACTGTTAAGGTGCTGGCAACATTTGGTTTTAGAGTTCATTATCTTCCCAGCGCTACATACCACAACATGCGCGGACAGATTAAGCTTGCAACGGTCTCAATCCCCTTTCACAAAGACAAGTAAAAATCATCTGAACTCACGTTACATTTCTTCCACTCAAATCACTAAAAAATTAGGGGGATACCATAGAAGCCTTAACATCCATCGTGGTATCGTCATGGTCGGCGAAGCAAGGTTGCTTCGCTATTTAAGAAAGGAGATTTGTAGTATGAAACGCTGTGCAGGTCTGGTGGGGGTTTTAGGACTCGCACTACTATTATCTTCGGCAGCTGAAGCTAAAACCGTTAAAAGGAGAGCTCTCAAACCTACTCTTAGAGCAGGAAAGAAACTCGCGCCGCTCTCGATAATTTCGAGAAAACAGACTGCTGGGATGAAACTTTCCAAAGGACGCTCAATCCTCGTCAAAAACAACCGCATTATGGTGAAAACAGGCAAGAAGTTGCGACCTCTACTGCCCACATCCTCTAAATTCATCATTTTGCATAACCAATCAGGTTTTAAGAAGAAGACACTTGGTGGGCTTCTCAGTAAAGCAGTCAAACAAAACTACAAATCCCTATTGGATAAATCTTACGGTGTTCGCTCCAAAGTGCTCAAAACAACCAAAGGCAAAGGTGGCGAACACAACGTAACGGTCAATCTCACATTCCTCCGGCGAAACACTTGGACTGCTGAGGACAGAACATTCGTAATGACGCTCAACAAGGGCCGCCGCTCAACGACTTTAAAAAAAGTCGTACGTAAAAAGGCAGCAGCACGTCCACGAAAAAGACTACGTCCCTTCAAAACAGCAAAATCCATGGCTGCGAAGAAAAAACGCACCATCAAGCTCAAAACGCTATCTCGCAAAGAGAAGAACTTCAGATTGGTCGCTCAGCTACCCATCATCGAGCTGTTGAAGAAATTCAGGCCTTTCTTGCTTGGCCCAAAAGCTAAAGCGCTCGCCAACACTGCCTATCCCGAGGTTGTCACAGCCAAAGAAGCAACAGACCAAGTAGCAGCTCTCTTCAGCTTCCTCATTGGCAACACAGCCAAGCTCATTGGTAAAAATGCTTCGAGTAAAACAAAAATCCTCAATTATATGAAGAATGCTCACAACCTCATCGCTTGGAACAACATTGGCCATGGCAATCCCAACAAACTCTGCCAAGGTCACGGCGACATTTGGCATAATGAGCTACCTACAGACCGTCTATGTCACGGCATCAATGGTTGTGTCTGCCTCATCAACTCGTGTCAGACATTCAATGATCCATTAAAAGCCTCTATCCTCAACCATCAGCCACGCACATATATTGCTGGCATCGTCAACCTACCAATGGTTACTTCCGAAGGCTCTAACCCAACTTTCTGGGCCAAGGTCCTTTGGTTCCGTAAACCTATGTCTGTTGCTTTTGCTGAGACAAATGCTGCTTCTGGTTTGACAGGATATTGGGGTTTCTGGGGTGACGGTGGCACATTCTAAGACACATAAATCCTGGTCCCGCGCTGCTCTTTGCGGCGCGGGCCCCTTTTCTTTCTTTATTGTCATCCTGCTTTTCCTTTTTACCAAAGGGGGCCTCGTGGCCAATGCAAATGCTAGGGACAAACTGTGGATTGTCGAACGCGACATGCCTGGTTCGCGAAACCTTATTCCTATTCTCAATAGAGCAACCTTTGTTGGCATTGAAGGCGAAGGAACTTACAAATGTTCCATAGAGCAACCTCTAACGAGTGAAATTGCGCCAAAGAGTCCCTTTTGGCCAGCCTTTGGTAGCAAAGCAAGGATGAATGATCCTGTTCGCGTTCCTGATGGATTTCCTGCTCCAGAACCTCGCCTACTACCTGAGCCAAAAGAGAATGATGGTTCCCTAAAATGGTCTGACATAACAGTTCTTGGTGGTACTTCGGTAGCTGCCTATTCAGACACCTATCTTGGGCCGCCTGATCTTTTTCATTCCAAATCGGGACATAGGTTTGGCTCCATTGCCGTGCTGACTGAATACGACGTTAAAAAACACAGAAATGGTGTGGCAAAGCTAACCTGCAGAATCCACATAGTGAACCATTCCAAAGAAGATGTTGAGAAACTAGAGTTCGGACTTTTTTTCCCAAGAGCCCTTTTGGACAATTTGACGGGACAAGAAATCCCACTGCTTAAAGCACCTCGCATACGAGCAGAAGGGCTATCAGACGAACCTTTGGATCTTCTGATCTGTGACGGAATAGCACGTCCTGCCTGGGGATATCGATGTGTTAATCGCTTTGCTGAGTTCGCAGCCAAAGCCAAACACACAATAAACATTACCGTTGAAGCAGAACCAGATGGTGATTGTCTCGTCATTCCAGTGGTCACACTACGGGCAAAAGTTCCTGCGAGATTTTGGCCGTCATCACAAGTGGCGCTAGATAATTCCATACCCGTGCAATATGACGACTACACTCATTTCAACGTTGTTTTGGGCGACAGTCGCTGCTTCCGTTTCGAAGGAAAAGAAGCAACTGTTGAAAGAGCCTCCCAGTTATTGAGAGATCAATTGTCACCTAGTGGCGTTCATTCTCAATGACTCTGTTTATTCGCCGCGCGCAAACATCGCAATAGTTCAGCAACACCCCAAGCCTGGGCTGGACAGCCTCTAGAGAAGAATGGTTCTTGTCCGTCAAAAATCTCGGACACAGAGCCAACGCCGCTTTCATTGAGATGGTTTAGAAACTTTTCGAGCATCGAGTTTGCTTCTTCTTTTGAAGTTCTGTCACCAAACTTCTGTACCGCAAAATAATAAGGGCCAAACAACCACGACCACACAGTTCCCTGATGATAAGCACCATCACGGGTCACTCTATCTCCTCCGTAGATTGCTTGATAATCGGCCTCTTCAGGTGACAAACTACGAAGTCCTCGTGGAGTGACTAGAAGTTCCTCCACACATTGCAACAATGACTTTGCTTTCACTTCATCCAACAATGGAAAGGGTAGACTAAGCGCCAACAACTGGTTTGGTCTAATCTGACAGTCCCTTTCTCCTTCTGTGATTACGTCAAAACAACAACCGAGTTCTTCGTTCCAGAAAAGAGATTGAAAACTCTCCTTCGTTTGGGCAGCCTTTTGTTCTAGCGAAACAGCGCGTTCTTCATCACCAAATTGTTTGGCCAAGCCTGCTGTAATCAAAAGAGCGTTATACCAGAGCGCACTGATTTCAACGGCTTTTCCGTGTCTTGGAGTGACAACCCAGTCATCTACTTTTGCGTCCATCCACGTCAATTGATCCGTTGGACTACCTGCGGAAATCAAACCGTCACAATCTTCTTTGATTGAATAACGTGTGCCTCGTTCGTGCCACTCGATGATTTCACAAAATGCAGGGTATATGGTCTCTTTTACGAACTCACAGTCATTGGTGTATTCATAATATTTTTGGGCAGCTACGAAAAACCACAAGGTTCCATCAACAGTATTGTATTCCGGCTCTTCACCTTGATCGGGGAAACGGTTGGGCAACATCCCCTGGCTCAAGCTATCAACGAAAGTCTGGAGTATGAGTCGAGCTTCGGAGTAGCGTCTTGTGACAAGACACAATCCTTCCAAAGAAATCATAGTGTCTCGTCCCCAGTCAGTGAACCAAGGATAACCAGCAATGATGGTTCTTTTATCAGCCTGCCGTTGAACGATGAATTGGTCTGCTGCAAGCAGCAACTTGGCTTCATCATCAGACTTTGGCTCTGCTAGCTCGAGAAGTTTTTCTCTTCTCTTTGTTTCCATTTTTAGAAGTTCATCAGCACCTTTGCTGCTTTGTCGTGTCAAAGACAGGACGACAGTAATTGAGTCTTCAGGTCTCAAGGTTAAGGTGAGGATCCCTGGCTGAAAGAGCTTTTCTTCTCCTTCTATGCCCCTGTATTTCTCCACTGCGTAAGAAAAGTTTCCAAGCCACTGTATGTCTTCTTCAAAACTTGAAGAAGGAACGGATATATAGATAGTAGGCAGCTCCTGTTTTGGCTTTAAGGATAGTGTCTCCCCTTCGTAGTGACACTCTTCAGCAAAGCCTTCCAAAGATGTGCCATAGTCGTGATAATAACGAGCAGCAATGAGCGGACGAAGTTTTAGTGTGATTGGAAAACTTCCGTCGAGCAAGCGATAACGAACCAAAGTTGTGTTTTCTCCGTTGATTGCAACTACCGTTTTTTCCAGTTTTATGCCTTCTTTGGGCGAGTAGATGAAAGTAGGAAAAAGCCCTTTCTCAAAACTCACTAGATGGCATTTGCCAAAGCCTTCTTGAAAGCCATGTGAGAAAAGTTCATAACATTGGTCGTCTGACTCAATAGTCTCATCTAGATGGGAAACCATTACGTGCCTCTCAACAGGAACACGAGTGGCCGCTACCAATAGACCGTGGTACATACGAGTGTTCAGGCCTGAAATCGTGGACATGGCCCAACCACCAAGACCATTGGTCTCGAGCCACTCGAGCGAAGTAATATTGGAAACTTCTGAGGCAGCAATACGTATTTCTTTCACGATCTAATCTCAATCATTATCCAAAGCAACTATTGTTGATAACGATATATAAACCAAAGAAATGTTTTAGAGAAACAAAAAAGGAGGAGAGCTTGTTCGCAGCTCTCCTCCTTTTATTCTATTTTGTCAAAAAGACTAGATTTTGTACGTTGAAGGAACCACCTGTAAGAGAACCGGCTACTCCCCCCCATCCAGTCACATTGAATGTACCAACCATCGAATCATCTGTCAGTGAAGTAATTGTCAGTGTTCCCCCTGTGGCACTGTCACCATATTGGTCTCCAGTTCCCTCAATATGGTAGAGATTCATGCGTGCCTCGCCTGCGTTGACAGGGTTGTTGACCAAGGTGTATGTCGTTGCAGCCACATCACCTACCGTTGAGATGTATATCTGTACGGCACGATCGTGGGAGAGACTATATATCCAGCGATTATTGGAGCTGCCTGATTTTGCCCCAAAGGCAGTAGTGCTATTGATGGATAGATCTGTTCCGTCCATGGTGCCAGTGAAGGCCAATGTACCTGCAGGAGTACCCCTTTTGGCGAATGTAATTTGGTATGTCGTTTGTGCCCCACCAGTGTTGACGGTCATGGTACCGCCAAAAGTATTGTCATCAGCGAGGACGAGTGCCAAAGAAATTGTTGTCGTCAACATTGTCCCTGTGCAGTTGATGTTCGTTCCATCAAATGTTCCGGTGAAACTGAACATATTGCTGCGACCAGTAATTGTGTTCCCATTTTGAATAATATTCAACATGTTTGGAACGATGCTCGCCTTTGGAGCCGGAGGCCCATTAATAACCTCAGTGGTCTGCCAGACTCCAGAAAGATCCGTCTGAGCCGGAGCTGCAGGATCGCCTCCACTACTTCCGCAACCGCTTAAAATAGACATTGCAATGGACAAACAAAGAACCACCAACAAACGCATAGATCCCCCATTCCGATGGGTTTAGTGATAATTACTAACAGCTAGCGTAACAAGTCGCCATTTTTACTGCAATATGAATTCGACCTTACTCCTGTTTATTTTTCTCTAAATAGATAATCTCTACAATTCTTTCTATGCCAAAATCATCCTAGGCACTGCATGGAGTAATCCTGCTTCACCCCCAACCGCTTCAGAAGCCGAATTCCCTTGAATGATGAACCTATAGCGAATTTGTTGCCAGATTTTGCCTAAGTATCTAATCCGCTCTAGCAGCATCTTAAGGCGAAACAGCAATTCAGACCATCTAATGTTGGGTCAACTTTTGAACCAATCAATCCAATTTTGAGACGCTCCCCTGCTTGCGTAACCTTTTGCCAGTTTGCTCGTTTATAGGGAGAATTGGAGGTTATGTAATGCCAGAAACTTTGAGCAAAACTGAAGCTCACCGTATCGTGGACAATATGCCTGAGAATTCTACTTGGGACGACTTGGTGTTTGAGATATTGGTACGGCAGCTTCTGTTACACAATATTGGGAGCAGGAGAGTAAACAGACGATCCACTTGGCAAGCAATTAGAGGATTTCATCGTCTACCTGAGTGATGAAGTTCGGCACCAGCCTGGTGCCAACAATGGATCCGTTTCAGATCCATCTTGATAAAGGAATTCCCTTCTTCCGCTCTGCGACTGACTTGGCATTGTCGTTGCGTTGTTGGTCAGCAACCAAATGAGAAGCGTTTTATTTCATTTATTCACTTTTACTCGAAGGGATCCTCTCATGAAGAAAACTGTCGTTCTATTAACACTGGCGGTCGCTATTCTCTTTTGCTCCTCGCCCCTGAAAGCAGCTGAAAGTGCTTTTGCAGCAAAAATGGAGCAATTGAAGTCTGCTCTCAAAGCTCGTGCCATTCAGACCAATGATCCAAAAGTTGTGGAAGCAATAGAGTTGTTGACTCAAAAAGAGGTTTTCCAAAAGCTCTTTGCAACTGAAGACCGCAAAGCCTCTCGGCTCTTTGGTTTTGGCAAAAAAGCAAAAGCTAAAAAAGCTGTAAAACAGTACATCAAAGAACAAGGTTGGGGAATGACCAAAGTTCTTTGGACGACAGTAATAGAAAAAGAAGACATCTATGTTGTGAAAACAACTCTTTTGATGCTCATCATGCCTAGTCTCTGGGAATTCCACGTCGATAAAAAGACATTCGAAATCATCAAAGAAGTTGAAGTGGAATCCTTCGATTAAAGTTTAATCATCTAACTTGTCATTACACATAGCCACACCACGTTGAGCACTTACACGATAAGGTTCGTACTTCAGAGCCTTATCAAAGTATTTCAGCGCTTTCGAATATTGTGAACCTTTGTAAGCAGCTTCGCCTAGTGCAACCAACACAGTGCACTTCACTGTGCGGCCGAAGTTACTATCGATTTTGACAATCCTGCGTACAAGAGTTTTAGCGGCTTTCAGTTTTCCACAGCGGATGGACTCATCCAAAGCAACGGTCAACAAGGACAAAGATTGTGGATATCTTTTCACTCCAGCAACATAGGTTTCAAAAGCCGCTCTTGGAAGGCCAACAACACGATAGGCTTGTCCAAGCTCCAGATAGATGGCTTCGTTTTTAACATCTTCCAGTGCTTTGACAAAATGTGGAATAGCCAGAGGATAAGCACCATCATCAACGAGCTCTCTGGCTGTTTCAAGGTCTTCGTTAGTCTCGATTGTAGAGGCCAAGCATACTTGGAC
>CAZXTJ010000100.1:0-16956 GCA_964643655.1 uncultured bacterium
CATATGCAGCTTATGTCATCGCAGTTGTCCTCTTGGCAGTCGGTTCTTGGGCTACCTATTACGGTTGCCGTGGTTTCCTTCGCGGCTATGGTCCTGACTGGGATGCCATTTATTCAGGCGCTGCCATGCTCTTTGTTGCTCTTATACTCTTCATCGTCGGTAGAAAGCGACGCAAGTCGCCACCAGACTGTGTTCTTTTCTGCATGACAAAAAAGAGAGCCAAGATCATTCGCTCAGGTCAATTGGAAAATGAGGTGGAATTCGCCGAATTCCTACCGCTAACAGTCAAATTCATCAAATCCAAAAGACCGCAGGGAATTGGTCATTACGAGCTTTTTTGCGCCTCTTCAAAAAACGAAGTGTATTTCACCTCCGACGAAGCTGATGCCAATTCTCAGAAAGAAGCTGTAGAGAAATTGTTATCGAGCTGAGACGTACTTCCGTCGACAATAAGCAAGTTCCTTGAAGCCATATCGGCCGTACCACTTTCGTGGCCAATCATCATATTCGGCTCGCAAAAATAGGTAGGTCAACTCCACCTTTTTGCAATGGGCAAAAATGGCTTTGAGTAGCTCATTACCCAAACCCCCTCCTCTATGAGCCGGATGAACGTCTACGTCCTGTAAACGCCCCACTGTTCCTATGTCTGTATCAACAAGGATTACTCCAACTCCGCCAACAACGAGTTTTCCTCGTTTGGCCAGAAACCATGAACCTTTCAGATGTTGTTGTTTGAATCTGATGTAGTCCACCATGCCCACTTCTGAATCTTCCTCATAGCTTGGATAAAATCGTTCCACTTCCCTGCGCAGTTGAACCATTTGCTCGAAATGTTCATCTGTTTTCAAGGGGACCAACTCTAACAAAGATGGCTCATCTTTCGTCTCTGTGAGATCACAGACCATTAGGCAAATGTCATTTCGTCCTTGTCGAGGTTCCTTGGTGTAATCATTCATCGAAAAACCATGTTCACAACAACGAAGTTCACGCATTTTTTTCAAGTCGAGGATTTTGTCAAATGAGTACATGAAATGAGAGGGCTTTTGCTGTGCCCACTCACAAGCAGCGGCATATCTGAATTCATCCTTGAAGAACTTCTTTGCACCAGCTGAGTGAACTTGCCACTCTGTCTCCAAACCTGCGGCCATTAGACGGTAACAGTTTAGTGCCAAACCAACTGTATGTAGGTCAAAACCGCATTTGCGGTACAACCTCTGTGGTCCTCTATTCTCCTCTTCCACAACCAACTGAGCTCTCTGTACATTCTTATTTGCAAAAAGATACTTCAAACCTGTTTGAAGCAGTTTGTAGCCCAAACCCATACCACGATATACAGGAGAGACTGCAATGTACTCGACTGTACCCTCTTGTCCACTAGGGTGTATTGATAGACAGATGTAACCTGTCACCTTTTCGCCTTCTCTTGTGATAAAAACAGCCATTTTGTCTTCGCTTTGGGCAACGATTGCCTCTGCTGTAAGCCAAGTATCTGGAAAGGCCATTTCATGGAGAGAACGAAATCCATCGACATCCTTCTCACAGAGGGCAGTGGCATAATCTTCACGCTGCCAAAGAGCAGAAGCCTTGTCTATCTCGTATTGCTCATTGACTCCTTCTCGCAAGTACCAATGCTTTTGATGAAGGGCTAGAGCCTCTTTGTTTCGCTCATCTAGAAATTGACGAACTTTCTTCACCCACAAAGGTAAATGAGAATGTGCATGGTCGAGAAGACACTCCAAGACCTCTGGCCCTGAATTTGACCAGGGGCCCAGCAACCAAGCGCACTCACCCTCTTCATCAAGGTCCACACCTAGTAGGCCTACCAGTTGACCATTGATTTCAGCTATCCAAAAAACCTCAGTAAAAGGAGTGTCGAGATCTGCAATTTCTGCAGCAATGCCCTTTTCTAAGCTATCCAAATGCAAACAACGATTATCTGCTCTGCCGTTATGAAGAGCGGCAAAGCTGATTATCTCGGCTAGTTCAGCTTCCAAGGGTCGGCGTATCACTACTCTCATAGCTTCACCTTACAATGAATGATGAAGCGACTTCACTTTGCTTTGGAGTGATAGATAGTCTGACCATCCCACAAGATTGTGTAGTGATGGCAGATTGCTGAACGATAACTGTCAGCATTAAAGGTCGCAGCCCAAGTAGCAAGATCCTGATTCACAATGTAAGGTTTGGCCCAGAGGTCATATACGAGTACGTCATAACGACCAATTGCAGGTACAGATACTTGGTCTACCATTCTGAATGAGCCATCTTTTTGGGCCACGGCTTTTTGGTATTTGGCTTTTTCATAAGCACTTTTGCTGAGAACACCACAAGCACCGTGAGTTTTGTTGAGTGGCCCAATGCAGCCAACTACTTTGACTCTATCTAGGTACTCAGGACTAAGGTGACTCAGATCGACGATTTGCCGCATCTGGAAATCAGAGATGGCAATGTCAGTCATTTTGACGAGTAGTTCGGCGTGATCACCACAGACTCCCCAACCATTTTTGAATATGGCTGCCCAAGTGTTGCCACCACCAATTCTTCCAAGGGCACCAAAAGCTTCTGTAGCGCCATTCTGATAATAAGGAGTGTTTTGACGCCATTTGACACAAAACTTTGTGAGCAGCTCTTCCAAAGTGATGCCATAACCGGGTTGATTCTGCTGACCGGCCAGATGTTTTTCAAATTTCAGTTCCTCTAAACATAGTTTGACGAACTTTTGCATGATTTCGAAAGCCTTGATAGTACCAACGCCTTTTGGCCAGTCTACCCAGTTTCGCACTTGGGCCTTGCCGCCCCAAAAACTATCAACGTAACGCCATTTGCCAGGCCACTTTGGGGCTCTGGGTGTAGTCACTGCTGAGCCTTCGGCGCTATTGGTCTTGGACACTTCACCTTGGGCTTCTTCATTGAGTAAATCTAGTGGTTGGCACCAGCTCTGTGCGACTAACAAGAGAGTCAATCCGATAAAGAGAGCTACTCTAACTGTGTTGTTCATCTTCAATTCCCTCCGCCGAAACTTCTGTTTTTGTTGGTTGTGTCAATGCGAAAGCTGTGCCACATGCAAAAAGGGCTCAAAGAGCCCTTTTGAGTCATTTCAGCGACAACAGACAATTAAGATTGTTCTATGACGATACAATTTCGTTTCATCGTGTTAGAACCTATTTGCCAAGCAGATTGAGGCCGCGTTGAATGAGATTGGAAGTGCCTTCTGAGATGGACTGCATGGCACGCCCGAATCCACCTTTTTTCACATATTCACCTTGGCGCTCTGTAAGGCATTCGAAACCAATAGCATAAACATCAGCCAAAAAATCAATCTTGGGGAATTGAGCGTAAACGACGCCCTCTTTACCCATTTTGGCCTCATAGAAGATCTCTTTGGTGGACCAATTGTCACATCCCTGGAAACGATGGAAAGATTGGACGAAATTGCTTCTTTCCACGTAGACGACCTTCATGTTTCCTTTGTGTTCATCAAAAACGGACTCTTTTAGTTTTCCATTCTCATCGAAATACTGATTACCCTCATAGTGGTACCAGTGATTGATGTCATCAATGGAAGTGACCTTCTTCTTACCTGGTCCCATCAATACGACAACAGGAAAACTCTCCATTGGAGCGTCTCCTGCCCCTTCGCTGCGTGAACCAGTAACGATGACATCATGTCTTTCTGCTCGCTCAACCATCCAACTCGTAGACATCTGGTTCGTGCCTGGAGGTAAGACGCCACAAGCAAATCCAATTGCTGGGCGAAACTGAATGATGAGTCTATCTTCAGCGCTGTAACCTTTTCGCTCGAGATAATCTCGTGCATTCTCTCTTCCATGACCATCTTCAACAAAAGCCACTCTACGAGGAATGAGCGCTCCGAGAGCAACAAATCCAGCAGCAAGCGATTCGGCAGCACCATCTGGTTTGTCAGGCTGTACTACGGGTAAACGGACAAAAAACTTTCCACCATCTGTGCCTTGGTAACAGTAAAAATTGGTTTGCTCAGCTCTTGCAGAGCTTACGAAACTCACTAAAAAGATGACTAAAAAGACTGTTAACCAGGTTTTCATAATATATCCATCCCAATTATCTCAGACAGCACAAAACGAAGTAGTCTCTACTCTATTTATTACTACGACATATAGAAGGAAACTGTTTCTTCTTCACCTTGCCACTCTTGTCTATCAAACCGCTCTTTCTATAGCCGAGTTGGAGTAATCCATTATCAGCTTTGTAACTATCAACGAGCTGCCAAGAGCTATCTCTCGAGGTCTCTCCAAGCCACGGCAGACCAGATCCCAAGATCACAGGCACAATGGTGAGAACTATCTCGTCCAATAACCGAGCTTCTACGAGCTGACTGGCCAACTCACCACCGCCAACCAACCACAAACGGCCATCGGTTTCTTTGCGAAGGTCGCTCAACTTCTGAAAGACATCATCAGTGAGCAAAGTAACCTCATTTACCTTTGGAGCAAACTTCTTGTTTTTACTCAGAACCCAAGCTGGTTTGTCTGGATATGGATACTCTCCGCCACCTAGGGACATGCAAGCTTCATAGGTCTTGCGCCCCATGACGAGTCCTTCGACAGAAGCATAATACTCTTCGTAATCATAAGGTGAAGAGAGTTTGGTGAAGTATGGATCCAACCAATCAACAGAGCCATCTTTGCGTGCGAGAAATCCATCGAGGCTAATAGCTAAATAATATGAAAAGATTGCCATTACTTAATTCTTGATTAGTAGGGATGTAGGTGGAGTTGGCTCTAATCCAGGAATATCACCAACACAGGCTGCCGTCAAAATGGACCACATGTCGTAACCAAGATCTGCGCCCAAACGGAGAAGATTGTCGTGGCCCCGTCGAGGAATAAGGGTTTTGGCATTTTGCAGCCCTTTGACGTACTGCAAAATAGTCGAACAATTGGGATGACGTGAACCGAGAGGATCTTTGACAAACTTGCGCCAATCTCCATTGGCGAAACCAAAGAAGGTTATTTTGCTCATTACACGTTTAGTCGTTTTGATGAGCCTTTTGAAACGCTGCACATCTTCAGTGCCACTGTTTTCCTTCATCCACCGCTTGATGGATTTCTCTTTCCGCATAGCTTCGAAGTGTTTTAGAGCTGAATAAAGAGCACAATGAGAATCTTGCACACAAGAAATGTCTGAGCGAACGAGGCATACTCCTGTGCCAGCACCAGTTCTGTAGAGTGAAGCCATCTTCTCGAACTCGCGGAGCAGACCTTCAAGAGGAGAATAATGCTGTCCTGCAACGGTGTAATCTTCCATGAGTTCAGGAATGTGGACGATTGAGTCTGAAACAACAGTCTGGAACAACCAACCTCTAATCAGAGTTCCCATATAACTGTGCCACTTGTGAGTGCCGCAGATAATCTTCTGTTTGTTGTGGCAATAGACTTGGCGATATTCAATGTCGAACCGAGCTTCGCCTGTGAAAGAGCATTTTACGACTTCAGCTATGCCGAAAGAAAAATGGCCTGTCCACATACCGATTTTTTTTCCAGGAGTCCAAGACTCATCCTTGGTCTTGCGACCACCAAAAACGTGTAAAAGGAGAGCCTTTTTACCGACGGGCCAACGAGCTGCGGCATATTCGTCAATGGAGGAATATCCTTCCATTGAACCTTCCGCACCCATTGTTGTCCTACGGAAAAGTCCCTGCACCATATTGGCGAAGTGGCCTTTTTTCACATAGTGTTTAATGCCTCGTTTACCAAGGACACCGTGATCGGGCGTCAAGAGAAACAAAGCACGTGGCTCGAGAGCACGCACATTGAACTGACCATTATTACCAGGCTCGCCATAAACGTAAAAACCCCACTCATTGAGAGGTTCACTCTCTATACCTTTGCCAGTGAACCAAGGGAATGGAGTATCAGGATCGAGGTCGAACTCATCGGGCATATTCACTGTCTCAAGTGGGCCATCGAAAAGACCGCTTTGAGGATTGTAGTGAACTACTTCTCGCTCGGAGCCGCGTGGAGGACCACAAAACTGTACGAGCGCCCTTTTATGACCAACTATAAGTGTTGGCTCGCACGTAACAAAGAGCTCGTCACGGAAAAGGCGAGGATTCTTCAGTTCTACTTCCACATCGTCTTCTGGATGTGCTCCAGCCATTGATTCTAGAGAGGAGACTCGAGACCATCCTTGCAAACGCATTGGTACATATCTTTGCTGCTTGATAGCAGTCTCATAGAGCTTGCCACCAATGTTCATATCAACGCGGACTTGCTCATACCACTCTTGTCTCGGTGCTTCTCTATCCCAGCGCAAACGTAGAGTTTTGCCAATCAAAGAGGTGTCAGGTGCGTTTGTAACGTGAAAAATTACAGACCCATCTTCTTGTCTGTCTTCAACTGATGGAAGCTCTAAACGTCCAGTCCAAGGGCCAATGTTCTGGAAGTAATGATTTGCCTGTAGTGGTACAACGCAAAGGGTCAAGGCAAAGAGAGCGCATGTCCATCTTGCCAAGTCAATCATCTGGAATCCTCTCACCAACACTTCTTATATATGGAGACATTCGTTTATTTGCGATGATTATGCATGTCAGCCCCTTGAACGTCACCCCTCAATCTCTCCTTTTTGTTCTGCCACGATACAACTACTGTTCACTAATTGAACAAACTCAAGGGAGCAACAGAGAAAATACCCACTAACAAAGGCTTTCACAATGTGGCACCAAGATTGATAGTGGTTGCCCAACTGAAGAGAAACTTAGATTGGTAGGCGATTATGAGACTGAAAGGGACAATTTATTTTGTCTTATTGCTGTTGTTTGCTACCTCCAGCCTTCTTTTGGCTGATGTGGAATCAGTTTTCGATGAACTCAATGAGGGAAAGAACGAGTCTTCTCAAGCCAAGGTGCGTCTGCTCACAGACAATCACGATGCTTGGTATGCGCGTTGGCACATTATCGACAATGCCAAGACGAGTATCGATACGACTTATTACATCATCGACAAAGATGCATTTGGCATGTCCTTCCTTGGACTATTGTTGAAAAAGGCCAAAGAGGGAGTCTCTATTCGGTTTATGGTCGATGCTCGGGGCACTGCGGCACTTTCTCATTCCCTCTTGGGATTGGACCTTTTGCAGGAACTGGCAGCTTTTGAAAACGTGGAAATCAAAGTATTCAATCCCTTCCATAAAGGACTTGCCGGAGTTTTACGAAATATAAGACGTCCAATTTCCTGTAATCACGACAAGATATTGCTCGTAGACGACAAATACCTCATTGTTGGTGGACGGAACATTTCTAAACACTATTTTGCCAAACCAGGCTCAATAGAAGGTGTTTTTCGCGACACCGATGTTTTGCTCGAAGGTTCTGAAGTGGCGAGCAAAGCCCGAGTTGCCTTCGAGGAGGAATTTGCCTCCCTATCAAATTACGAGGTGCAAGAGGACTGGTTAGGTAACTGGGTCAGCCAGAATAGAGAGTTGGAGATTGCGCGGCGACTGATGTTCGGAGTGATGATGGGGCGTGGTTTGCCAGATTTGGGCGAACTCTCCAATCCTGATTACTTTTTGCCATTTTTTGAAGAGATGGAGGCATTCCCCAACTTGAACCAGTACTGTGATTTCCGTTTGTGGCAAGGGGAGCGCCACTATCCAGTAACCATATTGGACAAACACTCTCATCTGGGTACAAGAAACGACATCACAAAAAACGTCATTCGTTTTATCAAAGAAGCTCAGGAAAGCATTTATATACAGAACGCCTATGTAGTGTTGACAGACGATATTCGTGAAGCCCTAGTGGGAGCAAGCAATCGTGGAGTGAAAATCATTCTCTCCACTAATAGCCCAGATAGTTCTGACGTATTGATGACACAAGTGTTTTTCGTGCAGGAGTGGAAAAAACTGCTCAAGGACATGCCTACTTGCCGCATATTCTGTTTCAAAGAAGAGCAAAAATTACATGCAAAAGTATTTACATTCGATGAAAAGATTAGCGTGATTGGCACATACAACTTGGACTATATGAGTGATGAGATCAACTCTGAGGTTGTAGCACTGATCAAGTCCGAACCTTTCTGTCGACAGAACAATCTTCGTATTGACAAAGATGCCCTCAATGCTGTGGAGTACAAAATCAAAGTGGAAAGAGATGGAGAGATAACAGAGCTTACAGGTCCAGCCGACCACTGCAAGCAAGCGACCATGGATATGGTTGAAAGACTTGGCTGTCTGAGTTTTCTGCGTCCACTCATTTGATCAAAAAAAACCTCCCTAAATAGGGAGGTCTTTCTCTTGATTAACTAAGCTTACTTGCCAATCTTGAGATATTTTTTGTGCAGCAACATTGGTTTGTAATACTTGGTATTGGCAAACATATCGTTAATGCCTTTGCCTGAGCGTTCACGACGGTTGTTGCCCAAACGCTTGTCATCATTCGTTGGGCAAGAGTCTTGGAGAATGTCAGGATCATAACCAATGTTGAGATAATAAGTTGGAGGGAATTCACCTTCGTTTGGTGATGAGCTATTCCAATTACGCACAAAAGAAACTGTCTGAGTTTTACCTGGTTTTAGATTCCGTAATGGAGCAGAGGCAACGAGATTGTCTGTGGTGAAACGTTTGGCACGGAAGAGTTGGATGACACCAGAACGACCACGAGGATCGATGTATTGCTCGGTGCCAACATTCTTCACAACACCAGAGATACGAACTCGACCTCTGAACTGACTAGTCCTTTTGACAATCTTGAACTTAATGGCAATTGCGGCAGGATCTATTCCATCGAGTCGACGAGGTTTCACCCTGTTGAGCCTATGGTGTTTTAGCCGATGAGTCCTGTGCAATCTTGCACTCTTTTGAGCCATAGCCGATGAACAAAGAACTAAAGAAGCAACACCAGCGACACACAATAAAGTTTTCATTTTTTCCTCTTTCCGCCTTCGACGTCCTCTGACGTCAGTCGTTTTTCTTGTCACATCCTCTTCGATGACAAAGGCTCGAAAAAGTTCCGAAAAAACTTTGCTATTTGCAAACCCTGTTTACTATGCCGCTTCAGTTCTGGTTTTGCGAAACAGAAAACTTGCGATAAATTAAAGAGACTGTTTAACTTATTGCATGCTTTTTTATAAAAACCCAAGGGCCCTGCCCTTATCGATGATTGCATTGTTGTTAGCCGTCCTGAGTGTTGGCTTGTGGCGCTATCGAGCAGAAAAGAGGGCCACTGGTAATCTGGTTCTCACCTCACCTGGTGTATCTTCCACCTATTTGACTGTTGTCCCAGGCAACAAAGGGCGATGTTGGCTCTCCGGGCGCCGCTGGTCTACTTTGCGTCGCAGCGACACACGTCCACAACGGCCCACTTTCGACTACTTTGTTTCGCTACCGAAAAAGGAAAAAAACGATAAACCGATTTTCCTTTTACGCTCCAAAGTTAAAGGAGTTCACCTTTTTGTTCCTTGTGAAAAAGTAGATGATTGGGATTTGCCTTTTCTCAATGAAGAGTTAGCCAAAGAGTTACCACAATCTTCGCTTTGTCACATGAAGTGGACGACTTTGTTCTTTGAGCGCAGATACGCTGGCTTTTACCTTCAAGTAAAGCTGCCTTTTGACCTTCGCAAAAAACTTGGCGGTCCAGAATCAAGAAGAGCAATCGTAGAGTTCAACGAAGAAGGTGAAGGCATAGCAGTCTGCACACGACTGCAATGGCCTGCTGCATACTTTCGTAAGGCTGTCTCTGATGGACGTTTTCCCACTGTATACAAACCAAAAAATCATCTACTATGGTTACTTCACTCTTTTTGTCCGCCTGTTCGTTCTTGCTATATAATGGAGCAAAATCCTCGCTTCAGGTTGCTCCCACTCCCTATTCCATTTTCTCTGAAAGATATATTGATTGCCTTGTTTGGTCCTAAGCTCACTCTTGCCGAATTTAGAGACAAACGGACGAACTCGCGAGACTACAGAAATAGAAAACGGACAAAAGACTTCCACGACTTAGTGAATGAGAATAAAAGAGAGAAGCTCCTGGCCAACTTCAAGACCTATAGGTTAATAGTCAAAACAGCCTATCGCCAATACTTGACCTTTGATAAACGGGAAAAAGAGCTTGATACTCTTTGGAGAAAGCACCTCAATGACAACCTTCTTGTTGCCTTACAAGGAGGGAAGTAATGAAGACAGAGCCTAGACTGGAGATTAAATACCTGGTCTCCACTACACAACGAAGTAAGCTCTACGCTTTATGGAGCAAACACCTCATAAAAGCAGAACATACTGACTCCTATGGCTGTTACCCAGTGCTCTCTCAATATTTTGATTCGCCATTGTTACAGTTTTACAAGGACAAATACGATGGCTCGCCCAAAAGGCGAAAAGTCCGATTACGCGCATATGACAGTACTTTTGGAGCTGGACCTGTTTTTATTGAGATCAAACATCGCTACGGTGAAAAAGTATGGAAGACTCGCAAAGCACTTGGTGAAGAGAAGCACGAATGCTTAATCTCTCCTCGAGTAGCAGGAGGCATTTTTGCCACACTTGCAGATAGATACCAACTGAGGCCTTCGGCGAGAGTCTACTATACAAGGCAAGCTTTTAATGCCATAGACACAGTCTTGGGCAATGTGAGAGTCACATTTGACACTTCCGTCATTGGTCTCTTTCCTGAAGACCGAATCTGCGAAGACATTTTGTATGACTGCCATAGATATCTCATACCTGAACACACTGCAATCCTCGAGGTGAAAGCAGATGCTTGTTTGCCAGCTTGGTTCCACGAGGGAATCAGAAAAGTAGGCTTGTCTGCCAAATCTATTTCAAAGTATGTGTTGGCTGTAGACAAATTGTCTCCCACACTTTTGAAGTTAGGAGAAAATCAATGAATCCTCATAGCATAGACTATGCTTTGAACAAACTTTTCCGACCAGCCGAGGCAGAGCTTTTCAGCATGGGTGATGTCTTATTGGCAATGATGGTCTCAACATTGCTCTGTTTCGTATTGATTCAGGTTTACCAATCAACACATCGTGGAACGAGTTATTCCCACTCATTCATTCAAACCCTTTTTCTAATGGGAATATCCACCTCAGTGGTAATGATGGTCATAGGCTCTAACATTGCGCGTGCGTTCAGTCTCGTTGGAGCTTTATCGGTCATTCGTTTCCGTACTGCAGTAAAAGACTCTCGTGACACTGGTTACCTTTACGCAGCAATGGTTGTGGGAATGGGTTGTGGTACAGACTTTTATATGCCAGCAATCTTGTTCACAACCTTTGTTTCTATCTTAATGCTTCTAATCCACTACCTAGACTTTGGCCGTCGAGCCAATGTCGAATATCTAGTTCGTGTCACATCTAAAAAAGGTGAAGAGACAAGAAACAAACTACGCGATTGTCTCAATGAACTCTTTGATGAATGCAGGCTGGTCAATCGAATTCATGATAGAGGAGAGGATAAAGAAATCTGCACTTTTTTGGTTCGGTCAAGCCGTGGCAGAGAAGCTAGTAAAGAGTGTGAAGCAAAACTTGCTGACACTGTAGGTATTTCACGTTTCAGTGTATACGAGGCTGATCAAGAAACACCCTTATGAGCAATTGGTGGAGGATAATAACTGCCATATTGGCCCTTGTGGTAGTTTTTGGACTATTCCTGGTCACTGATTTGTTTCAAAGACATACTGATTTTCTACAATTTTCAGCAATTAGCCGAGCGAACAAAGAGCTCTCTCGTTCTAGTGAGAGCACTATTAGAACAGCCCTGGCTGGCCTGTCACAGAAAAGCTGCGGTGAGTTGCTGTTGAAGTCAGGACTTCCAGTGATCAAGCTGAGAGTTGCAAGGGATGCTTGGCAGCGATTGGTCAGGCACTCTGACCAGAGAGTCGCTGGATGTAAGACAATCAGAAACCGTTCAGTCAATGGTGAGTTTTATGTAGATGGTCGCTGGTTGCCTGTCTCCATTAGGGGTAGAGGTCTTTGTTCAAATCACTACTTTCGCCGGGCCCCATCTCTACGTATTCGCTTGACCGGTGACAATCGCTGGCGAGGAATGAAGAGGTTCGACATTGTGGAACCTTACGATAAAGGGATAGGAGACACAGTCACTTTTTTGGAAGCTCAAAGACTAGGTCTTTTTACTCTTCCAAATGAGTTTCTAGTTGCTCAGCTAAATGAAAGGGTGCTTGGCCTCTATCAACTATGGCTACGACCTGGTGATGACTTGGCGATAAAAAGAAAACGCAATGAAGGCAGATTTTTCAAATCTGTAACAGAGTGCGCCAATCAATTCCCCATGATGTCACCTAGTGAAAAAAAGGCGGCCATAGCCTTAATGGAGGTAATGGGAGATCCCCATCCGAAAGAACTGGCAAAACACATCGAGCACTTCGATAGAAAAAAACTCACTAGTGCTTTGGCTTTGAACTCACTCGTAAATGGAAATCATGGCTGGTTCGACGGAAATTTCGTCGCTTTCTTTGATCCGGCTCGTGGTTTGCTAGAACCCGTTCCTTGGGATTGGCTTGTTGGCTTTGTCCATCCTACTGGTGAAACCCTAGAGTATCTGGCAACGACACTGCTCAAAAATAATAACCTACGCCAAGAACACAACAAATTGCTCTTAGAATTGTGTGAAACGGCTCCCAAGCGCATGGCCAGAAACTATCGGCAACTCTATAACAAAATGTATGAACTTTTTCAGCTCCACGAACAGCTCACGGGCGGCAGTAGCAAGAGCATTTTGACGCCAGATAAATATGAAAATTTGCTCAAAATCAACGCCAGTACTTTGCAAGAACAACTGCTTGATCTAAGGCTGGTTGCGAAATGCTCGTTTTCAGATGAAAGCCTAAAAGTACATATTCAAAATGATGGTTTCAGCACAATACAAATCGATTGTTTCGACGTAGCAATTGATATGCGAAAACAAAGTGTTGACTGGGCAAAACGCTGGTGCGAGGAAAATGCTAAACACCTAATTTCTTGGCGCTTCCAAGATGTATGGAAACCTATCCCCGCACAGAAAAAGATAGTTCTTTATCTCCCCTGCGATAGATTTGGTTACGATGAAGCGTCACATTTTATTACTGACAAAGACATCAAAAGCGAGGCCTTTTTAAAAGTTACAAATCCACTCTCTGGAAAGAAACACGATGTACCCATACAGTGGGTCAAAGAAGCTCCGTCAACCGATCTTAGGACGTTAGAGCGAGCTGCCTCCAGAGCTTCAAATCGAAGGAAACTCAACTATTTTGATGGTTCATTCACTTTCAAGGACAACAGATTATCCTTGGGCCCAGGAGTAGTGACACTTCCAGGACCTTCTGTCTTACCCAAAGGAATTGATTTGGTTTTGCTACCAGGCACCAAACTCCTTTTTTCAAAAGGGGGCTATCTAGTGGTGCGAGGTGGATTTGAAGCTAGAGGATCGACGAATGAGCCCATTGAGCTTGATTGTAATGATGGTTTTCTTGCTGTTTATGGAAAGTATGACAACAAGAGCAGAGTTTACTTGTCTCATTTGAATGTCAAAAATGGAAGGGGTGGATATTCAGGTACATACACAGTCACAGCAGCATTGGCACTCTGTGATGTTGCTGCAGAATTGAGTAACTGCAGTTTTTCCAATGTCCAAGCTGAAGATGGACTGAACATAGACTACAGCACCGTTGCCATTAAAGACTGCACTTTCATCAATTGCAGCTCAGATGCCATCGACTTGGACTTTTGCCAAGGCTCTTTTGAAAATTCGAAGATTGCCTATGCCAAAGGTGATGGACTCGACCTCTCCGGTAGCATAGTAACAGTCAGCCGTAGCAGTTTTGAAAATTGCTCGGACAAAGGTATTAGCATTGGTGAAGGTTCAACGGTTTCTTGCCAATCCCTCCAAATTCAAAACTGCTCTATTGCTTTGGCTGTAAAAGACGGCTCGAAAGCCACATTCAAAGATTGCCAGCTCCTTCACAATCCAGTAGCCCTTGCCACATATGTGAAAAAACCGTCTTATGGAGCTGCCACTGTCGTTTTGGGAGATGGCTTTTGTTGTTCAAAAGAAGCGGTTTTTCACCAATCCACGAGTTGTACAATCAAAGGCAGCGCCAAAACACTAGTTGAAGAGAAAAGCCAAAGCTCTTTTTACATCGTTCACTCCAATGACAGACATGGAACAATTTTGCCCCCAAGAGAACCACTGAGAGGCCCTTGGCTTGGTGGCGTCGATTGCGAAGCAACGGTCATTGACTGCCTCCGCAATAAGGCGAAAAAGGAAGGCAAAGAATGCCTCTTTGTTGATTGCGGTGATCTTTGGTCACGTGGAGATTTGCTGACGAGTGCGACAGAGGGAAAAATCGTCTGTGACTGGCTTGACAAAGCAATGTTTGATTATTGCACTTACGGAAATTGGGAGATTGTAAGCGAAAATACGATTTCTCAGCTTGCCAATTACATGACATTTTCCAAAGTAAAATGGATTTCAAGTAACTGGTCCATACCTTCCCTAAAAAATCACTCTGTCCCTTATGTCATTCGACAGCTCGGAGGGACCAGAGTGGCTTTTTTAGCTGCTACGACCACCTTCGGCACAGTGAATGATGAGCCCTATAAGGCTGAACCTCCTGTTGTGGCTGTAAAAAGAATTGTCTCGAAGCTGCACTCATCTCTAGGTGTTGAGGTTTTCATTCTCCTAGCTCACTGTGCAAGAGAAACAGAAATCAAACTAGCCAAAGAAATACCCCAATTGGATTTGATAATTGGAGGTCATTATCACATGGCTCGAACTGAGGCAGAATATGTAAACAATTGTGCCCTTGTGCAAGCAGGTTCCCGCGGTGGTTACCTCGGTCAAACTGAAGTCCATATAGGCAAAGACAAAGATGTGGCCAAAGTTTCATCGCAGTTGTGGCCCATCAACCGTCGGGAAATCAGACCTTCACAATGGGGCCTTGATTTCATCAAAGAACAGAAAAAGCTGTTATCCAAAAGGATGAAGGAAATTGTCTGCTCAGCCACTAAGACCATTGGAAGTGAGGAGCTGCACAAACTCATTGGCTTGGCTTACAAAGATGCCACTAAAGCCGAGGGGACTCTCTTGCTAAGGCATACACTCATGGGCGAGTTAAAAAAAGGTCCCATTAGTCATTATGATCTTTTCAACGTCCACCCATATCTCTATAGACTTGTGTTAGTGGAGTTCACGCAAGAAGAGTTGAAGAGGCTGCTCCAAGGACCATTTGCTGAACGTTTGCTTCTTATTGGGAGCAAGACCACCAACAGCTCATCCATCAAAATTGTGATGTCTACATTCTGTGCTCGCCAATTGGGCCTACGTGGGAAATACACTCGCCGACTCTCCCTCGACTCCCTCATAACCTACGCCCGGCAGAAAAAGGTTATTGGTGCATTCTGAGCTCATGTAGGTTACATTTCCCGGCATGAAAGTACTTTTAATCAATAGCAATCGTGAATTGGCTCCCTGGCCCATTATGCCCACGGGTATTTGCCGTGTGGCCACAGCACTCGATGGTGCAGGTATCGAGGTCAAACTACTCGACCTTACTTTCTCTGAAGCACCAGAGGTAGATGTCAAAAACACCATTAAAAGTTTCCAACCTGGAGCAATTGGACTCTCAATTCGTAATATCGATGATGTCGATACGCGACGCATGCGTTTTTACATCCCCGAAATCAAAGAGCAAATTGTCTCACCGCTCAAAGAGGTAGCACCTGACGTACCATTTGTTTTAGGTGGTTCAGCCGTCGGTGTGGCACCAAAACTATTGCTCGATTATTTGGGAGCTGATTTGGCCGTTGCCGGAGATGGTGAACGTGCAGCAGTTCGTGTATTCAAAGCTTTAGCAGAAAACAAAGATGCAACTGTCATCGATGGTGTCGTTGCGCCTGAGGGAAAAGGGAAAATGAAGGTCAATCCGCCTGACAGGATTGATGACTTGATGGAGTTTCCCCATTCAAAGGCCTACAAATGGATTGACGCTAAACGATATGCCTCTTATGGCACACGCTATGGAATTCAAACTAAACGTGGCTGCGATCGCACTTGTACTTACTGCAGTTATCCCAATCTAGAAGGTCGCTCATATAGACTCTTTGATCCAGTCTCAGTCGTCGACGAGATTGCCGATGCTTATGAACAATGTGGCGTCGATAGGTTCGAATTCGTAGATTCGACATTCAACATTCCCCGAGACCATGCCGTCGCCATCTTGAAAGAGCTAGCCAAACGGAAATTACCTGTTGGTTTGGATACTATGGGGCTCAACCCCGTTGCAGTCGACGCAGAACTCGTTCAAGCCATGAAAGACGCAGGTTTCACGGAAACCTCTTGTACACCTGAAAGTGGCTCTCCAAGAATTATCAAAGCTTTGGGAAAACAGTTCACGACCGAGCAAGTTGCCGATGCGGCCCAAATACTCTATGAAGCCAACATGCCCACTAAGTGGTATTTCATGTTTGGGGCTCCTGGCGAGAATGCTGAGACCATCAAAGAGACATTTGCTTTCATTGATGAACATATTCCTCCAACTGATCTGGTCATCACAATGACTGGAATTCGTGTATTCCCAGGCACTCCTCTAGAGAAAGCTTGTCGCCAAGAGGGGTTGGTTGCTGATGACAACAGTCTCTTCGAACCATTCTGGATTTATGGAGAACTGACCAGAGAACGACTCCAAGAATTGGTTGCAGTGGAGGTCAACAAAAGACCAAAATGCTGCCACGCATCGGGTGAACTATGGAATTTGCCTTGGTTGATGAAATTCCTTCACGGTGCATTCACCACTTTGGGTATCAAATCTACTGGTTGGAACATTTTGCGTTCCATAAACACCATTAGAAAGCTGTGGAGACCCACCAAAGCTGACTGAACCACTCATTTTAGTTTTTGGGGTTCACGTTTTACCTCGGGCTTCTTATACTTCCACAAAATATACGTATATATAAGGAGTCACTAATGTTTCGCATGAGTCTTGTT